>NZ_JAMBDI010000030.1:352-136737 GCF_036858055.1 Pseudomonas sp. SF2 | reverse complement strand
AAAGCCGCTCCCACAGGGTATGCGGACTGCTTGCAAGTGCAGTTATCTACGCCCCAAAGGGCTGGGCCAGCTTCCACAGGTACTGCACAAGGCTTGGAGCCGATGCAGTCGAGGTGGGAGCCGGCTTGCCGGCGATGGGCCGCCAAGCGGCCCCCGCTTTACCCTCACTTGTATCTGACTGGCGCGGTCACGCTCTGCCCCAGCGCCGATTTCACGGTCACCGTCGCCGGCGTGGCCGGGCCATAGCCGCTGGTGGTTGCCACCAACCGCCAGCTGGCACCGCTGCCCGTGGCGGTCATTGTGGCGGTGCCCAGGTTCACCGGGCCGCCGGTGGTAGCCACGGTCACAGTGATGCTGTTGCCCGTGGCCACCGAGGTAGTGCCTGCGACCTCCCAGGTGAAACGGTTGCTGCTGAGCACCTGCACCGTGGCAGTGGTGACCTGGATCTGGTCGATCGCCGCTGCGCCTACCGCGATGCTGACCGTGGCCGGTGTTACCGATTCGGCGCCCTTGGCGTCACGCGCCGAGTAGTTGAAGCTGGCGGTGAACGGCGTGGCAACCGTAGCCGGCGGGGTGTAGGTCACCGTGGTGCCATCGGTGCTGGTGGTGCCCTGGCCGGAGTCCGGTTGGCTGAGACCGACGACCTTCAGCGGCAGGTTGCCTTCCGGGTCGGTGTCGTTGGCCAGTACATTCAGGGTGATCGGCTTGCCGGCCGTGGTTGCGGCGCTGTCGTTGGCCGCGACCGGCGGCTTGTTGACCGGGTCTTCGCCTTGGTCTTTGGTGCGGAATGTCGGCAGGCCAACCGAAGCCACGTACTCCACGCCATCCCAGCCCGGCAGCGGGGTCGGCATCACCTGGAACTGGCCTGGGTGTTCCAGGTCCCAACGCAGCAGCATCGATGAGTCCTCATGCTGGGTGTTGTGGCAATGTTCCATGTAGGTACCGGCAAACTCGCGGAAGCGGATGGCCATTTCCACTTCCTCCGACGAATCGACATCCGGCCCGATGCGGTACACGTCCTTGCGCGCCCACTTTTCCCATTCTGGCGGTGCCTTGCCGTCGCGGCTGAGGATCACTCCTTCCTCGAAGTGCACATGCACCGGGTGGCTCCAGCCATTGCCGCCGTTGACGATTTTCCACACTTCCAGGGTGCCGTCGCCGCTGAAACCGCCGTCGGTGGACTGCTGGGCCAGCTGTGGCGCCGCACCGATACGCCGTGGGTCCATGCTGTAGCCAAAGCCGCCATCGGTCTTGATGGTCCAGGGCTGGGTATCGGTACCGTCGGAGCGACCGAAGATGAACTCGCGGTGGCGGGCCGCCTTGAGCTTGGCCTGGTCGGTGGCAGAGTTGCGGTCAATCGGCAGTGGTAGCATCTTCAGGCCTTCGGCCTTGCCCGGTTTGGCCGGCTCATAGTCTGCGGGGTTCATGCTCAGGTCCTGGCCACTGTAGGGCTGTACCACAAGCTGCAGGAACTTGCCGATCCCTGGGTCGCCGTTTTCCCAGCGCGGGCCGCTGGTGGTCTGCTTGATCACTGGCTTGTACTTTTCCGAGAGCACGTCGGCCAGCGCGATGGCGCCTTCCGGCCCCTTGCCGCTCAGGTGCTCTTCCAGGTTGACGAAGTACAGCTTGTCGCCGACCTTGATGCCGTTCTTGGCGAAGTTGATGATGATGTCGTAACGCTCGGCGATACCTTGCAGTGGCAGGATGCCGTTGTTGTCCTGCAGGTTGCCGTCACCGTTGAGGTCCAGGGTGCCGTCGAACGGCACGGTGTGCTCCATGATGTTGCCGTCGTTGGCGATCATGTGGAACGGCACCCGCGCATACGATACGTTGGAGCCGGTCGGGCCTTTGAATTCGCCACTGGTGCCGGCAATTTCCCGCACCACGGCGAACTTGAAGTAGCGCGACACCGAGCCGTTGAGGATACGGAAGCGGTAGCTGCGTGCCCGTACCTTGAGCACGGGCCGGTACTGCCAGTTGACCAGGATCTGGTCGCCGAGGAAACCATCGGTGTTGAACGGGTTGAACCACAGCTGGCCGCTGGCATCCCAGGCCTTGTCGGCGATCACCAGGTTGACGTCATAGTCGCGGTTACCCCACGGCATGCCCGAACCACTGGGGAAGCGCAGGTTCACGCCATCCTGCAGCGCCTCGTTGCCACGGTCCAGGGCGCTGTAGTAGTTCATCATGGTGGCGTTGCCTTTGTAGACGTTCTGCGCCGTGAAATCCAGCATGTGGTCGTGGAACCAGTGGGTGCTCATGGTTTCGCGCCAGTCACCACGAATCTTGATGCTGCCGTTCTGGCAGGTTTTCAGGCCTGGCGAGGCGTCATTGACGAACAGGGTTTCACCCGGCGAGCAGGGGAAAGCCGCACGCGGGTCCTGGGCCCGGGTGTTGATGGTGTCGTAACCGGCCAGTTGCAGCGGCCAGCGGTAGTCGTAGTACTGCCCTGGGAAGAAATAGGCGTTGGCAAAGCCGTCACTCTCGGCCGGTGAGTGGCCGTTGTGCTCGTGGGTCGAAAGGGTGTGCAGGCCAAAGCCGGCGTTGGCCGAAGGGTCGATCGGCAAGGCGTTGTAGTGGCGCATCAGGATCGGTTGGCCATAGCGCACCATCAGCAACTTGGGCGGGAAGGTGCCGTCGAAGGTCCATAGCGACTTGTGGTTTTGCAGTGGCATTTTCGGGTGGAAGCGGGTGTCGATACCCTTGGTGGTGCCCAGCGTGGTCGGGATGTCGGAGGTCTGGTAGTACAGGCCGCCCGGGGCGAACTCGCCAACCGCGTAGTTGTGCAGTTGCCTGCGGTCACGCAGGCCAAGGTTGATGCGCGCACCGGCCTGGGCGGTCTTGAACCCCGCCTGCGGGGTGAACTCGTTCCAGCGCTGGTGCGACCAGCCTTTTCCTGGTGGCCGGCCTTCCGCCGGCGAACCGACCGGCTGGCGGTTGAGGAACATCTCGATCTGCGCCTTCCACGGGTTGCGGTCGAGCACGTTGGAATACTGGGTCGGGAACGGGTACAGGCCCGGCTGTTTGAGGAAGGCTTCCAGGGCCGTGCCGCTGGGGCCGCTGCGAGCTACCACGTTAGGGTCCTGCGCCGGTGCTGCGCCCAAGGTGGGCACGGGGAAGGTCAGGGGGGGCGGCGGCAGCGTGGGGTCGAGCTTTTCCGTGCCGAATTCCTCGAACAGCAGCAACTGCTGGGTAAACGGCAGTGCCCCGAACAGCGGGCTGGGCTTGCCGTTGGTGGGGTATTTGTTACCGGTTTGCAGGGCCGGCGGCAGCACGTTGTTGGCGCGTACCGTGTCGCGGTCGCCGTACACGCCATTGGTCAGCTCCAGCGCACCTTGGTTGGTCGGCGGCATGTTGTAGAGGTCTAGCAAGGCCTGGGTCGGGTCGGCCGGCTGGTTGGTGTAGGCCGACGGGTCGGTCGGCGGTGGCATGCTGTTGTCGTCGAGGGGAGCAGCGGTAGCCGTTACCAGCCCGAGGCCGAGCATCAGCGTAATGACGGTGGACAGCTGGAATGCGTGCCTGGCTGGGTGGATCACGGCAGATGTTTTCATAGCCTTGTGCCTCGCTCGCGGCCTTATGGCTTTACGCTATCGATGGCGTTTTGCCCGTTTATGGGGCTAGAGCAACGGTTGTGCCAACCCAAATTGGGGGAATACCTTTCCAAACAAATCCTTGTAGTGCCTGATGTGCGTTAAATGCCGTAGCGTCAAAAATGGGTGAAGGTCCCCACTAGTGGGTCACCCATTGCCCACTGATTGGGTAGTGACAGCACCGGCGCCCTGGGGTATACCTGAGCGCCACCAAGGGGCGCCCGGCAATGGGCTGATGAACCGCTGGACGCTGCAGCGCGGTGCCCCCACGAACCTGATCCGGATCAGGCCGGCGAAGGGATGTGCCTTGTAAACTGTCTTTTGCCGGCCTTGCTGTGAGGCTCGTCCATGCCAAGGCAGTGAACCGGCCGACATACCAGGACTTCGTTGCCTTCCTGCAAGCCGAACTCGACCGCGTCGGCCCACAGGAAGCCGTGTTGGCCGGTGACTTCTGCCAGCGCACCGTGGCGCTGGAGCGGGCTTTCTTCAACGCCGTCTACCCGGAGGACAACTGGGCATGGATATCTTCGATCGCCTCAAGGCCGCTGCCACGCCGCAGTGGAACAGTTATGTCGACCACGACTTCGTGCGCCAGATGGGCGAGGGTACGCTGAGCGATGCCGCCTTCCGCACCTACCTGGTACAGGATTACCTGTTTCTCATCCAGTTCGCCCGCGCCTGGGCGCTGGCTGCCTACAAGAGCCGTCGCCCGGCCGACATCCGCGCTGCGCAGGCCGGGCTGGCGGCGATTCTGGACGAAACCGAGCTGCACTTGCGCCTATGTGCACGCTGGGGCCTGACCCAGGCCGATATCGAGGCGGCACCAGAACACCAGGCCACGGTTGCCTATACCCGCTACGTGCTGGACTGCGGCGCTGCGGGTGACCTGCTCGAGCTGCATGTGGCGTTGGCACCCTGCGTGATCGGCTATGCCGAGATCGGCCGAACGCTGTCCGAGCGCATTGGCGATTTGAGCAGTCACCCGTACCGTGAATGGATCGCAGAGTATGCCGGCGAGGGCTACCAGGGTGTCGCCACCGCGGCGCGCAAGCATCTGGACGAGCTGGCAGCGCGGAGCATGACCGAGCAACGGTTTGCCGAACTGGTGAGGATTTTCGGCCAGGCGTCCAGCCTGGAGGCGGACTTCTGGCAAATGGGGTTGGACGGAGCCTGATTTGCTGCCTGCCCCGGCCCTATCGCCGGCAAGCCAGCTCCCACAGGTACTGCGCGGGCTTCAGGGCTGTGGTTTACCTGTGGGAGCTGGCTTGCCGGCGATAGGTCCAGTAGCAAATATCACAAGGCTTGGGCCACTATGCTGGTAGGGCCACCAGCCAAGCCCAGGGAGAAGCATCATGAACATCATCAACGCACGCCTGCGCGGCAAGCCTGGCCTGTTCCGCATCGAACTGAGCGGCGAACGCATAGCCGCCATCAAGCCCCAGGCCGACGGGGTGGCGCCGCGCGCTGGCGACGACCTGGATGCCGGGCAGAACCTGGTGGTGGCACCCTTTATCGAACCGCACATCCACCTGGACGCCACGCTAACCGCTGGCGAGCCGCAATGGAACATGAGCGGCACCCTGTTCGAAGGCATCGAGCGCTGGGCCGAGCGCAAGGCAATCACCACCCACGACGACATCAAGAACCGCGCAAAAAAGACCATCGGCATGCTGGTGGACCATGGCATCCAGCATGTGCGTACTCATGTCGATGTCACCGACCCCACCCTGACCGCGCTCAAGGCCATGGTCGAAGTGCGTGACGAAGTGCGCGACCTGCTCGACCTGCAGATCGTCGCCTTCCCCCAGGAGGGTATCGAGTCGTACGCCAACGGCCGGGCGCTGATGAGCGAAGCGGTGGCCATTGGCGCCGATGTGGTTGGCGGCATCCCGCATTTCGAAAACACCCGCGACCAGGGCGTGTCGTCGGTGAAGTTCCTGATGGACCTGGCCGAGCGCACCGGCTGCCTGGTGGACGTGCATTGCGACGAGACCGACGACCCGCAGTCGCGCTTCCTCGAAGTGCTGGCCGAAGAGGCCCGGGTGCGCGACATGGGTGCCCGGGTGACAGCCAGCCATACCGTGGCCATGGGCTCGTACGACAATGCCTACTGCTACAAGCTGTTTCGCTTGCTCAAACAGTCGGGTATCAACTTCGTCTCCTGCCCGACCGAGAGCATTCACCTGCAAGGGCGTTTCGACAACTTTCCGAAACGCCGCGGTGTCACCCGCGTGGCCGAACTCGACCGCGCCGGGATGAACGTATGCTTTGGCCAGGATTCCATCGTCGACCCTTGGTACCCGCTGGGCAACGGCAACATCCTGCGTATTCTCGAGGCCGGCCTGCACATCTGCCATATGCTTGGCTACGAAGACCTGCAGCGCTGCCTGGACCTGATCACCGACAACAGCGCCCGCACCCTGAACCTGGGCGAGCGCTACGGCATCGAGGTGGGGCGGCCGGCGAACCTGTTGCTGCTGTCGGCGCCGGACGATTACGAGATGGTACGCAGCCAGGGGCATGCGCTGGTGTCGGTACGCAACGGTAAGGTGCTGATGCAGCGGACGCCGGCGCAGGTCCAGCGCTTTGTCTGACGCCGGCGTGGTCTCAGGCGGCCATCGCAGCCAGGGCGCAGCTTGAGATCTGCGCATCCTGTACGGCTACACCGGTCAGGTCCGCCAGGGTGATCTGGCCATCATGCTCACGCCCTTTGGCGCGGCCAGCCAGCAGTGTACCCAGTTCGATCAACTGGTTCGCGTCGATCCGGCCGCTGTTCAAGGCGTGGGCAACCTCGCCGTACTGGCTGCACTGGGCCATCGAGTCGACGATGATGCGATCTGCCCTGGCCACCAGCGCCGGGTCCAGCTCCTGCTTGCCTGGCGCATCGGCCCCGACAGCGGTGATGTGCGTGCCGGGCCGGACCCACTCGCTGCGCAACAACGGCTGGCGGGACGGGGTCGTGCAGACAATCAGGTTTGCCGCCGTGGCGACCTCTGCGGCGTCATGCGTGGTCCGCACCTCGTAACCCAGCTTGCGGGCAAACGCGCCATAGGCGGTAAGCCCGCTGTCATGGGGGCCCCAGACAACGACCCGGCGGCAGTCGGTAACCGCACCCAGCTGCTCAAGCTGCATCCGCGCCTGCATGCCGGTACCCAGGATGCCAATGGCGGTGACCTGTGCCGGTGCCAGCAAGCGCGCAGCGATACGCCCGGCCAGGGCTGTGCGCATACCGGTCAGCCAGCCCTCGTCCTGCAGCAGGGCCAGTGGTTGCCCAGTGAGCGCAGACAGCACCAGCATCAGGCCATCGTTGCTCGGTAAGCCCTTGGACGGGTTGTCATAGAAGCCGGTAGAAAGCTTGACCGTGAAGGTGGTGCTGCCCTCTATATAGGCCGACTTGACGCAGCAGTCACCGTTGGCCCCGGGGAAGGCAAAGCCCTGGACTGGCGGGACCTGCGCCTTGCCCTCGGAGTAGGCGATGAAGCCTTGTTCCAGGCAGCGTACCGCGACTTCCGGGTCCAGGCTGGCGATGATCTGCGCTTTGCTGAAGACCTTCATTGGATGGCCTCGAGGAACTTGTCCAGCAGGATGTTTCGGCCACACAGGATTACCGCGACGCGTTTGCCACGGTAGCGCTCGGCAAGCTTTTGCATGCCGGCGACAGCAACGCCGGCGGCACCTTCGATGATCCAGCGTTCACTGCTGGCGATATCGCGCATGGCCGCCCTGATCTCGGCCTCGCTGACCAGCACGGTATCGGTCAGCAGCGCCAGGCACAGCGGGAAGGTGATGCTGCCGGGCTCGACACCGCCGGCCGTGCCATCTGACAGCGTGTCAGTAGCTTCCACATCGATGATTTCGCCGGCCTTGAGCGACTGCTGCAGAGCCGGATCATTTTCTGGCCAGCAGCCGATGATGTCGGTGCCAGGCTTGAGTACCCGCAGGGCTGCAGCAATACCGGCAATCATTCCGCCACCGCCTACGGCAACGAACACGGCGTCAAGCTCTGGCGCCTGCTCGAATAGCTCGATGCCGATGGTGCCTTGGCCAGCGATGACTTGCGGGTCGTTGTAAGGCGATACGAACGGTTTACCCTGGGCCTTGGCCTGCCTGGCCGCCTCCAGTTCCGTACTCAGCGGGTCGGTGGGAAGGCAGACCACTTCGGCGCCCAGTGCACGCATGGCCTCCACCTTGTACGCAGAGGCGGAAGTGGTGGTGTAAACGGTGACAGGTACGCCAGCGCGTTTACCCGCCAGTGCCAGCGCTTGCCCGTGGTTACCGGAAGAGGCGGCAATCACCCCCTGCTGGTGTTGATCGACCGGCAACAGACGGATCTTGTTGCTGGCCCCACGAAACTTGAACGAGCCGGTGTGCTGCAAGTGTTCGCATTTGAGCAGCACCGTGCAGCCGCTCGTTGCCGACAATCGGGCACTGTAGGTCAACGGGGTGATGCTGACGGCCGGGCGCAGCGCCACATGGGCATCCTTGATCGCTTCGTATAGCGCATCAAGGTAATGGGTATCGACAACGGTGGGGGAAGCTGTGGCGGCTGACATGACTGCACTCCTGCCTATATATGGAATATATGTCCACCGTAGACTAATAGTCCATCCAAGGCAATAGGGCGAGCGAAACCGTCGGCGCCCCATCTGGCCGCCAGCGTAGTGAAGTAAAGCGGGGGGTTAGGTCCGGAATTCCTTCAGGTACTTGTACACCGTGGCCCGCCCCATGTTGAGCACGCTGGCGACGTAGTCGGCGCCACTGCGCCCTTCGAACGCGCCTTCGGCATGCAATGCCTGCACAAGGCTGCGCTTGTCTTTTATCTGCAGCGTTTGCAGTGACAGGTTGCGCTCCTGCAGCCAGGCATGCAGGAAGGTGTTGATGCGTTCCTGCCAGTCGTTGCGGAACAGCGAATCTGGCTGCGGCACCAGCCGGCTCATCTGGAAGAACGCATCCAGCGCCGCGCGGGCCTGCTCCAGTACCGACACATTCAGATTGATGCACAGCAGGTGCTCGGCTTCACCGTCCTGGTTGCGCAGCACGGTGCTGATGGAGCGGATCTTCTGGCCGTTCCAGTTGAGCTTCTCGTAGGGCCCCAGGTTGGCACCGTTGAGCAGGTCCCCCAGCTCGTGATCGATCGCCGAGTCATCGCCCAGTTTGCGCTGGGAGAAATTGTTGGCGATGTGCACGACGGTCTGGCTACGCAGGTCATGAAGGATGGCTTCTGCGTGCGGGTACAGCAGCAGTGCGATGCTGTCGGCGATTGCCTTGTAGTTTTCCAGGGTCATTTTCTGTCGGTGATCGGGTGCTGGATGCCCATGGTGGCGGCAAAGCGCAACTGACACAAGGCAGCTACAGGCAGGACCGGTACGTTTGCCCAGCCCGAAAACAGGCCAATTTCTCATTTCACATGCGATAAGCCGTGATTATTCCATCTTAGGAAATATTTGCAGGGTTGGTTGCTTGTCTTCATAATTGGTATGTAATTACATGGTACATAATACGGTACAAAATCGTAGGAGCAAGCATGGCCCGGGGCGGTATAAACAAGGTTGTAGTGCAGCAGGCGCGTCAGGCGCTGATTGCCCGGGGCGAAAACCCCAGCATCGATGCCATACGTATCGAGCTGGGCAACACCGGCTCCAAGACCACCATTCACCGCTATCTGAAAGAGTTGACCGGCCAGCAGCCCGTGGCCGCCGAGGGCGGCATTGCGCTGAGCGACGTGCTGAGCCGAATGGTCGGGCAACTGGCAACCCAGTTGCAGGACGAGGCCGACCTGAAGATCGAGCAGGCCGAAAGCACCTTCACTCAACAGCGCGAGCAGCTGGAAGCGCAGCTGGCGATCGCCCAGCAGGCACTGGCTGCGGCGCATCAGCAGCATCAGATCGATGTGGCCGCACTGGCCGCCGAATCGGAAAAACTGCTTTCCACCCAAAGCACCCTGCAAGCCGAACAGTTGCGCAGTGCCAGCCTCAACCAGTCGCTGGGCGAGCTGCAGGTGCGCCTGGCCGACAAGGACGAGCAGGTAAAATCACTGGAAGACAAGCATCGCCATGCCCGCGATGCACTGGAGCACTACCGCAACGCCAGCCGCGAACAGCGTGAGCAGGAACAGCGCCGGCATGAAGCACAGTTGCAACAGTTGCAAGTGGAAGTGCGCCAACTGCAGCAGGGCATGATCGTCAAGCAGGACGAGCTGACCCGCCTGCACCGCGACAACGAGCGTTTGCTGGGTGAGCATCGTCAGGCCGCCAGCGCCTGCAGGGCGCAGGATGAATTGCTGGAACAGCGTGATGCGCAGATCCAGGGCTTGCGCACGATCCTGGCCCAGGCGCAGGGTGCCAGCGAGGAAATGCGTCGGCAGCTGGATATGCAGGCACAGAGCCTGGAAGCGAGGCGCGACGTGTGCGCGGAACAGGCTCGCCAGTTACGGCAGCTTGAGGAGCAGCTCAAGGCACGAGACGAGGAGCTGCGTGAATGTCGGTCGCAGTTGTCTGCCGCTAACGCGGCGCAGTAAGTCACAGACCAGCGCTGTCTTTGCAGTGTCGCGATCGGGCCGCGGGGCAGTCCCGGCGATTTTTTGCGTCAATGTCGACATCGTAGGGCTGTTCCACAGCCCGATCGCGATACAAGGCCGCTGTTACCGAGCGCGCTCAGTCTTCGGCTTGTCTGGCTGCCTCCACACCTGCCGCCGATAGCTTGATGGGGTAGTTCACGCTGATTTGGTGGTCGCTGCTTACCGCCACGCTGCCATCCTGGATCAAGCCGGCTTCCTGCAGTGTCTTGAGCATGCCGGCCACCGCCTTTTCCCCACGGTAGTTGTCCAGCACTTCCTTGCCCAGCCCCTGAGGGTGGGCGTGCAGGAGGCGAGTCAGCACTTCGGTTTTCAATGCATCGTTACTCATGGAGGGCCTCACTTGCCATGCTTGGCCTGAAGCGCCTTGGCATGCTCCAGATGCTGTTCGAGCTTGGGCAGGGTTTCGCTCGCAAAGGCCTTGAGCTCAGCCTTGTCTGACGAGGCCGCCTCCTTCTTGAACAGCTCCACCGCCTTTTCGTGCGCATCGACCTGGTTGTTGATGTAGGACTTGTCGAACGACTCTTCTCGCCATTCCAGGATCACTTTCTTGACCTTGTCGGTCATTGCCGCCTCGTCGGGCACGGAAATGTCCAGCTTGCGGGCGATGTCCCCCAGTTTCTGGTTGGCCTGGGTGTGGTCAGTGACCATTTGCTGGGCGAATGCCTTGATCGCTGTATTCTGGCTTTTTTCCTGGGCCAGGTTGCCAGTGACCACCTCGGCAATGCCGGCCTCGGTGGCCGCCTCAACGAAGTCATCGGAACTAGCCGCCAGTGCGTGTACCGATGCCAGGCCCAACACCATGGAAAAACCGACGCGCTTGATGAAGAGACTGCTCATGCTTCACTCCTTAAACCTTGACGCGACCTCAGTGTCGCGTACGGTTGAGGGGACACGGGCGGCAAAGGTTTAATCTTTTTCCTGGGCGGCAGCGCCCAGGTGGCGCTCAACTATAGTGAAAGACGGCAAACGCGGTATACCTAGGGACTTCAATGTGTGCAGCCAGGAAGCAGGATGAAGACGGCCTCTTTGCGATAACCGGCGAGGGCCGTGCCGTGGCGCTGTTCCGCCTGGTACTGGCGTTCATGCTGGTGGTGATGCTGGCCTTCGTCCTGGTGGAAGGCTGGCGTATCTGGCGCGACTACCGGCACGCCTTCACCAATGCCGAGAATATGGTTACCAACCTGGCCCGAGCCACGGCGCAGCATGCCGAAGACGCCATCCGCCAGGTCGATGTCATCACCGCGGCGCTGGCCGAACGCCTGGAAGGCGACGGCTTCGAGCACATCGACCGGCCGCGCCTGCATACCTTGCTGGTCCAGCAGAAGCGCATCATGCCGCAGTTGCACGGACTGTTCGTGTATGGCCCCGATGGCAGCTGGATCGTTACCGACCAGGCGGTAGTCCCGCCCAATGCCAACAATGCCGACCGCGACTACTTCATTTACCACCGCGACCATCCCGACCGTGGAGTACACATCGGCTCGGTGGTGCGCAGCCGCTCGACTGGCGACCTGATCATCCCCATTTCACGGCGCCTGGAATATGCCGATGGCAGCTTCGCCGGGGTGTTGCTGGGCACCATCAAGGTGGAGTGGTTCGTGCGTTACTATGGCGATTTCAAGATCGACGAACGTGGCGCGCTGGTACTGGCCAAGCGCGACGGCACCATCCTGGTCAGGCGGCCGTTCGTCGAGCAGGTAGTGGGCCGTAGCCTGAGCAACAGCGAGATCTTCCGCAACCACTTGCCGTATGCAACGGAAGGGGTGGCCGAGGCGGTCGCCGTGGTCGACGGCACGCCACGGCTGTATGGCTTTCGCGCGCTGTCCAGCTACCCGTTGGTGGTGGAGGCGGGCTTGTCGCGGGAGTCGATCGTCGCGCCCTGGCGGCAAGACGCAATCAAGTCGGTGTCGGTACTGCTGCTGTTACTGGTGGGGCTGGCGGCCTTTGGTGGTGTGGTGCTGCGCCAGTTGCGCGAGCGTATTGTCATCGAGCGGGCCCTGCACCAGGCACACCAGACCCTGAAGGCCCTGGCACTGACCGACAGCCTGACCGGGCTGGGTAACCGCCGGCGGCTGGATGCGGTGTTCGAGCCGGAGCTGCGCCGGGCGAGGCGCCAGGGCTATCCACTGGCGCTGGTGATGCTCGACCTGGATTACTTCAAGGCCTACAACGACCGTTACGGGCACCCAGCGGGCGACCAGTGCCTGCGGCGCTTTGCCGAGTTGCTGCAACAGGCGCTGAAGCGGCCGGCCGACCTGGCTGTGCGCTATGGGGGCGAGGAGTTCACACTGCTGCTGCCCGATACCGATGCACGCGGGGCGGAGCTGCTGGTGCAGGAAGTGCAACAGCTGTTGCGTCGGCATCTGCTGGAGCATGCAGGCAGCCCCCTGGGACGGGTATCGTTCAGTGCGGGGATTGCCGTGGGTGACCTGGCACGGGAGGGGGTGACGGCCGAGAGCCTGATGGTGGCGGCGGATGCGGCGCTGTACCAGGCCAAGCGCCAGGGGCGGGATGGGTATTGTGTGGCGGGGCGTGTGGTAGTGGGAGGGGAAGAATGATTCCTTCAATTGCCTGCACCGGCAAGCCGGCTCTCATGGAACTGCACATAACTCATTGNNTAAAGCCGCTCCCACAGGGTTTGCGCATGGCTTGAGCTCAACGCTATCGAGGTGGGCGCTGGCTTGCCGGCGCCCAAGCGCTCAAGGCCCTACATAAAGGCGCATTGCACAGCGCCCCGTGAGCCCATGGGCAAGCTCCTTGGCCAGAATGCCCCGCAGCCGCGCATCCAGCAGCCCCTCATCAACCACCTCGAACCCGATCCGCGCATAGAACGGCGCATTCCACGGCACCTCGGCAAAGGTGGTCAAGGTCAGCTCCCGCCCACCCATCTGTCGTGCCGCATCGATCACCTGCCGCAGCAGCCTGCGCCCGACACCTTGCCCCTGGGCCTCCCGGCGCACCGAAATTTCATGAAGATGCAGCGCGTGATCCTCAAGGCGGGCACAGGCAAACCCCAGAATGCGCCCCTCCAGATCCTCAGCCACCCAGCTACCGCCTGCATCGACGAATGCCCGGTGTGTCTCACGGCTCATCACATCACCCTGCGCCAGCCATGCCAGCGCCGGCCAGGCGGCAAAGGCCTGGGCCGCCGAACGCTCGACGTCCGGGAGCCATTGAATGTCGCGCTCAAGGGTAGGGCGGATGCGCATGAGCCAGTCCTTTTCTAGTTGTCGATCCTAATCTGCCGCCAGCACTTGTGGCTGCAATTGCCAGCGCACCGAGCTTACACCTTTCTCCAGGCTGACCCGGCTGACCAACCGCTCCAGTTGCGCTGGTGCCTGCGCGGTGCCCAGCAGTTCGGCGCGCACTTCCAGGCGTGCAGGGTTGGCCAAATCTTCGCTGTGCAGTGATTGCAGGCGCAGTTGCGGGTCGCCCAGGCTGTGCAACATCAGGCTGCGAACCTGGATCTCGTCCTCGGCGCGGCAGACGATGCGCACTTCGAAGTGCTGCTCCGCCTCGCTGGCCGGCACCACTTCCTGGCGGTCCAGGCGCTGGGCAATGTCGCGCAGCAGGATATTGGCGCACAGCACCACCAGGCTACCCAGCGTCGCCTCCAGCAGCAGCCCGAGGCTGCAGAGTACGCCCACCGCAGCCGTGCACCACAGCGTGGCGGCGGTGTTCAGGCCACGTACGTTGAACCCGTCACGCATGATCACACCGCCACCAAGAAAGCCGATGCCCGACACCACATACGCGGCGATGCGCGACGCATCGGTGGGTGCCATGCCCGGCACTGCCTGGGTCATCAGCACGAACAGGCAGGCACCGGTGCTGACCAGTGCATTGGTGCGCAGCCCGGTCAGGCGCTGGCGCAGTTGACGTTCGGCGCCAATCAGCGCCCCCAGCAGCAGGGCGATGCTGACACGCAGCAGAAATACTTTCCAATCCATAGCAAACCTCTTCCACGGGCACACGCCCGCATGAACGCCATCAACTGGCGCGGTTGAAAAACCAGAAAATGCGCAGGACCACGAAGGGGAAGGAAGAAGAGGGGGTTACAAGAAACCACCGTCTTGCCAGGCCGGCCAGACAGTGCAGGACACTGCCGGACTAGCGCGCCAAGTGGGCCTGTCGCATGCGACTGGGGCTACTGTCCAATGCAGGTCTCCTGTTCAGGGATGCAAAATTGCGTCGCGGACCTTACGCCCCGTGGCAGGCCAGGTCAAGGGTGAAAACATGACAACGGGCTTCATCCGCACCGGGCTTGCTACCGGTCACGCCTGCATGGAAAAAAACACGGGCAATCGGTACCCTTGCGCCTTCCCTTGCCATCACCCGGACCCTTCCATGCTGTTCAATCTCGCCGTGCTGTTCGGCACCCTGGTGGCCATGGAGGGCGTTGGCACGCTGGCTCACAAGTACATCATGCATGGCTGGGGCTGGTGGCTGCACCGCTCGCACCATGAGCCGCAACTGGGCATGCTCGAAACCAATGACCTGTACCTGGTGGCCCTGGGGCTGATCGCCACGGTGCTGGTAGCCCTGGGCAAAGGTGGTCATGCGCCCTTGCAGTGGGTGGGCGGCGGGGTGGCGGGGTACGGCGTGCTGTATGTCGTGGCCCACGACGGGTTCTTTCACCGGCACTGGCCGCGCAAGCCACGGCCGGTCAACCGCTACCTCAAGCGTTTGCATCGCGCGCACCGGTTGCATCATGCGGTGAAGGGGCGCACGGGGAGTGTGTCGTTCGGGTTCTTCTATGCTCCGCCGTTGAAGGTACTGAAGCAGCAGTTGCGGCGTAAGCGCAGCCAGTTGTGACAGGGGCTCCCACAGGGAACTCGCCTCAGTTCACTGTTTCACCCTTGGCTTGCACCGCCACATGCCCGCGGCTCACCCACCAGCCAAACCCCGCCGCCGTGAAGAACATGATCAGGCTGTACAGCGCCGCCGGCACCGCCATGGTGGCGTTGTTCAGCAGTGAGGGGCTCAACGCCAGGGCAATCGCCAAGGTCCCGTTGTGAATGCCGATCTCCATGCCGATGGCAATCGCCTGGCGCTTGGGGATGCTCAGCAGGCGCGGCACCCAGTAGCCCACGCCCAGGCTCAGCAGGTTGAACAGCAGCGCGGCCAGGCCCACCACCGGCGCGTACGCGACCACGGTCTGCCAGTCCTTGGCCAGGGCCAGGACGATGGTGAACGCCAGGAACAACGCGGCCACCAGCTTCATCGGCTTCTCCATGCGTGCGGCGAAAGCGGGGGCGAAGCGGCGAATCAGCATGCCCAGCGCCACCGGCAGCAGGACGATGGCGAACACCTGCATCACCTTGGCAAACTGCAGCGGGATGGCCTGGTCCGATGCCATGAACCAGCTCAGCGACAGGTTCACCAGCAGCGGCATGGTCAGGATCGCGATCAACGAGTTGACCGCCGTCAGGGTGATATTCAACGCCACATCGCCATGGGCCAGGTGGCTGAACAGGTTGGCCGTGGTGCCGCCAGGCGAGGCGGCCAGCAGCATCAGCCCCACCGCCAGGGCCGACTCCAGGCCAAACCCGTTGGCAATCAGGAAGCACACCAGCGGCAGTAGCAGGATCTGGCAAACCAGGCCTACCACTACCGGCTTGGGGTACTTCACCACGCGGGCGAAGTCGGCCAAGGTCAGCGATAACCCGAGGCCGAGCATGATGATACCCAGGGCCAGCGGCAGAAACGCGGTGAGCAAAGGTGAGGCAGTCATGGGCGGTCTCTCGGGCGAAGGATCCCGAAGAGTGTAGGCCGGCCCTGATTGATAGCTAATTGCAAAGCGCCAGCGCTTGGTAACCGGTTGTTACCAAGCGCTGCGGCCAGTGAGGCTGCATGCCGCGTTGCAGTAGGCTTGCGGGCGCAGTAGCATTCCTGTTTTAGCCGAGGATTAGCCTGTCATGCCTTTCCAGCAAGGTCTGCTTGCCACCCCGGTGCCGGCTCACGCCCGTCACCTGTTCTTCACCCTGCAGTCGCCCGAGGCCCTGCCTGCCGCCCTGGATGCCCTGCTGTCGCAGGTTGATGGCGAACAGCTGATCCTGGGTGTCGGCGCCCCGCTGGCCAGGGCCCTGGGCCGTGAAGTACCTGGCTTGCGCGCCTTCCCGCAGCTGGATGCCGCCGTGGAGAACCCCAGCACCCAACACGCCCTGTGGCTGTGGCTGCGCGGTAACGAGCGCGGCGACCTGCTGCTGCGTGCCCAGGCCCTGGAGCTGGCGTTGGCACCAGCCCTGCGCCTGGCCGACAGCGTCGACGGCTTCCTGCACCGTGGCGGCCATGACCTGACCGGTTATGAAGACGGCACCGAAAACCCGGTGGACGAAGAGGCCGTGCAGGCGGCCATTGCCGCCGACGGCTCCAGCTTTGCCGCGTTCCAGCTGTGGAAGCACGACCTGGAGTACTTCAAGTCGCTGCCCCAGGCCGACCAGGACAACATCATCGGCCGCCGCCTGAGCGACAACGAAGAGCTCGACGACGCCCCCGAGTCGGCCCATGTCAAGCGCACGGCCCAGGAAAGCTTCGAGCCAGAAGCGTTCATCGTCCGTCGTTCGGTGGCCTGGGCTGACCAACGTGGCGCTGGCCTGGCCTTCGTGGCCCTGGGCCACAGCTTCGAGGCATTCGAAGTGCAGCTGCGGCGCATGAGCGGCCTGGAGGACGGCATCATCGACGGCCTGTACCGCTTCAGCCGGCCACTGACCGGTGGTTACTACTGGTGCCCACCCATGAGCGAGGCGGGTGTCGACCTGAGCCTGCTGATGCAGGCCTGATCGCTACACATCCAGATACAGAAACACCGGCTGCAGCGGGGTACAGCGGCTAGCCTTGAAAGTTTCCGCGCCATGACGGAGCTTTCCATGTACGCACGTCGCGATGTCCTACGCGCGGGTGCAACCCTGGGCTTGCTGGCCGCCAGCCCGTGGTTGCACGCCGCCGCCCCGGCAGGTTTGCTGACCCGCAAGGTGCCGTCCACCGGTGAAGCGCTGCCGGTGATCGGTGCCGGTACCTCCGGCAGTTTCGAAGTGGAAGCCGGCTCGGCCCAGTACCAGCAGCTGAAAGTCGTACTGAAGGCGTTCTTCGAAGGCGGTGCCCGGGTCATCGACACCTCGCCCAACTACGGCGGCGCCGACAGCATTCTCGGCCAGCTACTGGAAGAGGGCGGTTGGCACCGGCAGTGCTTCATCGCCACCAAGATCGCCGCCGACAGCCGGGCAGACGCCGAAGCGCAATGGGCCGGTAGCCTCAAGAGCCTGCGCACCGGCAAGGTCGACTTGCTGCAAATCCACAACCTGCGCGACTGGCAGACCCAGCTGCCCTATGCCCGCGAATTGAAGCAGCAGGGCAAAGTCCGCTATGTCGGCATCACCCATTACCTGAACAGTGGCCAGGACGAGGTCGCCCGCATCGTGCGCAGCGAACCGCTGGATTTCATCCAGATCAATTACTCGGTCAATGCCCCCGGCGCCGCCCGCGAGCTGCTGCCCCTGTGCCAGGACAAGGGCGTTGGCGTGCTGATCAACCGGGCTTTCGACGACGGCCGCCTGTTCGCGCGGGTCAAGGACCAGGCCTTGCCCGGCTGGGCCGCAGAGGCGGGTATCGGCAGCTGGGCACAGTTGTTTCTCAAATTCGCCATCAGCCACCCGGCGGTGACCACGGTCATCCCTGCGACCAGCCGGCCCGAGCGCCAACTTGACCAGCTCAAGGCCGGACACGGGCCGTTGCTGACCCAGCCTCAGCAACAGGCGCTGATCGAGCTGCTTGCCTGACACCATGGCAGCCTGGCGGCGGCGCCTGGACCAGGGGCTGAACATCCAGCCCGGCGAGGGGCCGGCGGTGATCGCCGGTGTGCTGCTGTTCTACCAGTTGTTCACTGGCTACTTCATGCTGCGCCCGGTGCGTGAAACCATGGGCGTTGCCGGTGGCGTGGACAACCTGCAATGGCTGTTTACCGGCACCTTCATCGCCACCCTGGCGTGTCTGCCGTTGTTTGGCTGGCTGGCCTCCAAGGTGCAGCGCCGGCACATCCTGCCCTGGACCTACGGCTTCTTCGCCAGCAACCTGTTGCTTTTTGCCGTGCTGTTCGCCCGCGACCCGGAAGCGCCATGGACGGCCCGGGCCTTCTACATCTGGTTGTCGGTGTTCAATCTGCTGAGCATCTCGCTGGCCTGGAGCGTACTCGCCGACCTGTTTTCCACCGCCCAGGGCAAGCGCCTGTTCGGCCTGCTGGCGGCCGGGGCCAGCCTGGGCGGGCTCAGTGGTCCCATCCTGGGTACGCTGCTGGTGGTACCGCTGGGCCATGCCGGTTTGCTGGTGCTGGCCGGGGCGCTTCTGCTGGGCAGCATCGGCGCGACGTTGTTCCTGCAACGCTGGCGAACGCGCCATCCACTGCCGGTACAAGCCGAGCGGCCGGACTCCCGACCACTGGGCGGCAACCCGTTTGCCGGTGCCACTGGCGTACTGCGCTCGCCCTACCTGCTGGGCATTGCGCTGTTCGTGGTATTGCTCGCCAGTGTCAGCACCTTCCTGTATTTCGAACAGGCGCGCATCGTAAGCGAAACCTTCACCGAGCGTACCCGACAAACCCAGGTGTTCGGCCTGATCGACACGGTGGTTCAGGCCCTGGCGATCCTCACTCAAGTGTTCCTTACCGGTCGCCTGGCTCGCCGTATGGGGGTGGGCGTGCTGCTGGTGGCGGTGCCGCTGGTGATGGCAGCGGGCTTCCTGTGGCTGGCACTGGCCCCGGTGTTCGCCGTTTTCGCGGTGGTGATGGTGGTGCGCCGGGCCGGTGAGTACGCGTTGGTGCGGCCGGGGCGGGAGATGCTGTTCACCGTGCTGCCCGCCGAGGACAAGTACAAGGCCAAGAACTTCATCGACACCGTGGTCTATCGTGGCGGCGACGCCTTGAGTGGCTGGCTCAAACGGGCGCTGGACGTGATGGGTGAGCATCCGCAACTGGCGATGCTGATCGGTACGCTGCTTGCCTTGGGTTGGGCGACGACCGGAGGTTGGCTGGGACGGCGCCAGGCGCGCCTGGATAGCACGCCGCGCGACTGACAGGCGCGCCAAATATGCTGGTGCCGCTTATTTAATGCCGCTGGTCCGAACGCTTCGCATTAAACCGAATCCGCCGGAATGACCGAACTCCCAACAGGTGTACGGCAGGTAATGCCGTGCATTCCGAAGTCATACGAGGTTTAAGACCATGGCCAACAAAGAGAACAGCCGCACCGGCAACCATCAGGGCAGCCAAGGTGGCAACAAGAACCCGGGCAACTTTGCCAATGACCGCGAAAAAGCCTCCGAAGCTGGGCGCAAGGGCGGCCAGCAATCCGGTGGCGACCGTACCAGCGAATCGGGCCGCAAGGGCGGTCGTTCGTAAATGAGGCTACGCAGTGCCCGGGCGACCGGGCGCTGCGATCTTGCACAGAAGGAGAACCCCATGCGATTGATCCCACTGATAGCCCTGGTGGGCACCCTTGGCTTGCTGGCTGGCTGTTTCGACCGGGATAACGACCACCCGGCAAAGGATGCCGACCAAAGCAAACCCTCGCTGCAGATGCAGCAACCCGGCGACAAACCTGCTCCGCAACCTGCTCCAGACCCTGAACCGATGCCCGGTCAGAAACCCAGCCAATAAAACGTGGACAAGGATTACCGCATGACGGCAATGACCCGCAAGACCGACGCGGTGATACCGGCTTCGGCAAATGGGCCAAGCCTGACCGAGCGTTACAAGACGTTGCTCGAAGGCCCCGACACCACGAGCGCCGCGTGGCTCAGCGAACAGTTGGCACGTGCGCAACATTTGCCGGATGACCTGCCTGCCGATCCTGCTCAACTGGACGCCTGGAGCGCTCGCCATGCCAGCCAGGTGGCTGAAGCCTATGCGTGTTACCTTGAGCAACGCCGCCAAGGTGCACCAAGGCGCTATTTTGCCAACCGCGCCCAGGCGCTGTGGTTCCTGCAACAGGTGGCGCCCACCAAGGCAGTGGACGGGGCATGGCTGCACAGCACCTTGCGACATTGGGGCGATCCCCGCTATCACGGGCTTATCCGCACCTACATGGAAGAGCTGGGCGGCGGCGATCCGCGTTGCAACCACGTGCTGATCTACCAACGGCTGTTGAGCCGGCTGGGTTGCCTGGTGCTGCCTGAGCTGGACGACCAGCGTTACCTGCAAGGCGCCTTGCAGCTGGTACTGGGGCGCTACGGCGATGATTTTCTTGCCGAGGTGATCGGCTACAACCTGGGCTACGAACAACCGCCGCTGCATCTGTTGATCACCACCTACGAACTGGCGGAGCTGGGCATCGATGGTCATTACTTTCAGCTTCACGTGACCATCGACAACGCGGCCAGCGGGCATGCGCATCTGTCCATCCAGGCGCTACGCCAACTCTGCCCGGTCGACGACGCTGGCCAGTTCTACCAGCGGGTGCGCAGTGGGTACCGCTTGAATGGCCTGGGGCTTGATACACCCAGCCTGATCAGCAGCTTCGATCTTGAAACCGAACTGCTGTCGGCACTGGAGCATAAGCGCTCCTTTGGCCAATTCATGCACGCCGACCATTGCCGCGTGCAAAAGCGCACCGTCAACCAATGGCTGGCCGAGCCCGGTGCCATGCCCGCGTTTTTGCTGGCCCTGCAGGCGCAGGGCTGGATCCGCCGCGGTGAGGAGCCTGCCAACAGCCGCTGGTGGGCGCTGATCGACGGCCCCTCGGCACCGATGTATGGCGTGTTCACCGCCTATGAAAAACAACTGTGGCACGACTGGATCGCGGCAGGCTGGCAAGCCCGGGGTCGCCGCGTGCTGCCTGGCAGCTGGGAGGTGCATGTGCAATTGGATGATGCGCTTACGATTCCTGCCCCGGACGCCGATATCGAGACCTTGATCGACACGCTGTCCGGTAACCGCCATGCGACACCGGAAGGACTGCTGGCCACCCGGCGCTACCTGCAGGCTACCGGCCTGATTCAGGAGGCAACCCGCTGATGCTGCTCGATCCACTACAGATCCAGGCTGACCAGGCAATGCTGCAATTGGGCAAGCGCCTGCGTGCCGACGGCTACCGCTTCACCAGTGTCACCCCGGCAACTCATGCTCGGGTGAATGCGCGCCCGGAAGCCGAGCAGGCCAGGACCGCACGCGATGTGTTTGGCTGGAACCGTCCGTTCCGTTCGTCATTGGTTTCTGCCGATGAGCTGGATCAGATGCGGCGTGCCCAGGTGCTGAAGGCGCACGGGGAGTTGCTGCTCAGCACCGTGCGCTGGTCCACAATCGACGACCTGCTGCTGGTGCACTCCGCGTACCCCACCCAGGAAGCCGACGCGGTATTTTTCGGCCCGGACAGTTACCGTTTCGCCCAGGTCATCCATGATCATCTGCAACGCACTCCGAAGCGCATCGAACATGCCGTGGATATTGGTTGCGGCACCGGTGTCGGCGCCTTGCTGATTGCCCGGGCGGCGCCCCATGCCCAAGTCAGCGCCGTGGACATCAACCCGCTCGCGCTGCGTTACACCGCGATCAACGCGGCACTGGCGGGCCTGAGCAATGTGTCCGTGGAACCGAGTGATATCCTCGACGGCATTACCGGGCTGTTCGACCTTATCGTTGCCAACCCGCCGTACATGCTGGATGCCAGCGAACGTACCTATCGGCATGGCGGTGGTTCGCTCGGCGCGCAGCTGTCGCTGCGGATCGTCGAACAGGCCTGCGAGCGGCTGGGTTCAGGCGGCTCGCTACTGTTGTATACCGGCGTGGCGATCATCGATGGCCGGGACGCCTTGCTCGACGCCGTCCGCCTGCGCCTGGCGGGCCCGGCGTGGTCCTGGGTGTATCGGGAAATCGACCCGGATGTGTTTGGCGAACAACTGAGCGAGCCCGGTTACGAGCAGGTCGAACGCATCGCCGCCGTGGTGCTTACAGTCACCCGCAACAGCTGAGGCAGCATGGCACGACCCTGCACGTTCGGCATCGAGGAAGAATACCTGCTGGTGAACCTGGACTCGGGGCGGGTGCCAGCCACACCTTCGCCAGCCGTGGTCGGGCGTTGTCGCGAGGCGCTGGGCCAGCATTTTGCCCAGGAAATGTTCCGCAGCCAGATCGAAGTGGCCTCGCCGGTGTTTGCCAACCTGTTCGAGGCACGCGAGTTCTTCCAGCACAGCCGCCAGCGGCTGGGCACCGCGCTGGCCGAAGAGGGCATGGGCCTGTACGGCGCGGCAAGCCACCCCAATGCCGCCTGGCTGCGGCAGCAACCCGCCACCCCGGCGCACTACCGGCAACTGTTCGCGGACTACCGGCATGTGGCGCGGCGCAGCCTGCTCAACGGCCTGCACGTTCACGTGGGCGTTCCGCCAGGCTGCGACCGCATGCAACTGATCAACCGCGTACTGGGCTGGCTGCCCTTGTTGCTGGTACTGAGTACGTCATCCCCGCTGTGGGCAGGCCAGTGCACCGGCTACATGAGCTACCGGCGAGTGATTTGCGGGGAGTGGCCACACATGGGGCTGCCCGAGCCTTTGCCGGACTGGGCCGCCTACGAGCGCTACCGTGCCTTGCTGCAGCGCACCGGTTCGCTGGCCGCGGACGGCGACTTCTGGTGGGCGATCCGGCCTTCGCGACGCTTCCCGACGGTCGAACTGCGCATCTGCGATGGCTGCCCGCGGCTGGAGGACGCGCTGTGCATCGCTGCACTGTTTCGCCACCTGATCGAGCACAGCATCGTGTACCGGCATGACCCCGCGGCCTGCAACCGCGAGCAGCGCTGGATCACCCAGGAAAACTACTGGCGTGCCATGCGCCATGGGCGCCACGGTGAGTTCATCGGCCTGCACGGGCAACAGCCGGTTACGGCCGAAGGCTGGCTGGCCCAGTTGCAGGAGCATTTGCCGGTCGACACCGCAGACGCCGAACGCGCCTTCCACCATGCACACCACCTGCTGCGCGACGGCACCCATGCCGACCAGCAACTGCAGTGCCTGGCCCAGGCCCGCGCTGCTGGCCTGGGCAGGGCGCAGGCGTTACGGGCCGTGGTGGCCGCCGGGGCTTGCAATTAGCCGGGGTTGGCCGAAAATGGCCGCGCCTTTCGCAGCCACTCGGAACCACCTGCGCCATGATGCTGATCAAGCAATTCCCCGACATTTCCCTGGATGACACGCTGTTTGTCTTCGCCCTCGAAGCCGAGGCCGGCGAGGTATTCGCTGACGTCAACACCGTGTTCACCGGCATCGGCAAGGTCAATGCCGCCATCGCGCTGACCAAGGCCATTGCCACGCGTCGGCCCAGGCTGATCGTCAACCTTGGCTCGGCCGGCAGCCAGCGCCATGGCAAGGGCGAGGTGGTGTGCTGCACCCGCTTCGTGCAGCGCGACATGGACGTGACCCCGCTGGGCTTCGACCGCTACCAGACGCCTTTGTCGGACATCCCGGTGGTGTTGGAGCATGGTGCGCAGATCCCCGGCCTGGCCCTGGAAACCTGCGGCAGTGGCGACAGCTTCGAGATCAACCATGGCAATGCACCTTATGACGTGGTCGACATGGAAGCCTACGTGCTGGCGCTGATCGCACGCGGCGAAGGTATCCCGTTCGTGTGCCTGAAGTACATTTCCGATGATGCCGGCAGTGACGCGGCGCAGGACTGGGCGGTGCAGGTGCACCTGGCGGCCGAGGCTTTCCGGCGGGTGCTGTTCAGCCAGTCGTGACTGCTGGCAAGTCTGAAACGAGCCTTGGCCTGACATTCGGTATCTGGAACTCAGGCATACAGTACTAGTCTTAATATGTGGGAATATTTCCCACGCAAAGAGGCTGACTGGCTCTCAGGGATCGTGCGAAAACCGCAGTTGCTCGCTGACACTGCAGATCTATGGCCGCGCCGGTTGGCTGGCCGCTCCATGGGCGGTTGCGAACTCATTGGTCATTGCGTTTGTTACGGAGATGACGACGCAACGCCAAGCGGAGGTGCATCATGTTGCTCAAGAAATGTTTGTTGGCATTGGCAATTGGTGGCGTCCTGTCGGCATCGACCGTTCTGGTGCCCGACTACATCGGTAGTTTCTCCAGCGTGTATGCCAAAGACGGTGGCAGCGGCGGCGGTGGTGGTCACGGCGGTGGCGGTGGTTCTGGAGGCGGTGGCGGCCACGGTAATGGCGGCGGTGGCTCTGGAGGCGGTGGCGGTCACGGTGGTGGCAGCGGTGGCTCTGGAGGCGGCGGTCACGGTGGTGGTAGCGGAGGCAGTGGTCACGGTGGTGATGGCGGTGGCGGTCATGGCGGTCATGGCGGCCCGGGGGCCGGCGATGGTGACCATGGTGACCATGGTGGCATGGCCGGCAAAGGCCCAGGCGATGCGCATGACAACGACAACGATGTGGCGGATGCCGCCAGGGACGCAGCCCGAGACGATGCTGATGCGGCCAGAGACGCTGCAAGGGCTGAGGCCGATGCCGCCCGGGATGCGGCAAAAGCTACTGCAGATGCAGCCAGAGCCGAGGCCGATGCCGCCCGCGACGCCGCAAAAGCTGCTGGCGTAGCCGGCGCAGATGACGCCAGAGAAGCTGCCAGGGACGCGGCAGATGCTGCCCGCGACGCAGCCAGAGACCAAGCTGATGCAGCCAGAGATGCTGCCAGGGCTACGGCAGATGCCGCCAGGGACGAAGCCAAAGTCGCTGCCAATGCAGCCAGAGACGCTGCAAGGGCTGATGTGGACGACGCGCCAGACGCGCCAGATGCACCGGATGTGGACGCAGTTGAGGTACGGAACTAGTCGCTTTGAGTAACGTATCGACCGCTGGTCGGTGTATGGGCCAGTTGGAAAAAACCATCGATGGCGGTTTACCTCGAAATCGGTAGAGCGGCCTTCGCGGGCTTGCCCGCTCCCACAGGACTACCACCAGCTTCAATACCTGTAGGAGCGGGCAAGCCCGCGATTGGGCCAATACCGGTTTCACCAGAGGAGTGGCCCCATGTCCAGCAAACCCCACGACCAGTTCAGCATGCAGAACCCGCTGACCCAGTACCCGCACCCGCCATTCCCTGCCCAAGGCCAGCCGGCACCGGGGCTGGACGCCAACATGCAGCCCGAGCCAGACCACGGCGAAACCACCTACAAGGGCTTTGGCCGCCTGGCAGGGCGCAAGGCGCTGATCACCGGTGCGGACTCGGGCATCGGCCGGGCCGTGGCCATCGCCTTCGCCCGCGAGGGTGCCGACATAGCCCTCAACTATCTGCCCATCGAACAACCTGACGCGCGCAAAGTCATCAAACTGATCGAAGCCGAAGGCCGCAAGGTGGTGGCCATTGCCGGTGACCTGAAGGATGAGCAGTTCTGCAAGGAACTGGTCGACCAGGCCCACGAGCAACTCGGCGGCCTGGACATCCTGGTCAACGTCGCCGGCAAGCAGGAAGCGCGCAAGGACATCAGCCAGATCAGTCACGAACAGTTCGACCACACTCTGAAGACCAATGTCTACGCGCTGTTCTGGTTGTGCCAGGCGGCCGTGCCGCTGATGCCGGCGGGGGCGACCATCATCAACACCGCTTCGATCCAGTCTTACCAGCCTTCGGCCACCTTGCTCGACTATGCCACCACCAAGGCGGCGATCGTCGCCTTCACCAAGGCCCTGGCCAAACAGGTGATCGAGCGCGGTATCCGGGTCAACGCCGTGGCCCCGGGGCCTATCTGGACAGTGCTGCAACCCAGTGGTGGCCAACCACCGGAGAAAATCCCCGACTTTGGTGCGCACACGCCCATGAAGCGCCCAGGGCAGCCCGCCGAATGTGCGCCGGTGTATGTGTTGCTGGCCAGCCAGGAGTCCAGCTATATCACCGGCGAGGTATTCGGTGTGACGGGTGGCAACCCGCTGCCATAGGGCAGGGCAGCTAAACCTTCGCCGCCCGGTGCAGTCGATTCAGGTATTGGCAGGCAATCTTGGGAGCACCGCTAATGGCTCGGGCAATCTGGAAAGGCGCCATCAGTTTCGGCCTCGTGCACATCCCCGTGGCCCTCAATACCGCAGTGCGCACCGAGCGGGTCGATTTCGACTGGCTCGACAAGCGCAGCATGGAACCGGTGGGCTACAAGCGGGTGAACAAGGTCACCGGCAAGGAGATCGACAAGGACAACATCGTCAAGGGCGTTGAGTTCGAGAAGGGCCGCTACGTGGTGATCAGCGAGGAGGAAATCCGCAAGGCCCGGCCCGAGGCGACCCAGACGATCGATATCTTTTCCTTCGTCGAGGCCGGCGAGATCCCGCTGCAGTACTTTGATACGCCGTACTACCTTACCCCGGACCGTCGTGGCGGCAAGGTGTATGCCTTGCTGCGCGAAACCCTGGCCAAGACCGGCAAGGTGGCGCTGGCTACGGTGGTGCTGCACACCCGCCAGCACCTGGCGCTGCTGCGACCGCTGGATGACGCACTGGTGATGATTACCCTGCGCTGGCCGGAGGAGGTGCGCGGGCTGGAAACGCTGGAGCTGGACAGCAGTGTGACCGAGGCCAAGGTGGACAAGCGCGAACTGGACATGGCCAAGCGACTGGTGGAAGACATGAGCGGGCCGTGGAAACCGGCGGATTACCAGGATGTGTTCCGCCAGACCATCCTGGACCTGGTGGAGGAGAAGGCCAGCAAGGGCAAGATCGAGACGGTGGAGAAGGGCGAGGCGACGGAAGCGGGCAAAGGCGCAGATATCCTCGACCTCACCGAACTGCTCAAGCGCAGCCTGGGTGGCAAAAAGCCGGCGAAGAAGACACGCAAAGCGTCGTGAACCCTGGCGCTTGACGCAAGCCAGCAACGCAGGGCGCTGCACAGGACTTGTTGCGCTGGCAGGGACCTTGTGGGAGCGGGTTTACNNAGCCGGTGCCATGCACCGCGCTGGATGTTTCGCGGGTGAACCCGCTCCCACAGGGTGCGCAGGCCCGCCAGATATCGGCCAGGGCTTCGGCGGCGCCGTACCAGCAGGCCGCAATGCCAGCGCCGCCATGCCAGAACCATGGGCCTGGCTCCTTGTTCAGGCACTGCGGGCGCAGCGTTTCAGGCAAGCCCTCATCAGGCCAGCCCCAGCTGCTTGCGCATGCCCACGGTGATCGATTGCCTTGTCTTGCCATAATCGGCCCAGGGGTCGTCCACATCGTCCAGACGCTCAAGTACATTGTCGATGTTCCACTGGTTGGCGCCCTTAAGTTGCGGCAGTTCCTCGCGCCAGATCGGCACGGATACCGGCAGGCCTTCACGCGCGCGCAGGGTGTAGGCGCAGGCGGTGGTCGCACCCTTGCCGTTGCGCAGGTAGTCGATGAAGATGCGCCCGACGCGGTTCTTGGGCCCGGAAACGGCACTCAGCCTGTCGGGGAAGAGCCTGGCCAGGTAATCGACGATGGCGTGGCTGAACGCCTTGACTTCATCCCAGCTGGCCCGCCGGGTCAGGGGCACGACCAGGTGCATGCCTTTGCCGCCACTGGTCTTGAGGAACACCCTCAAGCCCAGTTCATCCAGCAACGTCAGGGCCAGTTGGGTGGCTTCGAGCATGGCCTTCCACGGCAGTGCCGGGTCCGGATCGAGGTCGAGGACGAAGCGGTCGGGCTTGTCGAAATCCTTGTCGGTGGCGTTCCAGGTGTGCAGCTCGAGCATGTTCATCTGCACCGCTCCCAGCAGGGTATCGGCGCGGTTGATGACCATCGCTGCCTGGCCGGCCTCGGCCTTGTCGTAGCTGAGCACGTGGGGTATATGCAGCTGGCCTGCGTTCTTCTGGAAGAACAGCTCGCCGGTCAGGCCGTCCGGCGCGCGCACCAGTGCCACCGGGCGATCCTTGAGCTGGGGCAGGATCCACTGGCTGACGGCGGCGTAGTACTCGGCGACCTCGCGCTTGGTCACGCCGCGGGTGGCGTCGATTATCCGCTCGGGGTGGGTCAGGCGCAGCTCGCCCAAGGCCTCTGGGGCCTTGGCCTGCTTGCGCTTGGGCAGGGTCTTGGCGGGCATGCTGCGCTCCAGGTCGATGGCGGTAGCCGGTTTGTCATCACGCAGGCCGTGGAACACCGAATGGCGCACGATGCCGTCACGGGTCATCTGGGCATAGGCGACTTCGGCCAGCAGCTGCGGTTTCAGCCAGTGCACGCCGCGGGCTTCGGCTCCCGCGGGCGGCTTGGGCAGGGCCGGCGTGTCGATTTCCAACGGTTCCAGCCGGGCATGGATGCTTGCCAGTGTGGTGGCACTGAAGCCGGTACCGACCTTGCCGGCATAGCGCAACTCGCCGCTGTCGTTGTCGTGCAAGGCCAGCAGCAGTGCGCCGAAACCGCTGCGGCTGCCTTTCGGGTCGGTGTAGCCGACGATCACGAACTCCTGGCGCTGCTTGCATTTGAGCTTGATCCAGTCGGGGCTGCGACGGCCGCTGTAGGGGCTGTCGACGCGCTTGCCGATCAGGCCTTCGAGTTGCAGCTGGCAGGCGCTGTCGAGCAGGGATTCGACGGGCTGGTCAAAGTCGGCGGAGTACCGGAGTACGTCCGATTCATTGTGTTCCAGCAAGTGCTGCAAGGTGCTGCGCCGGTCCTGCAGCGGTATTTGGCGCAGGTCCTGGCCGCCGAGGAAGGGCAGGTCGAACAGGTAATAGGTGATGTGCTCGTCATGTTCGGTGTCGAAGGCGTTCTGCAGCGCCTGGAAGTCCGCCGCGCCGTTCTCGCCGGCCACCACCACCTCGCCATCGAGCCAGGCCGCGTCGATGCCCAGCGCACGCAAGGCGGCAACCTGCCTGGGCAGCTTGCTGCTCCAGTCGTGGCCATTGCGGGTGAACAGGCGGACGTCATCGCCGTCGATGCGGGCAAGGATGCGATAACCGTCGAACTTGACTTCGTAGCGCCAGTCGCCGCCGGGCGGGGAGTCGACCAAGGTCGCCAATTGTGGCTGCAGTTGCGTCGGCAACGGCACCTTCCGGCCTTTGCTGGCCGGTTTGCGACGTGGTGCAGCGGCTTTTTTTGCTGCTGGCTTGCGCGGCACCAGCGTACGGTCGCTGAGGACGCTGTCGGGCTGGGCGTCGACGATGCTGTAGTCGGCTTCGCTACGCGCCTGGCTGTCTTGCGACTTGACCAGCATCCACTGTTCCTTCTTGCCGGCCAGGTGGGTGCGAAACAGATTCCACACGCCGCCAAGCTTTTCGCCTTGCAGGCGGAAGCGCAACTTGCCCTTGGCATAGGCTTCGTGCGCATCGCCTTCGGGCTCCCAGATGCCCCGGTCCCAGACGATCACGTCGCCCGCGCCGTAATGGCCCTCGGGGATATGGCCTTCGAAATCGGCGTAGTCCAGCGGGTGGTCCTCTACGTGCACGGCCAGGCGGCGCACCTTCGGGTCCAGCGAGGGCCCTTTGGGGATTGCCCAGCTTTTCAGCGTGCCATCGAGCTCCAGGCGGAAGTCGTAGTGCAGGTGACTGGCGTCATGCTTCTGGATGCAGAACTGCAGCGCATGGGCCCGCTTGCCATGGCTGCGCTTGCCGCTGGGCTCGGGCGTGGCGTTGAAGTCGCGCTTGCGCGCGTATTCCTCTAGGGGCTTGGCCATGACGGCTCCGGGCGGTTCTGAGTCTCTATGGTGGGAGCCAGCGGCCCGGGCGGTAGTTCAAAAAAACTCTGAATCTTCAACGATCAGGTGCAGTCGACCGAATGAAGCCACTTGACGGAGAACACACATGGCCCGAGCAGATGAACCGAAGCCGTATACCCCGAGCGAAATCGACGACACCGAAGACCGCATGGGCAGCGTAGATGAACTGGACTTCGACGAGCGCCTGGATGAGCGCGAGGGGCGTGTGGGCGACGAGCGCCCGGCCGCGGACGTGGCCCGCGAGTTCCCGCCCCGGCGCGTGGCCGAAAGCGGCATGACCGGCGGCGAAGCGCTGAGCGACAGTTTGCACGAAGACAACGTTACCTACGACGACCTGAGCCCGGACACTCTGCTGGATGAGACCGGCGCCCGCGACCCGCATGAGCCTGGCAGCACCGGCGGACCGGCAGACAAGACCCTGCGCCGGGTGGAGGCCCATGAAATCGGCGGCGGCATAGGCCTGGACGAAGCCGAACTGGCCCGCTCCGCACCGCTGGATGGCGAACCGTGGACTGATGATGTAATCGATGACGAGGAGAGCAAGCCATGAACGAACTGCGTTGTGCCTGTGCGCATTGTTCCTGCACCGTGGATGCCAACGCCTTGCAGCTCGAAGGCAAGGTGTATTGCTGCGAAGCCTGTGCCAGCGGGCATCGCAATGGCGAGCCGTGCCGGATGCCGGATTGCCACTGTGGCGAAAAGACCGGGGAGAGCGCGGTGGACAATGCGCTGGACGAGACTTTCCCGGCGAGTGACCCGATTTCACCCTGAAACAACGCCGTCCCATAGCTTCTGCATAGGTTTATGGGGCGGTGATGGTCCTGTGGGAGCGGCCTTGCGTCGCGAAAGGCCCCTCCCACACAAAGCAGCGCGCAGGCCTGCAGAATCAGTGAGTCTGCCAGATGCCGTTGCTACGCTCGCAATCGGTGCGGGCCTGGCCCAGGCTTGGGGTGTCGTAGTAATAGGTGATTACCCGCGCATCCTTGGGCAACGCCGGCTTGTCACCGCCAGCTGCCTTGGGGTTGGCCAATGCCTCCCGGGTCAACGGTGCGATGCAACTGCCAACGCTGCCGTCCGCGCAACGGGGGACCTTGTGCTTTTCGCTGTTGAGCACGTCCTTGCTCTCGTTGCTGCACGACCAGTTGATCGCTTCGGCGGGCAGGTTGCTGTAGCTGTAACAGCTGTGTCGCACCACCGGTTTGACCGCCTCGCTGGAGGACCGCGTCAGCACGTTGCAGGCTTCGGCCAGGGCCTGGCCACTGACCAGACTGGCCCCCATCAATATCAGGACAGCGACACGCATTTGCCACCTCCGGGGCCACAGGCCCTTGTCAGGTTCAGGCGGGCTTGTCGCGCCGGCGCATGGCTTTGGCGCGTTTCTCCAGGACCAGGTAGACAAGCACCGCCAGCAACAGCGGCACCAGGTAGTACAGCGTACGGTAGCCCAGCAGGGCCGCCACCAGCGAACCCTGGGCCAGCTGCCCGTGCAGCAGGGCCAGGAATACCGTTTCCAGCACACCCAGCCCGGCCGGGATATGCGCGACCACACCTGCCACGCAGCTGATCAGCAGGATGCCAAGTATCGACGGGTAGAAGGCTTCGCCAGGCAGCAGCCAGAAGATCAGCAGTGCCATCAGCGCCCAGTTGCTGGCACCCAGCACGACCTGGCACAGCGCCAGGCGCAGCGACGGTAGCGTTACCTCATGGTCGCGCCAGCGCCAGGTGCGCTTTTTGGCGAAACCACAGGCCAGCAGGTAGCCTGCGGAAATCGCCAGCAATACCAGGCCGATCAGTTGCAGGCCGGTGGCGCCCACCGCCCAGTTGGCGGGTAGCTCGACCAGGCGCAAGGCGAACACCGTGCCAGCCAGCAGCATGTAGCCCATCCAGTTGGTCAGCAGGCCCAGGGTGAGGATGCGGGTGATGGTCGGTGTGTCCAGGCCCAGGCGGCTGTATAGCCGGTAGCGCAAGGCAACGCCACCCACCCAGGTGGTGAAATTGAGGTTGAAGGCGTAGCACACGAAGGCCACCGGCAAAACCTGGCGAGCCGGCAGGTGGTGGCCGGTGTAGGCCCGCGCCAGCAGATCGTAACTCGCGAACGTCAGGTAGCTGCACCCGGCCAGCGCCAGGCCGATGGCCAGGTTGCCAGGCTTGTAGGCCAGCAATGACTGGCGCACCTCGTTCCAGTCCAGGTTGCGCGCCAGCAGGTACAGCAGCGCAGGGATCAGGATCAGGAATGCCAGGGTGAACAGCCGTTTGCCCCAGGTTTGCCAGTGTTTTCGTGCCATCAGGTCTTGCCCTCGTGATAGTCACCCTGTACCTCGGCCTCCGGCTGCACCGAACGCAAGCGCTGGCGGTGCGCCGGGAACCAGCCGGCAATCCGCGGGAAATGGCGGATCACGTGGAAACACACGAAGATCAGCGGCGCCCGCCACCAGTAGCCACGGACCATGCGCTCCAGGGTGACCGGCTTGCATTGATCGCGGGCCAGCGCCTGCAGGTGCTGGTTGAGTTGATGGTTGAAGGCACGATCACGGATGAACAGGTTGGCTTCCAGGTTGAACGACAGGCTCAACGGGTCCAGGTTGCTGGAGCCGACGGTGGCCCACTGGTCGTCCACCAGCGCCACCTTGCCGTGCAAGGGCCGCTGGCAGTACTCGTGAATGGCCACACCGTCGCGCAGCAGGTAGTTGTACAGCAGCCGCGACAGCGCCCGTACCCAGCGCATGTCTGGCTGACCCTGCAGGATCAGCTGCACCTCCACGCCACGCCGGGACGCATTGCGCAGTTCGCGCATCAGCCGGTAGCCCGGGAAGAAATAGGCATTGGCCACCACGATGCGCTGCCGGGCACTGCGAAACGCCTGCAGGTAGTGGGCTTCGATATCGGTACTGCGCAGCCCGTTGTCGCGCTCGATCAGCACCGCGCTGCTGGCACCGGCAGGCTCGGTCAGCGGCCGCACCGCGCTGGGCGGCTGCAGCACCGGCGACATCAGGCGCTTGCTGGCGGCATGCACTTGCGCCACCACCGGGCCGGTGACTTCGACGGCATAGTCCTGCTTGGCCATGGCACCAAAGTCGCCCAGGTGGTCGGCGCTGTAGTTGATGCCGCCGATGAATGCCCGCTCACCGTCGACCACCACGATCTTGCGGTGCAGGCGCCGGAACAGGTTGGTGCGCATGCCCACCAGCCGCGGCTGCGGGTCGAAGGCGTGGAAACTGACCCCGGCATCGGTCATGGCGGCAATGAACGGCGCAGGCAGGTCGGCAGTACCGTAGCCATCCACGGCCACTTCGACACGCACGCCGCGCCGGGCGGCATCGATCAGTACCTGCTGCAACTGCTGGCCGACCTTGTCATCGAAGATGATGAAGGTCTCCAGCAGGATTTCCTCCCGAGCGTGGGCCATGGCCTCGAACACACGGGGGTAGTATTGCTCGCCATTGATCAGCAACTGCACGCTGTTGCCGTCTACCCAGGGTCGGTTCACAGGTTGATCTCCGCAGCCAAAGGGGCGTGGTCGGAGAGGTGCGACCACGGGTACTTCGACAGCACCCGGGCAGTGCCGGGCATGGCGTTGCGCAGGTAGATGCGGTCCAGGCGCAGCAGTGGCAGACGCGCCGGAAAGCTGCGAGCCGGGGTGCCGAAATGCTCGCCGAAGGCTTCTACCAGGTGTTCGCTCAGCACCGTATCGGCCTTCAGCCGCCAATCATTGAAATCGCCGGCAACGATCACCGGCGCCTTGGGCGGCAGGCTGTCGAGCAGGTCCAGCAGCAGCCTCACCTGGCGTTGCCGGTGCGCCTCGCGCAGGCCCAGGTGCACGCACACCGCATGCACCTGGTCATGGCCTGGCACCTCCAGTTGGCAATGCAGCAGGCCGCGCTGCTCGTTGCCCTGTACCGAAACGTCCAGGTTGTCGAAGCATCTGATGGGGAATTTCGACAGCAGGGCATTGCCGTGGTCACCGTGGGGGTACACGGCATTGCGGCCGTAAGCGTACTGTGGCCACATGCTGTCGGCCAGGAACTCGTACTGGGGTGTATCCGGCCAGGCCGGGTGGCGCAGGGCGTGTTGCTGGTGGCTACCGTGCACCTCCTGCAGGAACACCAGGTCGGCGCCGGTGGCGCGCACGGCTTCGCGCAACTCGGGCAGGATGAAGCGCCGATTGAAGAAGGTGAAGCCCTTGTGCACGTTCAGCGTCAGTACATTCAGCCGATGCACGGCGGTAACCTTGTCGAAGATGCAGTGCGGGGCAGGCAGGGTCCTGTTCACAGCGCCACCTCTGGCACCACGCCAGGCTCGGTCATCAGCTCATGGTCCAGCGACAGCTTCTGCAGCAGGCGCCGGGCGTCATAGGGTGCATGGACTTTCTGGTCGTTGTCGAAATAGCAGTAGACGTCACGGGGCGCGCGCCGTGGTGGCGGCCCCGGCACGACCAGCTGGGCATCGTCGGCCTGCCGCCCCTGGCTCCAGTGCTGGATGCGCTGCTTCCAGCGCCGCAGCGCCTGGGCGGTATAGCCACTGCTGTACAGCTCGACATCGCCATGCAGGCGCATGTACACGAAGTCGGCGGTGACATCTTCGACGTAAGGCCATTTCCCGGCGCTGTCGGCCACCACCAGCGCCACCCGGTGTTTGCGCAGCAGCTTGATGAAGGCTTCGCACAAAAAGCTCTCATTACGAATTTCCACGGCGTGGCGTAGCCGTGCGTTGCCCTTGATATCGGTACTGCCGTTGTCCCTCAGGCGTTGCGCACACCCCAGCGCGCAGTCGCGGGCGGCCTTGCGGCTGTGTGGCAGCAGCTCGAGAAAACGGCTGAAGCGGGCCTCGTCGAACTTCATGTTCGGTGGAAACTGCCAGAGGAATGGCCCTAGCTTCTTGCCGAGCAGCAGCGGCCCGGAAGCGAAGAAATTGGCCATGGGTTCTTCGATATCCCTTAGCCGACGCACATGGGTGATGTAACGCGGGGCCTTGACCGCGAACACGAAGCCGGGCGGGGTGTCGTCACGCCAACCCTGGTAGCGTTCGGGCGTTTGCAGGCTGTAGAACGAGCCGTTGATCTCGATGCTGTTGACCGCCCGCGAAGCGAACGCCAGTTCGTCGTCCTGGGGCAGGCCCTTCGGGTAGAAATCCTTGCGCCACGGACCGTAGCGCCAACCGGAGATGCCGATGCGGATATCGCTCACGCTGCCTTCCTCATTACCGGGTCCTTGTTCGGTCACTCTGAAGGTGCGACTGGTGAACAGCGGCCAGGGTTCAGCACGGTTGACCAACGGAAAAGGCCATACCGCGTTGAACTTTGCAGCGCGCGACGTTTCCACCGCATATCTGCTGCGGAGGAAGGGCGCCAGGATGAAATTCGACCGTTTTGCCCAGTGGCTGGCCAATTGGTCCGGCCGCCCGCTGACCTTCGGCATCGCCTGCCTGCTGATCCTGAGCTGGGCATTGACCGGGCCGTTGTTCGGCTTCAACGACACCTGGCAACTGGTGATCAACACCTCTACCACCATCATCACCTTCCTCATGGTGTTCCTCATCCAGAACACCCAGAACCGCGACAACGACGAACTGCACATCAAGATCGACGAACTGCTGCGCACCACGCAACGGGCGCACAAAGCGCTGCTGGACCTTGAAGACATGGACCCGGCCGAGTTGCATGCCTTGCGCAAGCAGTACCGGCAGATGGCCGGGCAGGGTGACGATGCGCAGAAGACCAAGGAATGACCTGCCACCCTGGAGGCAAGCATGGCCAGACATATCGTCCACTTCACCGGGCCGATCAATTCGTCCACCTGTGGCAACCTGATCAACACCTGTTCGCGGGCGTTGCAGCAGGGCGCCGAGGTCCTGCAGCTGAACATCGCCACCATGGGCGGCGAGTGCAGTTACGGGTTTACCTTGTACAACTTTCTGCGGGCATTACCGGTCGAGGTGCATACCCACAACCTGGGCACGGTGGAATCCATGGGCAACATCCTGTTCCTGGCCGGGGACCGGCGCACGGCGTGCAGTTGCAGCAAGTTCCTGTTCCATCCTTTCCACTGGACCTTGCACGGCTCGGTGGACCATTCACGCATGGCCGAATATGCGATGAGCCTGGACTATGACCTGCGGCTGTATGCACAGATCGTCGCCGAGCGGACCGAGGGCGCGGCCGAGGTACTGGATGTGCCGCGCTACCTGATGGCCTACCCGCGCATACTCGGGCCACGGGAAGCCCTGGAGAGCGGCATGATCCAGGCCATTGACGAGATGCCGATCGAGCTGGAGGCGTGTCATTGGAGTGTGCATGCCTAGCGGTTGCCTGTGCTGGCCTCTTCGCGCGCAAGCCCGCGAACGGTCGCCGTGGCACCAATATTGTGCCCGCATGTGTTTCGCGCCACACGTCGGCTGAGGGCAAAACCATTGAGCAGAGCCAGCGTTCGAGTGTTCGGAACCAAGGTAAGGCGCAGATCCATGCATCCCGCCAAACCATCGCAAGGAGAAACGACATGGCGCAGGACCAAGACCGCACCAGCCACCGTGGCGGCAACAAGGAAACCAACCCAGGCAACTTCGCCAACGACCGGGAACGGGCTTCCCGCGCCGGGCACAAGGGTGGTCAGGTTTCTGGCGGCAATTTTGCCAATGACCGCCAGCGGGCTTCGGACGCCGGCCGCAAGGGTGGGCAAAACAGCCACGGCAAAGGTCGCCATCAGTGATTTTTTGAATTTTCGGCGCATACCCCGATCAATCAGGGTGTCATCCATGGAGAAGAGGAGGCCCCTGCGATGCCTAGCCCACAGCTCTACATCATCGATTACCAGCTGCATGGCCAGCCGCGCAGTTTCATCATCCGCCTGGAGCAGCTGGACAATGTCGAGGCCTGGCATTGGGCAAGTTGCGATGCGGGCATCGGCATCATTCCCAGGTTCGGCCGGGAGAAAATAAGGAAAGTCAGCAGGCCAATGGCAGAGCGCTACGGGATTACCGCAGTGAGCTGGCGGGTGTCGGGGAGCAAGCCGAACCCGTCGGCGGGGGGGCCGGCGGCGACAATGTGATTCCCCGAGCTGCACGACCTTGCGCGGCCCCTGTTGGAGCGGCTTTAGCCGCGAACACCGGCGTAGCCGGTGCCATGCACCGCGTTGGATTCTTCGCGGCTAAAGCCGCTCCCACAGGAATGCTTGGTGCTCATTGAATGAGAGTGGCAACGGCCAGGTGAGGTCGGTTGAATGCCGACCGCCCCTGACCAACGGCCGCGTCAGGGCTTTTTCAGCACCAGGGTGAGGATGTCGTAGCTGGCGACCAGTTCACCCAACTGGTTGGTCACCTCCACATCCCACGCCACCACGCCCTGGGGCTGGCCCAGCGGGCTGGTCTTGCCCTGGTCGATCTTGCGCTTGCAGGTCAGGCGTGCCTGGATGGTGTCGCCGATGCCCACCGGGTTGATGAAGCGCAGGGTATCCAGGCCGTAGTTGGCCAGTACCGGGCCTTCACCTGGCGAGACGAACAGCCCGGCCGCTGCCGACAACACGAAGTAGCCGTGGGCGATGCGCTTGCCGAACTGCGATTGCTTGGCGGCGATCTCGTCGAAGTGCATGTAGAAATGGTCGCCCGACAGGCAGCCGAAGTTGACCAGGTCGGCTTCGGTCACGGTACGGCGGTGGGTGAGCAGCGACTCGCCGATGCGCAGTTGCTCGAAATAGCGGCGGAACGGGTGTACTTCGGTTTCGATCACTTCGCCACCGCGCACGTATTCGCCGGTTACCGCCGTGAGCATGCTCGGCGAACCCTGTACCGCAGCGCGTTGCAGGTAATGCTTGACCGCACGCAGGCCACCCAACTCTTCACCACCACCAGCGCGGCCCGGGCCGCCGTGCTTGAGTTGTGGCAATGGCGAGCCATGCCCCGTGGATTCCTTGGCCGCCTCGCTGTCGAGTACCAGCAGCCGGCCATGCCAGGCAGCGGCCACCGGGATGGCCTTGGCCGCTACGCTACGGTCGGCGGTGACCAGGGTCGCCACCAGGCTGCCTTTGCCACGCGCGGCCAGCGCCAGGGCTTCATCGAGGTCGTCATAGGCCATCAGCGTGCTGACCGGGCCGAACGCTTCGATATCATGGGCACCGCCTTCGGCATGCGGGTCACGGGCCTGCAGCAGGGTCGGGGCGAAGAACGCGCCCTCGGCCACACCCTCGCCACGCGGTGCGAAACCGTCGCTGGCGCCGAACAGTTGGTCGCAGCTCTGCAGCAGGCTGCGCACCCGCTCGGCCACATCGTGTTGCTGGTCGTGGGAAGCCAGGGCGCCCATGCGCACACCCTCTAGCGACGGGTCACCGACCACCACCTTGCTCAGCCGCTCGCGCAGGCGTGTGGCAACGGCGTCGATGTGCCTGGCCGGTACAATGGCGCGGCGGATGGCGGTGCATTTCTGCCCGGCCTTGGTGGTCATTTCGCGGACCACCTCCTTGATGTACAGGTCGAACTCTTCGCTGTCCGGGGTCACGTCCGGGCCGAGGATGGCGCAGTTCAGCGAATCGGCTTCGGCGGTGAACGGCACCGAGTTGCGGACCAGGTTCGGTGTGACACGCAACCTGGCGGCGGTGTCGGCTGAACCGGTGAAGGTCACCACGTCCTGGCCTTGCAGGCGGTCGAGCAGGTCGCCGGTGCTGCCAATCACCAGTTGCAGGCTGCCTTCGGGCAACAGGCCGGATGCATTCATCAGCCGCACCACGGCCTCGGTCAGGTAGCTGGTCGAGGTCGCAGGCTTGACGATGCACGGCATGCCCGCCAGGAAGGTCGGGGCGAACTTCTCCAGCATGCCCCAGATGGGGAAGTTGAAGGCGTTGATGTGCACCGCCACGCCGGCGCGCGGCACCAGGATGTGGCTGCCGGCAAAATGGCCTTGCTTGCCCAGCGGGATCGCCGGGCCTTCGTGCACCAGGTTGCCCGACGGCAACTCACGGCTGCCAATACCTGCATAGGAGAACAGCGTGGCGTTGCCGCCTTCGATGTCGATCCAGCTGTCGGCACGGGTGGCGCCGCTGTGGTGGGACAGGGCGTAGAGCTGTTCCTTGCGCTCGGCCAGGTACAGGGCCAGCGCCTTCAGGCGGGCAGCGCGTTGCTGGAAGTCCATGGCCATCAGCGCGGCCAGGCCACGGCCGCGGGCAAAGTCCACGGCCTCGGCGAAATCCGGACGTTCTTCGTGGCTGTAGGCCAGGACGTGGCCGTCCAGGGCGCTGCGCAGGGCCTGGGCGCCTTGCTGGCCAAGCCAGCGGCCAGCGATGAAGCTTTGCAGGGTAGGGGCGGCAGACATGCTGTTCTCCAATGTAGAGGGGCGCTGTTACCACAGCGCCACGGTATAGCCGATGATCAGGCGGTTTTCGTCCACGGCGTTGGTCAGGCCATTGCCGGAACGGAAGGTGACGTTGCGCCAGCGCAGGCTGACGTCCTTGAACGGGCCGCTCTGGATGACATAGGTGATGTCGGTGTCGCGCTCGCGCTCACGGCCATTGCTGACGGTGGCGGTTTCGGCGTGGCGGCCATCGGTGTAGCGGGTCATGAAGCTCAGGCCGGGGATGCCCATGGCGACGAAGTCGTAGTCGTAGCGCACCTGCCAGGAGTCCAGCCCGGCGCGGGTAAAGGTGTTGTAGGTGACCAGGTTGACGGTGAACGGGTCGCCGCCGTTCACGAACGGGAAGGCACTGTCGCCGGACATCTGCTGCCAGGTGGCGGTGAACTTGTGGGCCCGTACGCCGAGGGTGAACATGGCGTTGAAGTTGCGGTTGTCGATGTTGCCAGCGCGTTCGGCACCGTCGTTGCGGCTGTCGAAGTAGCGCAGGTCGGTGCGCAGGCTCAGGCCTTCACCCAGCGGGCGGGTATCGATCAGGCCGACGAACTGCTGGCGGTAGATGTCCTCGAGCTTGGCGTAGTAGTAGCTGACGCTGGTTTGCGGGGTGAGGGCGTAGCTGCCGCCGCCGAAGTCCAGGTGGTCGCTGCTGGCGGCGCCATAGCCGATGTCGTCGCGGCCCGAGGAATCACGCAGGTTGGCCTTGGTCAGGCGGCCGGCGTTGAAGGTCAGGCCGGCCAGGTCCTGGCTGGTGAGCAGGCCGCCCTGGAAGGTGGAGGCGAGCAGGCGGGTGTCGTTGTACACCACCACCGGCAGGATCGGTTGCAAGGTGCCCAGGCGCAGGGTGCTCTTGGACACCCGCACCTTGCCGGTCAGGCCCAGTTCGCTGTAGTCATCGACCGGTTCATGGCTGTTCGGGCCGAAGGGCAGCAGGCCGGTATTGCGGCGGTCGCGGCTGGAGTCGAGCTTGATGCCCAGTTGGCCCATGGCGTCGACACCAAAACCGACCGGGCCTTCGGTGAAGCCCGACTCCAGCTTGGCGGTAAAGCCCTGGCCCCATTCCTCGGCCTTGGCCTGCGGTGCATTGCTCTGACGGAAGTCGCGATTGAGGTAGTGGTTGCGCAGCTCCAGCCGGGCGTGGCTGTCGCCGATGAAATCCGCCATGGCCGGCATCGGCAGGGCGAGGGTGGCCAGCCAGGCGGCCGAAATGAAGTGCGTGCGGTTCATTGTTGTTGTTTTACCCGACATGGTTGTTCTTCCCTGGTAGTCAGTGCTTGCTGGCGCCGGCAGCGCCGATTCCGGTCATGGAGCGGATGAACTGGGCCAGGTAGCGGCCACGTTCCTGATTGGCGCGTTCGGAACTGTCGGTGACGGAGAACACCCAGGCGCCGAGGAAGGCCAGGCTCATGGAGAACAGCGCCGGGTTACTGTAGGGGAACAGCGCCTTTTCGTTATGCAGCACGTTGACCCACACCGCCGGGCCCAGTACCACCAGCAGCACCGCCGAGACCAGGCCAGCCATGCTGCCGCACACCGCGCCGCGGGTGGTCAGGCCTTTCCAGAACATCGAGAGCAGCAGCACCGGGAAGTTGACCGAGGCGGCCACAGCCAGCACCAGGCCGGAGAGGAAGGCGATGTTCTGCGATTCGAACATCAGGCCGAGGATGACCGCCAGCAGGCCGATCAGCAGGGTGGCGATACGCGACACGCGCATTTCTTCCTGTTCGCTGGCCTTGCCCTGGCGCACCACGCAGGCATACAGGTCGTGGGAAACCGCCGAAGCGCCGGACAGCGCCAGGCCGGCGACCACCGCCAGGATGGTGGCGAAGGCCACGGCGGAGATGAAGCCGAGGAACAGATTGCCACCTACCGCCTGGGCCAGGTGCACGGCGACCATGTTGCCGCCGCCGATGATCGCGCCGGTGGCGTCACGGTAGGACGGTTCGGTACCGACCATGACGATGGCACCAAAGCCGATGACGATCAGCAGCAGGTAGAAGTAGCCGATGAACCCGGTGGCATAGAACACGCTCTTGCGCGCTTCCTTGGCATCCCTGACTGTGAAGAAGCGCATCAGGATATGCGGCAGGCCGGCGGTACCGAACATCATGCCCAGGCCCAGGGAAATAGCGTCCACCGGGTTGGACAGCAGGCCGCCGGGGGCCATGATCGCCTGGCCCTTGGCATGTACGGCCACGGCGCTGGCGAACATCGCCTCGGTGCTGAAGCCGAAATGCTTGAGCACCATGAAGGCCATGAAGCTGGTACCCGACAGCAGCATCACCGCCTTGATGATCTGCACCCAGGTGGTGGCAAGCATGCCGCCGAAGGTGACGTAGGCGACCATCAGCACGCCCACCAGCATCACCGCGTACAGGTAGCTGATGCCGAACAGCAGTTCGATCAGCTTGCCGGCACCGACCATCTGCGCCACCAGGTACATCAGCGCCACCACCAGGGTGCCGAAGGCCGAGGTCAGGCGCACCGGGGTTTGCGCCAGGCGGTAGCTGACCACGTCGGCAAAGGTGTACTTGCCCAGGTTGCGCAGGCGTTCGGCGATCAGGAACAGGATGATCGGCCAGCCGGCCAGTACGCCAAGGGCATACAGCAGGCCGTCGTAACCGTTCATGAACATCATTGCCGAAATGCCCAGGAACGAGGCGGCGCTGATCATGTCGCCGGCGATCGCCAGGCCGTTCTGCATGCCGGTCAGGCCCCCGCCGGCGGTGTAGAAGTCGCTGGCCGAGCGGGTGCGCATGGCAGCCCAGCGGGTGACCAGCAGGGTGAAGCAGACGAACACCATGAACATCGAGATGGCGGTCCAGTTCATTGTGCGCACTCCTGCTTGACCTTGTCGTTGAGCGGGTCGAGCACGTTGTTGGCGCGGTGCACATAGATGCCGGTCAGGGCGAAGGACAGCAGTACCATCAGCACGCCCACCAGCATGCCGACGGTGGTGACGCCACCGCTGAGGGACTGGCCGAGGGTGCTGGGGGAAAACGCCACCAGCAGGACGAAGCCGTAGTAGATCACCAGCATGGCCAGGGTCAGGCTGCCGTTGAGGCGGCGTTTGCGCTGTACCAGGTGCTGGAAGTCGGGGTGGTTGACGATGCTTTCGATGCGTTCGGGTGTCATGGGTTGCGATCTCTGGGTGTTGTAATTGTTTTGTTGAGGTCACGCGGGTGTTGCGGTGTTGCTGATGGCCTCTTCGCGGGTGAACCCGCTCCCACAGGTAGGGCGCTGCTCTCAGGTCTTGTGTAGTCCCTGTGGGAGCGGGCGCGCCCGCGAAGCAGTCGGCTCGGTTTCAGAGCTGGTCGAAATCGAGCACTACCTTGTCGCTCACCGGGTAGGTCTGGCACGACAGCACATACCCGGCCGCCACTTCGTAGTCCTCCAGGGCATGGTTGCTGTCCATCTCCACTTCGCCCTCGATTACCCGGCACTTGCAGGTCGAGCACACGCCGGCCTTGCACGAATAAGGCAGCTCGGCGCCGATGGCATTGCCGGCGTCCAGCACGTTCCGGGTGTTGCGTGGCAGGTCGAAGGTGAGGGCGCGGCCGTCGCTGATCACGGTGATGTGGCTGAGCGCCGAGTCCACCTGGCGCGCCGCCTCGCGGGCTTCACGACGGGTTTCGCTGCCAGCGGCGGCAAACAACTCGAAATGGATGCGTTCCTTGGCCATACCATTGGCCCGCAGGCTGTCGCGCACCGTCTCGGTCATCGCCTGCGGGCCGCAGATGAACGCAGCATCCAGGCTGGCAACGTCCATCCAGCGGGAGAACAACTGGCCGCACTTGTCGGCGTCGATGCGGCCGTTGTACAGGTCGACATCCTGCTGCTCGCGGCTGAACACGAAAATCAGGTTCAGGCGGTCGAGGTAACGGTTCTTCAGGTCTTCCAGCTTGTCGCGGAACAGTGCGCCGGAGCTTGAGCGGTTGCCGTACAGCAGGGTGAAGCGGCTGTGTGGCTCGCTGGCCAGGGTAGTGGCGATGATCGACAGGATCGGGGTAATGCCGCTGCCGGCAGCCACGCCCAGATAGTTGCCCTGGCGGGCCGGGTCCAACGGCACGAAGAAGCTGCCCGATGGCGGCATCACTTCCAGCTGCTGGCCGGCCTTGAGCATGTCATTGGCAAATGCCGAGAAGCGCCCGCCAGGCACCCGCTTTACCGCCACACGCAGCTCGCCGTCCTGCACGGCGCTGCAGATGGAGTAGGAACGGCGGACTTCTTCGTTGTCCAGCCGGGTACGCATGACCAGGTACTGGCCCTGGGTGAAACGGAACTGCGCCTGCAGGTGCTTGGGCACGTCGAAGGCAATCGACACCGCATCGCGGGTCTCGTTGCGCACTTGCTTGATGGTCAGGCTGTGAAACTGGCTCATGGCGTTCTCCACGGCTCAAATGCATTTGAAATAGTCGAACGGCTCCAGGCACTCGCGGCAGCGGTACAGCGCCTTGCAGGCGGTGGAGCCGAACTGGCTGAGCAATTCGGTATGGGCGCTGCCGCACTGCGGGCAGCACACCTGGGGCGTCTCACCGAGCAGGCTGCGCTTGCTGGCGCTGCCCTGTGGCGGGGCGATGCCATAGGCGCGCAGGCGCTCGCGGCCCAGTTCGCTGATCCAGTCAGTGCTCCAGGCCGGGGTCAGCCGGCGCTCCAGGGCTGGCGCGGGAAAACCGGCCTGTTCCAGCGCCTGGCGGATATCACCCTCGATCACCTCGGTGGCCGGGCAGCCGGAGTAGGTCGGCGTGACCACCAGGTGCAGGTGGCCGGCGTGCCAGTCGAGGTCACGCACGATTCCCAGGTCGACCACGCTGACCACGGGCACTTCCGGGTCCATGACCTGGGCCAGTACCGCCCAGGCCCGGGCCAGGTCGTCGCTTTGCTGTGCGCGGGCGCCACGGTCGCCGGCAATCAGCTCACCAGGTTGCATCGGGGTACGCCCTTGGCAGGAACTGCATTTCGGCCAGCAGCAGGCCGAGGTGCTCGGTGTGCAGGCCTTTGCGACCGTCCAGGTAAAAGTGGCCGGCGGCCTTGGGCAGCGGCAGCTCGACCGAAGAGAACGTCTCGCCAACCTGCTTGAGCCAGGCAGCGCCGACGGCAGCCGGGTCGGCGGCAACACCCGCTTGCGCCAGGTGCACTTCATTGTCGCTGCCGGCGGCCAACTCGACGGTGAAGCGCCACAGTGCAGGGATGGCCGCGAGCATGCGTTGGCGGCTTTCTTCGGTGCCACCGCCCAGGCGTTGCACCCACTCGCTGGAGCGGCGCAGGTGGTAGGTGACTTCCTTCAGGGCCTTGGCGGCGATACCGGCGATACGTTCGTCGTTCGAGCTGACCAGGCCCTGAAGCACGGCGTAATGCCAGGCGTCATAGAAAAACTGCTTGGTCATGGTCACGGCGAAATCGCCGTTGGGCTGCTCGACCAGCAGCAGGTTGCGATAGGCCCGCTCGTCACGGCGGAAGGCCAGGGCGTCGGCGTCACGGCCGTCATCGAGCAGCTCGGCGGCGTACTCCAGCCAGTTGCGCGCCTGGCCGACCAGGTCGAGGCCGACGTTCATCAGGGCCAGCTCTTCTTCGATGGCCGGTGCGCGGCCACACCATTCGCAAAGGCGCTGGCCCTGCACCAGGGCACTGTCGCCGAGCAGCAGCAGGTAGGGGATAAGGGTTTCGTTGTGCATGGCCAACCTCACATGTGTCCGACTTCGTCGGGCAGTTCGTAGAAGCTGGCATGGCGGTAGACCTTGTCGTCCGCCGGGGCGAACAGCGGGTCTTTCTCGTCGGGGGAAGAGGCGGTGATCAGTGCCGAGGGCACCACCCACAGGCTGACGCCTTCGCTGCGGCGGGTGTACAGCTCACGGGCGTTTTCGATGGCCATGGCGGCATCGGCGGCGTGCACGCTGCCGACATGCTTGTGGTTAAGGCCGTGCTTGCTGCGCACGAACACTTCGTAGAGGGTCCAGACAGACATTTTCGATCTCCGCATCATTCGCCGCTCAGGCGGCGTTCTTGTTCTGTTGCTTGCGCGCGTAGGCCACGGCGGCCTCGCGTACCCAGGCGCCGTCCTCGATGGCCTTGCGCCGGGTGGCGACACGTTCCTGGTTGCACGGGCCATTGCCCTTGATCACTTCGTAGAACTCGTCCCACTGGATTTCGCCGAAGTCGTAGTGGCCGCGCTCGGCGTTCCACTTCAGTTCGGGGTCGGGGGCGGTGCAGCCGAGCAGTTCGAGTTGCGGCACGGTCTGGTCGATGAAGCGCTGGCGCAGTTCATCGTTGGTCTGGCGCTTGATCTTCCAGGCCATGGACTGGGCGCTGTTCGGGGAATGCTCGTCGCTGGGGCCGAACATCATCAGCGCCGGCCACCACAGGCGGTTGATCGCGTCCTGGACCATGTCCCGCTGGGCCTGGGTGCCGTGGCGCATCATGGTCAGGAGGATTTCGTAGCCCTGGCGCTGGTGGAAGCTCTCTTCCTTGCAGATGCGGATCATCGCGCGTGAGTAGGGGCCGTAGGAGGTGCGCTGCAGCACCACCTGGTTGACGATGGCAGCGCCATCCACCAGCCAGCCTACTGCGCCCATGTCGGCCCAGCTGAGGGTGGGGTAGTTGAAGATGCTCGAATACTTGGCCTTGCCGCTGTGCAGCTTGGCAATTTCTTCGTCACGGTCGGCGCCCAGGGTTTCCATGGCGCTGTACAGGTACAGGCCGTGGCCGGCTTCGTCCTGGATCTTGGCCATCAGCTGCAGTTTGCGCTTGAGGCTTGGGGCGCGGGTGACCCAGTTGCCTTCGGGCAGCATGCCGACGATTTCCGAGTGGGCGTGCTGGGAGATCTGCCGGATCAGGGTCTGGCGATAGGCCTCGGGCATCCAGTTCTTGGCTTCGATCTTGATTTCGGCGTCGATCTTTTCCTGGAAGTTGCGCTCCTCGGGCGACATCTCTTCCAGCGACTTGACGCGCTTTACTCCGGTTTCCACTAGCTGTGCGTACATGTGTTCCGACTCCTGCTAAGGCATGAGTCATTTGTAAGCGATACAAAACATAACGTCAAACACATTTGTGTGTATCAAATAAGATTTGTGTATCACATTGGTGGCCCTTTCGCGGGTAAACCCGCTCCCACAGGTCATGTGCAGCCCCAGGCATGATGCGACTCCTGTGGGAGCGGGTTTACCGGCGAAGAGGCCAGCCGAAAAAACGCAAAAAAAAAGCCCCGGACGATGCCGGGGCCGAAAAGGCAGCCGAATGAATCAGCTGGCCAACCGTTTGTCGAACACGTGGCAAGCCTTGCCCTCGGAACGCTTGAGCGTGCCGCAGGGCTGCAGGCGCACCTGGGTGCTGATGCCGATATAGGTCTTGATCTGCCTGGTCAGTTCCGCGGTCAACAGCTTGCGCTGGCCTTCATCGAGGTGCTGGCACTCTGCGCGCAATTCCACATGCACCTCGACGCTGTCCAGGTTTCCATTGCGATACAGATGAATCTCATACATTTCTGAAAGCTGTTTTATTTTTAGCACCTGCTCCTCGATCTGGGTCGGGAACACGTTGACCCCGCGAATGATCAGCATGTCATCGCTGCGGCCAGTGATCTTGCCGATCCGGCGCATCGGCCGTGCGGTACCGGGTAGCAGACGAGTGAGGTCGCGGGTGCGGTAGCGCACCATTGGCAGCGCTTCCTTGCTCAGCGAGGTGAACACCAGTTCGCCCAGCTGGCCGTCCGGCAGCACCTCGCCGCTGACCGGGTCGATGATCTCGGGGTAGAAATGATCCTCCCAGATGGTCGGGCCATCCTTGGTTTCGATGCACTCCATCGCCACCCCAGGCCCCATGATTTCCGACAGGCCATAAATGTCGAGGGCATCGATACCCAGCCGTTGCTCGATCGAGCGGCGCAACTCGTCGGTCCATGGCTCGGCGCCGAATATGCCCAGGCGCAGCTTGAGGTCGTGCGGGTCGATGCCCTGGCGCTCGATCTCGTCGGCCAGGTTGAGCATGTAGGAGGGGGTGACCATGATGATGTCGGGCTGGAAGTCGCGAATCAGCTGCACCTGCTTCTCGGTCTGGCCACCGGACATGGGGATCACCGTGCAGCCCAGGCGCTCGGCACCGTAATGCGCGCCAAGCCCGCCGGTGAACAGGCCGTAGCCGTAGGAAACATGCACCTTGTCACCCTTGCGCCCACCCGCGGCGCGGATCGAGCGGGCGACCACATTGGCCCAGGTGTCGATGTCGTTCTGGGTGTAGCCGACCACCGTCGGCTTGCCGGTGGTGCCGCTGGAGGCGTGCAGGCGCACCACCTCCTGCTGGGGCACGGCGAACATGCCGTAGGGGTAGTTGTCGCGCAGGTCGTTCTTGCCGGTGAAAGGGAACTTCGCCAGGTCTTCGAGGCACTTGAGGTCGTCGGGGTGGGCGCCACACTCGGCAAAGCGCTGGCGATACAGCGGCACGTTGTCATGGGCGTGCTTCAGGCTCCAGCGCAGGCGCTCCAGCTGGTGCTGGCGCAGGGCGTCGACACTGGCGGTTTCCATCGGGTCCAACAGGGCACGATCGGCATCATGGTACATGTTCATGGCTTCACTCGAATTGTTCTTTTACGCCGCGCAGTCCCGGTTGCAGGCCGCGTGGTGAGTGTCATGAGCGCAGCATATACGGCTGCGTTCGGTTCGGTAACAAGCCGATGGTCTGAACCGCTCAGAGGCGTTCGATGACCATCGCGATGCCCTGGCCAACGCCGATGCACATGGTGCACAGGGCGTAGCGTCCGGCAGTTTCTTCCAGCTCGTGCAACGCGGTGGTGACCAGGCGTGCACCGCTCATGCCCAGCGGGTGGCCGAGGGCGATGGCACCGCCGTTGCGGTTGACCCGCTCGTCGTCGTCGGCCAGGCCTAACTCGCGCAGTACCGCGAGGCCCTGGGCGGCAAAGGCCTCGTTGAGCTCGATGACGTCCATGTCGGCCAGCGACAGCCCGATAAGCGCCAGCACCTTGCGGGTAGCCGGCACCGGGCCGATGCCCATCAGCCGTGGTTCGACCCCGGCCACCGCCATGCCGACGATGCGGCCGCGGGCCTTCAGGCCATGGCGGTGGGCGGCGGCGCTGCTGGCCAGCAGCAGGGCACAGGCACCGTCGTTGACCCCGGAAGCATTGCCGGCGGTGACGCTGCCGCCCTCGCGGAACGGGGTGCCGAGCCTGGCCAGTTGCTCCAGGGTGGTGTCGCCGCGGGGATGTTCGTCGTGCTCGACCACTTTGGCCGGGCCTTTGCGCTGCGGGATCTCGACCGGCACGATTTCCCGTGCCAGGCGCCCGCGGGCCTGGGCGGCAGCGGCCTTGTGCTGGCTGCGCAGGGCGAAGGCGTCCTGGTCGGCGCGGGAAATACCGAACTGTTCGGCAACGTTCTCGGCCGTTTCCGGCATCGAATCGGTACCGAAGGCCGCCTTCATCAGCGGGTTGACGAAACGCCAGCCGATGGTGGTGTCGAACAGCTCGGCTGCGCGGCCGAATGCCTGCTCCGACTTGCCCATGACGAACGGCGCGCGTGACATCGACTCCACGCCACCGGCCAGCATCAGCCCGGCCTCGCCGCAGCGCAGGGCGCGGGCCGCATTGCCGATGGCATCCAGGCCGGAGCCGCACAGGCGGTTGATGGTGGTGCCCGGCACTTCGATCGGCAGCCCGGCCAGCAAGCTGGCCATGTGCGCCACGTTGCGGTTGTCCTCGCCAGCCTGGTTGGCACAGCCGAGGATGACGTCGTCGATGGCTTTCCAGTCCAGTTCGGGGTGGCGCTGGATCAGGGCCTTGAGCGGGATGGCGGCCAGGTCATCGGCGCGCACGCCGCTCAAGGCCCCGGCATAACGGCCAATGGGTGTGCGCACGGCGTCGATGATTAAGGCATCGGCCAGGGTGTGTTCAGTCATCTTGCGTCTCCTGCGCCAGCACAGTGCCGCGCACTTTGTAGGATTTGCCATGGAACATCGCCACCAGCTCACCGCGCTGGTTCTCGATGCGGACCTCGTACAGGCCGGTGCGGCCCTTGCGGCTGACCTCGCTGGCGCGGGCGGTAAGCACGTCATCGCGCAGCGCCGGGGCCAGGTAGTCGATGCTGCAGCCCAGGGCGACGGTGGCCTGGTCGTAACTGTTGCAGGCAAAGGCAAACGCCGAGTCGGCCAGGGCGAACAGGAAGCCGCCATGGCAGGTGCCATGGCCCTGGATCATGTCGGCGCGTACCGGCATGCGCAGGCATGCCTGGCCCGGGCCGGCTTCCAGCAGGCGGATGCCCAGGCCCTGGGTGGCCTGGTCGCGGGCGTACATGGCCTCGGCACAGGCTTGTGCCAGTTCGACTTCAGTCATGCAGGGTGCCTCCTTTGGCTTCGCAGCGGCGTAACAGCAGGGAAGGGCGGTAGCGGCTCTCGCCGTAGCTGCGCTGCAGGTTGTCGAGCACGCGCAGGGTGTGGGGGATGCCGATGTTCGCGGCCCAGGCCAGCGGGCCGCGGGGGTAATTGACGCCGGCGCGCATGGCCAGGTCGATGTCGGCGGCGCTGGCGACGCCGTGCAGCACCGCATCGGCGGCCTCGTTGGCGAGCATCGCCACGGTACGCAGCACCACCAGGCCGGGCAGGTCGGCGACTGCGGTTACCTTCAGGCCGGCACGCCGCAGCAAGGCCACCGCCTGGTCGCGGGCATTGTCGCTGGTGTCGGCCGACCAGCTGATGGCGAGGCGGGTGGCGGTGCCGTAGTCCAGGGCCAGGTCGAGCAGCACCAGGTTGCGCAGGCCATCTTCCCGGGCGCGCTGGCTGGCCAGGCGGCCATCGGACAGTGCCAGGGTGGCATCGCCCACCTGGATCAGGCCGCTGCCGGCGCGCTGGGTGACGGCGACGCCGCTTTGGCGCAGGCGCTGGACCAGCGGCTGCATCACCCCCAGGTCGCCTTCGACGACGCAGGCATCCACGATGGCGGCGCCATGCAGTTCGGCTGGTTGCGGGCGTTCGGCGCCTTCGGCATAGCTATAGAAACCTTGGCCGGTCTTGCGCCCGAGACGGCCCGCGTCCACCAGCTCTTTTTGCACCAGCGAAGGCTGGAAGCGGAAGTCACCATAGAAAGCATCGAAGACCGAGCAGGTGACGGCGTAATTGACGTCGTGGCCGATCAGGTCGGTGAGCTCGAACGCGCCCATGCGGAAACCACCGGCATCACGCAGCAGCGCATCGAGGCTGGCGCAATCGGCTGCGCCTTCCTGCAGCAGGCGCAGGCTTTCAGCATAGAATGGCCGGGCCACGCGGTTGACGATGAAGCCCGGCGTGGAGCGCGCGTGCACCGGCTGCTTGCCCCAGGCCTGGGCGGTGGCGTGAATGCACGCGGCAATGGCCGGGGCGGTGGCCAGGCCTGAGACCACTTCGACCAGGGCCATCAGCGGTGCCGGGTTGAAGAAGTGCATGCCGACCACCTGCTGCGGGCGTTGCAGCCCGGCAGCCAGGTTGGTGATGGACAGCGACGAGGTGTTGCTGGCGAGGATGCAGTCAGCGCAGCACAAGGCTTCCAGCTGGCTGAACAGCGCCTGCTTGACCTGCAGGTTCTCGACGATGGCCTCGACCACCAGGCGGGCATCGGCCAAGGCATCCAGGGCGTCCACCGGGCACAGCCGGGCGCTGATTGCGTCCCGTTCGGTGGCCTGCAACTTGCCTTTTTCCACCAGGCGAGCAAGTTGCCGGTCAATACCGGCCACCGCCTGGGCTGCAGCGCCCGGGCGGTTGTCGTAGAGCTTTACCGGGTGGCCAGCCTGGGCCGCGACCTGGGCGATGCCTGCGCCCATGGCGCCCGCACCGATCACCGCCACCTGCGCATTGCTTGCGAGTGCGCTCATGATCAACGCCCCTTGAATGCCGGTGTGCGCTTGTTCATGAAGGCACTCACGCCTTCGCGGTAGTCCTCGCTGCGCCCGGCCAGGCGCTGCAGGTCGCGCTCCAGCTCCAGTTGCTCATCGAAACCGTTGTCGAAACTGGCGTTGAGGCTGCGCTTGATCAGGGCCAGGCCGTAAGTGGGCTGGGTGGCGAGCTGGCGGGCGAGGGTGAGGGCCTCGTCGCGCAGTGCGGCATCGTCCACCACGCGGTGGATCAGCCCCCATTGCTGGGCCTGTTCGGCGCCCAGGCGCTCGCCCAGCATGGCCAGGGCCTTGGCCCGCGCCATGCCTACCAGGCGCGGCAGCAGCCAGGTACCGCCAGAGTCGGGCACCAGGCCGATCTTGCAGAAGGCCTGGATGAAGCTGGCCGAGCGGGCGGCCAGCACCAGGTCGCAGGCCAGCGGGATGTTGGCACCGGCGCCGGCAGCCACGCCGTTGACCGCGCAGATCACCGGCAGCGGCAGGTCGCGCAGGGTGCGCACCAGCGGGTTGTAGAACGTGTCGATCGATTCGCCCAGGTCCGGCATCTCGGCGCCTGGCGCGACGTTGCGATCGGACAGGTCCTGGCCGGCGCAGAAACCTCGGCCTTCGGCAGTCAGCAACAACACCCGCGCTTCGCTGCTCTGGCGCACTTGTTTGAGCGCTTCGCGCACTTCCAGGTGCATGGCGGTATTGAAGCTGTTCAGCTGTTCGGGGCGATTCAACGAAAGGAGGGCGACGCCGTCCTCGATGGAAAACAGGATGTGCTGGAAAGTCATGACAGACTCGCTCCGTCAGTCGAGGGAAAGATTATCAGCGGCCTTGGAAGCGGGCCTGGCGTTTTTCCTGGAAGGCACGAATGCCCTCGTCGCGGTCGGTAGTGCCGGCCAGCAAGGTGAAGGCATGGCGTTCGAAGCGCAGCCCGCTGGCCAGGTCGGTATCGCCGGCCTTGAGCAGCGCTTCCTTGGCCAGGCGCACCGCCAGCGGGGCCTTGGCGGCAATGCTGCGGGCGACGTGCAGGGCGCGCTCTACGGTGAGTTCCGGCTGGGTGATTTCGCTGACCAGGCCGGCCTGCAAGGCATGCCGGGCGCTGATGGCCTCGCCGGTCAGCACCATTTGCATGGCCAGCGGCTTGCCTACGGCCCGCAGCAGGCGCTGGGTGCCACCGGCGCCGGGGATGATCCCGAGGTTGATTTCCGGCTGGCCGAAACGGGCGTCGCTGCCGGCGATGACGATGTCGGCGCACATCACCAGTTCGCAGCCGCCACCCAGGGCGTAGCCATTGACGGCGGCGATCAGCGGCTTGGCGAAAGCGGCGATGCTTTGCCAGTGGGCCACACGGGGGTCGTTGAGGATGCCGACCAGGTCGCGCTCGGCCATCTCGCGGATATCGGCGCCTGCGGCGAATGCCTTGCGGCTGCCGGTGATGACCACCGCGCGGGTCTGCTTGTCTTGCCCGGCCGCTTCCAGTGCAGCGGCCAGCTCTGCCAGTAACTCGGTGCACAGGGCGTTGAGTGCCTCGGGCCGTTGCAGGGTAATGAGCTGGACGCCGTGTTCAGGCGCCTGCACATCGAGATATCGCGGCATGTCGGGTTCCTCTGGCTGCACGCACGGCACATCGTGGGGCCGGCATTTCTTGGAATTGTTTGCAGGGGCGTGATGCGGGATCACGTCCAGGTGGAACCAGTATATGCATTACGCGATACATCAATGCAACATTGAAAATTGTTTCATGTATCCCTTTTTGTGTTGATTGCGGTTTAGGCAGATTGGCTTTTAATTCAGGTGAATCGCTTATTCATCTGCTTTTCAGCGAATTTCGGTGAGTTTATGCGAGTTCAATCACGCCAGCAAAAGCGATACACAAGCCTTGCAATTGACGCTCAATTACTTTGTGATACAAGATCGATGTGCATCTCAAATCATTTCAGGAGCTTTGCCATGCCTTGCTATCGACTGGACGGCCTGACGCCGGTGGTTCACCCGACAGCCTACGTGCACCCCAGTGCCGTACTGATCGGTGATGTCATCGTCGGCCCTCGTTGCTACGTCGGCCCACTGGCATCGCTGCGGGGGGATTTCGGCCGTATCGTGCTGGAGGAGGGCGCCAACCTGCAGGACACCTGCGTGATGCATGGCTTCCCGGGTGGCGACACGGTGGTCGAACGCAACGGGCATGTCGGGCATGGTGCCGTGCTGCACGGCTGCCGGGTGGGCGAAGACGCCTTGATCGGCATGAACGCGGTGGTGATGGATGGCGCCCGTGTGGCACCACGCTGCATCGTCGCAGCCACGGCATTCGTCAAGGCGGGCTTCGAATGTGCAGCGCAAAGCCTGGTGATGGGTTCGCCAGCCCAGGTCAAGCGCCCGCTGACCGAACAGGAACTGGCCTGGAAGCAGCGCGGCACGGCGGAGTACCAGCACCTGGCGCAACGCTGCATGAACAGCATGGTCGAATGCCCGCCATTGGCCGAGGTCGAGCCCGAGCGCCCACGCATGGAAGACACTGGCGTCAGGCCCAAAGGCCAGGCATCGGCATGAGCCTGGCTACCTCACGCAATGGCCAGGCGGCCCGCCGCGCAGGTATAGTCGGTGCTTTATTCGCGCACAGTTCGCCCATGAGCAATCTCGCCCCACTGAATCACCTGATCACCCGCTTCCAGGAACAGACGCCGATCCGCGCCAGTTCGCTGATCATCACCTTGTACGGCGATGCCATCGAGCCCCACGGCGGAACCGTCTGGCTGGGTAGCCTGATCAACCTGCTGGAGCCGATCGGCATCAACGAGCGCCTGATTCGCACGTCGATCTTCCGCCTTACCAAGGAAGGCTGGCTCACCGCCGAAAAGGTTGGCCGGCGCAGCTACTACAGCCTGACCGGTACGGGCCGCCGGCGGTTCGAGAAAGCCTTCAAACGGGTCTACAGCCCCAGCCAGCCTGCCTGGGACGGTGCCTGGACGCTGGTGTTGCTCTCGCAACTGGAGGCCGGCAAGCGCAAGGCTTTGCGTGAGGAGCTGGAGTGGCAGGGGTTTGGGGCCATGGCGCCGAACCTGCTGGGCTGCCCACGGGCAGACCGCGCCGACCTGGCCGCCACCTTGCGTGACCTGGAGGCCAGCGACGACAGCATCGTCTTTGAAACCCACACCCAGGAGGTGCTCGCCTCCAAGGCCATGCGCGCCCAGGTGCGGGAAAGCTGGCGTATCGACGAACTGGGGCAGCAGTACAGCGAGTTCATCCAGCTGTTCAGGCCGCTATGGCAAGGCTTGAAAGAGCAGCAACAGCTCGATGCCCAGGATTGCTTCCTGGCACGCACGCTGCTGATTCACGAATACCGCCGGCTGCTGCTGCGCGATCCGCAGCTGCCAGACGAGCTGCTGCCAGGGGATTGGGAGGGAAGGGCTGCGCGACAGTTGTGCCGTAACCTCTATCGCCTGGTGTTTGCCAAGGCAGAAGAATGGCTGAATACCGCGCTGGAGACGGCTGATGGGCCTTTACCTGATGTGAATGAAGGCTTCTACAAGCGTTTTGGCGGCCTTGTTTGAGGATTGGGTTCAGAGGCGGGCATTCATATGGCAGCCATAAAAGCATGAAAGCTCGCCAACAGGTCTAGACCAGTAGCACGCAGGTGTTCAAGCAAGCCCAGTTGATTATGCGGATCCAGGCGCAAGGGATCCGCAGGCAGGCTGCTGTCCAAAGACCGACCATGCCTGCCCGTCGCAGGTATTCTGGCGTTCTTTGCATTCGCGTGGCTGATTGTTACGCGATGTTACCCATTACCCCAGTTCCGTTGCCGCAGCTCTGGCTGCAAAGTGCCTTTTTTGAGGGGTGAAGGCAGGGCATGGTGTTTGCATTACTCAGGCACCGAACCTCAACTGGACTAGACCATGCATTCCCCACTGCTCTGCTGCACCGTCCCGCCAGTTGCGGGCAACCTCGGCGTCCTGTCGGCTGCTGCCAGTGGGCTGGAGGGGTTCGTCACAGGCGTCGGAGGCGATATTGACCTGATACTGGGACGGGCCGGGGTCAATCCCGAAAGCCTGCGCCAACCCACGCTGAGCCTGCCGCTCACCAATTACTGCCAGGTGCTGGAAGAGGCGGCCCGCCAGTCGCACTGCGATAACTTCGGTTTGCACTACGGTCTGCAGTTTCAGCCCCAAGCCCTTGGGCTGCTGGGCTATGTCGGGTTGTTGTCCAATGTGCTGGAGGACGCCCTGCGCAATTTCGCGGCGGCGTTTCCTTACCACCAGCACGATACCTTGGTACGGCTGGTCGACTGCGGCGAGTGTTATCGCTTCGATTACCAGGTGCGGCACAGCGCCATTCTGGTGCGTCGACAGGATGCCGAACTGACCATGGGCATGGCGCTTAACCTGATACGCCACGTGCTGGGCAAGGACTGGGCGCCGTTCGCGGTCAGCTTCGAGCACGCTCGCCCACAGGACTGGCAAGTGCATCAGCAGGCGTTCGGCGCGCCTGTCTATTTTGGTCGCGGTTGCAACTCGATGCTCGTCCCCAAGGCTGACCTGAAAGATCAGCTGATGCCAGAGCGCGATGCCAATTTGCTGTTTCTGGTCCAGGACGTGCTCCAGCGCCTGGGCGCGCACGATCAGCGGCGCAACCTGCTGGATGAGGCGGACGCTCAGGTGCGCCTTGCCCTGAGCTGTGGAGAGCCTTGCCTGGAGAGGATCGCGCAGGCACTGGAGCTCAGTCCGGCCGGGCTGCAGCGCCACCTGCGCGAGGCAGGCTTGAGCTTCAGCCAGTTGGTCGAAAGGGTCCGCCGGGATCTGGCGGTGCACTACCTGCGACAGCCCAAACGGCCGGTGTCTGACCTGGCGGGTTTGCTCGGATACTCCGAGACCAGTGCGTTCTCCCGGGCTTTTCGCCGCTGGTTTGGCGTAAGCCCGCGGCAGTGGCGTAGCGAAGACTGCTGAACTGAAAATTGACTTTGCACGTTGAACACGCCCGTGCAGGGTCAAGTCTTGGTCTAGACCAGGATATAAGATCAGGTTCGCAAGTTCCGGATACCTACCGGCAGGCGCCTTGATCGAGCAGAGCAGGGGTGCCAGGCCTACGTCGCGGTAATCAACAGAGGACAACAACATGTACAAGAGTCCTGAGAACGCCCGCCATGACTGGAAATCCCTTCGACACTGGCGCGTTCAGATATTCATCATCACGTGGCTGGCCTATGCCGCGTTCTATTTCACCCGCAAGGCCTTTTCGGTTGCCAAGCTGGGCATCGCCGAAGACCCCAGCTTTATGCTCGACAAAGCGGCCATGGCCAACCTCGACGCGCTGTATCTGGCCGCCTATGCCGTAGGCCAGTTCGCATGGGGTGTCTTCGCTGACCGTTACGGTACCCGCGTCGTCGTGCTTGGCGGGCTGGTGGTATCGGCCCTGGCCGCGCTGGCCATGGGCACCTTCGCGACGTTACCGATCTTCGCCAGCTGCATGGTGATTCAGGGGTTGGCGCAATCCACGGGCTGGTCCGGGCTGTGCAAGAACATCGGATGCTTCTTCGCTACCCGTGAACGCGGCCGCGTGCTGGGCTACTGGAGCACCTGCTACGCGTTCGGCGGCCTGGTCGCAACGCCGTTCGCCGGGTGGTGGGCGTACCAGATCTCCCATGATTGGCGCATGGCGTTCATCTCCTCGGCGGGCGTCGTGCTCGTGGTTGCCGTGCTGTTCTTCCTGCTGCAACGCAACCGCCCGCAGGATGTAGGGTTGCCCGCCGTCGAAGACGAGGCGCAGTCGGCCGGGCGCACCGACGTTCCACGGGAGAACTACTGGACGGCGCTGCGCAAGGTGCTCGCCAATCGTACGGTCCTGGTGCTGGGAATAGCGTATTTCCTGCTCAAGCCTGCTCGCTATGCAATCCTGATGTGGGGGCCGGTGATCGTCTACGAGCGCATGCCGAGTATCGGCAAAGTGGCTTCGGCCATTGTGCCGTCCGCGTTCGAAGTCGCGGGCCTGGTCGGCCCGATTCTGATCGGCATCGTCTCCGACAGACTGTTCGGCGCTCGGCGCATGCCGGCCTGCGTGATCAGCCTGCTGGCGCTGACCCTGTGGCTGATACTGTTCGTGCCGACAATGCAAAGCGGCAACATCTACCTGGTGGTCGGCTTGCTGTTCATGATGGGTGTCACGCTGTATGGCCCAGACTCGATGATCAGCGGCGCCGCCGCCATTGATTTCGGCACCAGCGAGTCCGCGGGCACCGCCACAGGCTTCGTCAACGGGTGCGGCTCGGTGGGTGCGATCCTCGGTGGGCTGCTGCCTGGCTACTTCGACACCCTCACTGTGTTCTTCGTCTTCACCGGCGCTGCGTTGCTCGCCAGTTTGCTGCTGGTGCCGTTCTGGAACAGCCGCCCAGCAAGTCAGGCGACTGTCAGTGAATTCAAGACGACGTCTGGCAGTGTCGCGACATCCGCGCAAACCACTCGCTGATCCCATTGTCATTTCACCCGGCGATGGCTGAAAAGGCCGTCGTCCCTTGATTCCGTACCTTGGAGGTGGCCAATGGCCCTCGCACTGTTTGATCTGGACGACACCCTTATCGATGGCGACTGTGCCAGCCTGTGGAGCAGCCATATGGCCGCGCTCGGTTGGGTCGATGGGCCGAGCTTCATCGAGCGCGACCGCGAACTCATGGCGCTCTATGCGCAAGGCAAGTTGGCCATGGAGGCGTACATGACCTTCAGCCTCTCACCCCTGGTGGGCCGCACGATAGAGGAGGTGGCCGAGGCGGTGGCTCCCTTCGTGGAAGATGTCATCACCCCGCGCATCCATAAAGACGCTGTTGCCTGCCTGGCGCGACATCGCGAAGAGGGGGACCGCCTGCTGATCATTTCAGCGTCTGCGCACTTCCTGGTGAGCCGTATCGCCAAACAACTTGGCGTAGAAGAAGTGCTGGCGATTGACCTTGAACACCAGCAGGGCGCCTATACCGGCAATACCAGCGGGATATTGACCTACCGGGATGGCAAGGTGACGCGGCTTCACAGCTGGCTGCAAGAGCAGGGCGAGGGGTTGGACGGTGCCTACTTCTACTCGGATTCGCGCAATGACCTGCCGTTGCTTTCGCTGGTCGCCAAGCCGCATACAGTCAATCCTGATCCCGTGTTGCGGGCGCATGCTGACGCGACGGGGTGGCCGATTCTGCAATGGCATTGAGAGTGTCAGGAGGGTAGATAGGACAAGCAATTTATATAACTAAACAAAATGAATATTTAGTGTAGTTATTCATTGGAGTCATATTATAAGGGCAGGGTAGCTCATCTGTTGAACCAGGGGTAGCTCATGCGTGATCGCTAACACCCACGTTTGCACGCTAGCGTTCAAGAATGAGCTACCTTCGGCCGCAGTCACCATCAAGGAGTACCATTCAATGACTCACTGTCCAGGCTGGATGCTTGAAAGCGCCCATAGCTAACTCAAGGCTGCTGAGCTTCTAGACGCCCAAAACCTCCCACATGTTGCCATGGCCAATGCAGCGATCGGTATGGAAATCCTGCTGAAATGCTTTATTTCGGTGCCAGATCAGCACCAAGGGACGTCCAGCGAAACCTACAAGCTCGACGTCGAAGCGCTCAAAGCGGCTCATCAGCACCTGCAGTCAATCGGTAAGATTCCACCAAAACAAAAGCATGACGCTCACGACTTGTTGACGTTGTTTCATGCCATGCCCGCAACCATTCGCCAAACCCTGGACAGCCAGGAAGGTTTATTCGAACGGTATCGGGAGGTGTTCATCAATAGCCGGTATCAGTACGAGCCGAGCAGCTGGAAATTTTCCGATCCAGTGCTGATGAGATTGTTGCGGTGGGCGTTGACCAGTGTGGTTGGCTGCAACAGGGAGCGAGGCTCGCAAGACCCGTTTGTGCTGCGTTACATCGCAGAGGTCCAAGCAAGAGCTGTAGCACAGTGATCGAGGCCAGGGACCTGGCTTCAAATCTGCCCACCCTCGGCCCCGGTAGCTTCATACGAAGATGCGCATAATGAGTATTATGTTAAATGAAGTGTTTGTAAGTGCCCGTCCTCCTAGACCTTTTCAGCAATCACCGGCATCGTTGTCAGCATTCACCGAACCCTTTCGCTCTCAGCCGCTTAGCAACCCTTATGAACCCAAGCTCTTAGGAGTCAATTCACCAATCGCCGACTAGAGCGCTGCTCGGACAGATCCGATTGCTCTGCTACCGACTTGGGAGCATCAGAGCCTCAGTCGCTTGTTGAAAGCCTTGCAGAGCGTAGCGGGCGTGCTTTACTAGGCCCGGCTGTCGTGAACCGAGCCATCGCCTTGCGACGATGTCTTGGCCCTTCGGACTTCCATCCGTCACGCCTGCGCGCTCCACTTGCCCCATACATCGAACCTCACCCAAATGAACTACAGATCCCCGGGGGTCAACTGGATCATCGGACTTACGCCGTGCGGCTAAGCCGAAATTTTCTGCCCAGTGACTAGCAATCAGTAGGTAGGTTAGACGCCCTCTACTCAGCCGCCGGAATCCCCTAGGCTGAAGCAAGGCGCAACCGTTGTACATATCAATCCAAAGCGTTTTGAAATCAGCAACCTCGAGTGGAGCCTTGGGGATTGCTGAAGCGTCTGATTTCGCAAAGCTAAAACTGATTAGCCGATAATCAGCAAGTGTTGGAATACCAACACCCCAAAAACACTTGCTGTTGAAAATAGATCACCCCATTCAACATAGAAACCTCACCCCGAAAAACAATCAAGCCCCACGCATAAGCTTATGTGAAATTAGTTTAACGATTGCTCTTGAGTTTCTGCTCAAACAGCATACGCTTCATTTGTCGTACCTCTACGACGTATTACTTTACGCGAAAGGAGAATCGCAATGAAGCGAGTTGCAATATCAAGATGTCGAATCTTTAGAAGGCTTTGATCGAGAGCCTTTCACCAGCCACCGAGCAGCGGAAATACTTAGCCAAGGAAAAATATTGGGATGGGTACAGGGGCGTTACGAACTTGGCCCACGCGCTTTAGGTAACCGCTCCATCTTGGCAGCCCCCTTTCCTTACGACAACCTGACTAAACTGAACAGTATCAAGTGCCGAGAGGGATTTAGACCTATCGCTCCTGTTTGTATTGAAAGCGAAATGCACCATTTTTTCTACCCCTCCTCCCCTTCTCCTTTCATGCTGGAGTTTCGCGAAGTTATCTCTCAAGACATACCTGCAGTCACTCACATTGACCGATCAGCGCGACCACAATCAGTCAACCAGAAGCAAAATCCGCGCCTTTATGCGCTCCTCAAAGAATTTGAGCGCATAACCGGTGTCGCCGTACTTTGAAATACCTCTTTAAACTTTAATGGATATGGATTCATAAACAAGATATCCGACTTAAGGTCATTCTCCATTCAGCACAATCTAGATGGATTCATTTTTATGAACGACATATACCTGCGCAAGGCGAACGCCCAATGACGCCCTCAGCTAAATCCTTACTGTGTTTACAAGGGTTGTCATCTCTTTCCCTATGGATTGATTTCTTCCTGATCTTCACCGTACCCGTAGTTTCCTGGAACATTTCAGCCTCATCCGTCGCCCTTCTTGCGTTTTCGCTTGGAGCTCCGGCGTTATTTATCGGCCCTATTGCCGGAGCACTTTTAGACCGCACAAACATCAGACTGAGCATCTTCCTTGGAATCTTATCCAGGATATTAACTACACTAGGTCTTTTTCTCGCCACAAGCTTTGAAATTTTTATTATCCTAGCTGCATTAAAGGGCTTGTCTAACCTTGTCTATTTTCCAGCCATGACAATAGTCACTAGGCAAATTATAAACACCGACAACAGAATAGATTTCTTCAGTTACGCAAGCCTACTTGATCAACTCTCCAAAACCACAACACCTATCTTAGCCGGTACACTGACCATATTACTTCCAATCAATTATATTTTTTTGATGTCTGCAATTTCACTTTCGCTTTCAGCTCTCTTCATAAAGCCTATATGGACATCCTTGCACGCCATCCAAGAAACGCAACATAAACTCAGCATAAAGCTAGTGCTTTCTGACCTTGGCGAAGGCTTCAAACTTTTTGGCTCGCTGCCATTGCAGCTAAAATTAGGCTTTATTTACTCCATACTGACAGCACTTGCATTGGCCTGCTATGACCCACACCTCGCGTCATTCATAGCATCGCTCGGTTACCCCCCAATTGTATTTTCCTGGATCGTTTCCTCTACCGCAGTCGGTGCTGTGCTCGCTGCGTTATCTGTCAAACTTAAAATTATCCGTTATAATTCCATCCGGCTTAGAGTGTTGGGCCTCTGCTTTTTTAGTCTCGGTATCATTTCGGCCTTGACAACCATCTGGACAGATCCACTTGAGAAGCACCTTTACTTTTTGATGTCATGGCTCATCAACGGGTTTGGCTATGAGTTACTGATAATTTCCTCCAATGTCATCCTGCAGGATCTGTGCCCGCCTTCTAAACTAGGCCGAGTATCGTCCTCACTCCGCAGCTTACAAATGCTATGTATCGTTACTGGCCCAACCGCAGGGGGCTTTTTGATCACAAACTTTGGAAGAATAACTCCCTTTATTTTTTCGTCGGCACTTGCAGGCCTCACAGCAATCGCGGCAATCTTTCTTCTCCGAAGAACTACACAAACTGCAAAACAAACGCAGCCTCAACCATTCGAACCAACTCTGTAGGAACATCGCACTCAATCAGCACATCTCTACTGCATGGTTCTTGAATCATAAAAAGGGTTAATTGCGATAGTTACTGGGGAACCGGTGGTTCCCACGTGCGTATATTAGGAAAGCTGCGCGGGGGTTGAATCGCCCCTGGTTTCGTAGACACCTCCAAGCCTCATAATGAGGCCCAAATAGGAGGTGCCATGAGTCGTCAGCGTAACCCCAAGAATTCAAGATCGAAGCGATCAAGCAAGTGACCGAAAAAGGCAAGCCTGTCGCCGAGGTCGCCCAGCGGCTGGGCATGTCCGTGCACAGCCTTTACGCCTGGATCAAGGTCTACAGCAAGCCCCAAGAGCAGCGTCAGCAAGACAGTGATCAGCAGGCCGAACTGCGCAAGCTGCGCGCTGAACTCAAGCGGGTGACGGAAGAGCGAGACATCTTAAAGAAGGCCGCTGCGTACTTTGCCAAGGAGTGCGGCTGAAGTACGCCTTCATCAAGACGCACTCGACGGATTACCCAGTGCGTCGCCTGTGCCAAACCCTCAAGGTGCACCCCAGCGGCTACTACGCTTGGTTGGCCGAGCCTCAATCTGCCCGAGCAAAAGAAGATCACCGTCTGCTTGGCTTGATCAAGCAGGCCTGGTTAGAAAGCGGAGGTGTGTATGGCTATCGCAAGATTCACGATGACCTGCGAGAGCTGGGAGAGGTCTGTGGGCGAAATCGAGTCGGACGCTTGATGCAGGCAGAGGGGCTGCGTTCACAAACGGGTTATCGACGGCGCCCAGGGTTTTATGGCGGAAAGCCAACCGTCGCCTCGCCTAACCACCTTGCGCGGCAGTTCAAGGTTAGTGAGCCGAACAAGGTCTGGGTGACAGACATCACTTACATCCGCACCTATGAAGGATGGCTGTACCTGGCGGTAGTGCTGGATCTGTTTTCCCGCCAAGTGATTGGCTGGTCAATGAAGCCCAGGATGAGCAGCGACCTGGCCATCGACGCCATGCTGATGGCCGTGTGGCGACGCAAGCCACAGCAGCAAGTGATGATTCACTCAGACCAAGGCAGTCAGTTCAGTAGCTCAGATTGGCAAAGCTTCCTGAAGGCCAACAACGTGATTAGCAGCATGAGTCGGCGAGGAAATTGCCATGACAACGCCGTAGCCGAGAGCTTTTTCCAGCTTTTGAAGCGGGAGCGAATCCGAAAGATCTACGCAACGCGTGACGAAGCCCGAAGTGATATTTTCGATTACATCGAGATGTTCTATAACCCTAAACGCCGACACAGCAGTGCTATGCAGCTGTCGCCAGTAGAGTATGAGAAACGCTATTTTCTGAGCTTGGAGAGTGTCTAGGAAACCAGGGGCGATTCAGGCTACGGCGTCACCAGCATCATCGAACGTCTGGGCTTGAATCCAAGCCTTGAAATCGAATCGCAACCTAGGGCCGCTCCTGAGGGCGCCTCCCAAACCCTCAAGTTGAGGGGCAACGGTCAGCTTCGCGAGCTAACTCCGATCTATAACCTTTCGGCAATCTCAATCAAATTCAGGTCAGGATCTCGGATGTAAACAGACCTAATGGGGCCTGTCGCACCAGTGCGGGCAACGGGGCCCTCGATGATTGGCCAGGAATGCTCGGTCAGGTGCCGGATAACCTCATCCAATCCAACGCTCGCAATGAAACAGAGATCCAGCGACCCGGGAACTGGAAGATGAGCCTTCGGCTCGATCTCATGGCCTCGAACGTGAACATTGATTTTTTGTACGCCAAAATGAAAAGCCAATCTGTTTTGGCCAAAGCAATCAGCACGCAGCCCCAGAATTCGCGTGTAGAAATCTTTGCAGGCTTCGACATCGATGGTGGTCAAAACAATGTGGTCGAGGTGATCGATCATGACGTCTCCCTTGAGGGATCAAAAAAACAATTGTGTGTCACTGTCCTAGCTACTCAGCATGTGTAACGCCAAGGCTTGGTACGCCCAATCACTAACGACGTCCGCACGCGGCTCGGCACCCTAGACCCCACTCAGCGCGTCTCGGTCAGATGGTGTCGAAGTGTGGTTGAGGTCAAACGAAGCAGAATCGCGCCCCACCAAGCCGAACCTCGGCTCGAATACCCGCCGCCTCGGAGGAACAGCCAAGAACATGCACCGGTTGACGCTCTTCATCCGAAAGCGATGGATTGCTTGCATTAAAGGACTACGTTCGACTGCGATTTCTTGGCACCCGAAGATGCTGCGTACCTCTTCGCCTTCTGCCTACGTTGGTAGGCGGCGGTACCTAACTGATACGCAGTCACCAAAAACACCAATACAGAGGCGCAAAGCCAGCCAGTGGAGGCCATAGCTGTGAAGAATCCGGCGAAAATAGGGATTGGCCAGACTTTTATCACACCGAAGCTCAACCAAGGTGCAATGATGATGTACAGGATCGGCGTCCAGAACCCCCAGAAAAGGATAGGTAGCAGAGGCTCTGCCCAGGCCACTCCGCCACCAGGTGATAACTTTTTATTTTTTGCCATGTTCGCTCCTGCTTCTGATTTGGGCGTAAAACACGCCATTCCGTTGAGTATTTGAGATGATCGGATGCCGTTGTCAGGTCACAGCCCATGAGGGTAGTTGGAATTAACCCGATAGGTAGCTGGCACCATCGGGCATCGCTCGCTACCCTGACCTCCCCGTCGCCTGACGGTTTCCAGGTCAAATCCCATTCCCCCAGACGAGCATGTCATGAAATCCCCCACAGGTTTGCTGCTGTCGGCTATCGAACTGGACCGTACCAGTGCCATACCCCTGTACCGCCAGCTGTATCTGCAGATTCGCAAACAGATACTCAACGGCAGAATTCAGGGGGGCGTGCGCCTGCCGTCGACCCGGACCTTGAGCATTGAGTTGGGGCTGTCGCGGATCACCATTCTCAACGCTTTCGATCAGTTGATTGCCGAAGGTTTCCTGGCCTCGCGCACGGGTGCAGGTACGTATGTCGGTACTGAGTGGGAAAGCCGGAGCATCGAGGACGAGCAGCCGCGCCAGCCACCTCGCCTGTCCGAACTGAGCCAGTCGATGCTGTCGCTGCGCAGCGATCACTTTCGCGGGGTGTCGTATGCCGACTGGGATCCGGCGACGCCAACCTCCTTCCTGCCTAGTCAAAGCACCTATGAAGAATTTCCGCAGGCCATCTGGCGGCGCCTGATGAACCGCCATTTGCTCAAGCCAACCAAGGCGATTCTGGGTTATGGCGAGCTACAAGGCTTGCAGGCGTTTCGCACCGCGATTGCCGAATACGTCTTCGATGCGCGAGGTATCGACTGCGATGCCGGGCACGTGGTGATCGTTTCCGGCGCGCAGCAAGCGTTCAACCTGCTGGCCATGCTGCTGCTCAATCCGCAGGACAGTGCCTGGATGGAAGACCCTGGGCACATCGCCGCGCGGATTGCGTTGCAAGCCCAGGGGGCCCGGATAGTTCCGTTGCGGGTTGATGAACAGGGGATCGATGTGCAGCAAGGCCTTGCCGAGTGCCCTGATGCGCGCCTGGTATTTTGTACACCTTCGCGTCAGCATCCTTTGGGTGTCACCCTGAGTTATGAGCGGCGCCAGGCACTCATCGCCTGGGCTACGCAGCATCAGAGCTGGATCATCGAGGACGATTGCGACAGCGAGTTCCGCTACAGTGGTCGACTGCTCCCGGCACTGTATGCCTTGGACCAGATGGCCCGGGTGATCTACGTCGGCACGTTCAGCAAAGTGCTCTTTCCGTCACTGCGGCTGGGTTACGTGATCCTGCCGCAGGCTCTGGTCGAGCCCTTTTGCACCCTGCGTGCGGTCATGGACCGCAGCCCGCCCACACTGCTTCAGGCCACAACGGCGGACTTCATGCGCGAAGGCCACTTCCTGGGGCACATCCGCCGCATGCGTGCACTGTACAAGGCGCGCCAGCAGGCATTGATCGAACAACTTGAAGAGCAGATCGGCAGCTTTTTCAGGATCACTCCGACCGATGCTGGCATGCACCTGATCGCCTGGCTGCCCCCCGAACTCAGTGACACGGACGTCGCCCGGCAACTGGCCCAACACAACATTCATACCTATGCCTTGAGCGACTACCGCATCAAGCACGACCTGCCGCCTGCCCTGTTGATCGGCTTTGCCGGCACGCCAGAAAAGCAGGCCCGGCAGCGTGTCGAGGAGCTGGCCCAAGCCTTGCGCACGCTGGGTTACCTCCCGCCGACCACTTGATGCGAGGCAAGTGGCCTTATCAATTAATTGATAATGGATCTATCGAGCGTTCCTGACTGGCGCGATAAAGGCTGCGCCGGTAGACCCGGTGTCTGAACCAGGAACGACGCTAATGAACAATAAGATCCAGGAACGATTCAACGCCTTGCTCAGCCATAAGGTGGTCGAACACAAGGCGGCTCCAGTGCTGACCGAGGCACTGGCCCAGCGGTTGCTTGAGCGTCTCGGGCAATTGCGCCTGTTTGCCCACGCCTACCCGCTACTGACCAACCTCACCCACGGTCGTGTCACCCCCGCCGACCTGCTGGACTTCGCCTATCGCCACGAGCTGCAAGGTCTGAGCCTGCACTTGCTCGACGGCGAGGAAAACAGCCTGAGCCAGATGTCGCCAGAGCAGCTCCAGGCGTTTGCCAGCAAGGCCAGCGCGCTGGGGCTGGATGTGCACCTGGAAATCAGCAGCACGCTGAAAAAGGATGTCGACCAAGTGATCGCCATCGCCAAGGCCCTGGGGGTACGCAACATCCGTGTCTACTCACGTTACGAGGGCACGCTGTCGCGGGTCATGGACGTGATCGAGACCGACCTGCACTACCTCGCACAACAGGCCGACGCCAACGATCTGTACTTTGACTTCGAGCAGCATGAAGAACTCAAGAGCAGCGAAATCGCGCAACTGCTCAACCGCCTCAACCACCCTCGCCTGCATGCCCTGTTCGACTTCGGCAACATGATCAATGCCTGCGAACAGCCCCTGCAGGCCCTGCACAACCTGGCGCCGCACATCCGCCAGGTTCACCTCAAGGGCGTGCGCATCGTCCCCGAACAAAACGGCTTCGGCCATTACGGCGTATTGCAAGGCAGCGACGAAGACGATCTGCCCAGCGCCCGCATGCTGTTCGAACTGTTGATGCTGGGCGAAGCAACCCCACAGGTGATCGCGTTCATTCTTGAGCAGGAAAACCACTACGTGGCCCCGGCCTTCCGTCAGCGTCTTGAAGCCGCCGATCCATTCATTGCTTACCGGGAGATGAGCGAAACGCCGCTCCCGAAAGGCTACTCGCTCGAGCGCATGCTGGCCGACGAACACCGCTGGGCAAACAATCAGGTGGCCTATGTCCGACGCGTGCTGGGCGAACTGCGCACCTTGGCTGAACTGACCCTGGCCACCCCTTCCAACGCCTGAACCTGACGACCTGATTACGCCCGGAGAACAATAATGACAACTCAAAACAAGGCCAAATGGCTCAGATTCCTGATCCTCATCCTCGGTGGCGGCACCATTTACAAGTTGGCGAACCTCAAGGACGCCTTCTATGTCCCCATGCAGGAATTCATGGGCCTTAACCACACTGAAATCGGCATGCTGTTGAGTGCCAACGCGATCATCGCGACTGCACTGTTTGTGGTCGGCGGCCTGCTCGCCGATCGCTACGACACGCGCAAACTGATCCCCCTCGGCCTGATCGGGACCGGAAGCCTTGGGTTGTACCTGGCAACCTTTCCGCCCTTCAGCAGCCTGCTGATCGTGTTCAGTCTGCTGGCCGTCTGTGCCGACTGCCTGTTCTGGCCATCGCTGCTCAAAGCCATCCGTAATCTGGGTGACGATCAGGAGCAAGGCCGGTTGTTCGGCCTGCTGGAAGGCGGGCGTGGCGTGGTTGATACGCTGGTGGCCTTTTCCGCACTGGGCGTGTTCGTCGCCATGGGCTCAGGGGAAACCGGCCTGAAGTCGGCGATCCTGTTCTACTCGGTCATCGACATTCTGGCGGGCACCCTGACCTGGCTCCTGCTCAAGGGGGGTAACGCGCAATCGGCCGCCAGGCCGAAAAACGGTCTGGCAAACCTGATGGAAGCGATCAAGGTACCCGGCATCTGGTTGGTCAGTCTCAACGTGTTCATGGTCTACATCGTCTACTGCGGCCTGACCTATTTCATTCCCTACCTCAAGGAAATGTACGGGTTGCCCGTGGCGTTGGTAGGCGCCTACGGCATCATCAACCAATACTTCCTGAAAATCCTCGGCGGGCCTGCCGGCGGTTTCATTGCCGACAAGCAGTTCAAGAGCACCAGCCGTTACCTGAAGTGGGCATTTCTGGCGCTATTGCCGCTGATGGCCGTGATCATGCTGATTCCTAAAAGCCCGGGCTTCATCTATGCGGGGATGGCGGCCACCCTCTCCTTCGCCCTGATTGTGTTCTCGATGCGCGGCGTGTTCTGGGCGCCCATGGGCGAAGTCGGCATTCCCCAGCACATCACCGGTTCGGCCTTCGGCATCGGTTGCCTGATCGGCTATGCACCCGGCATGTTTGCCTATGTCATCTATGGCGCGATCCTCGACCACTTCCCTGGTCAACAGGGCTACAACTATGTGTTCATCCTGATGAGCGTACTGGCCATTGCAGGCTTCATGGTGTCCAGCCTTCTCTATCAAGCGGTGCGCAAAAAATCCATGCCCACTGCTGGGGTCAGCGCGGTAGAAGCCTGATCATCCTCAGGGACTTCAGGAGGATGAATCGTCCATCATGCCGATTCCTCCTCCGCCCACAACGCAGGAATGAACCGGAGCTTGTGCAATTGAGGCTACCTGTGCGGACGGCAGAGGATACAAGTGGGGTATCCAAGTGACACCCCTTCCCGCATGCTACGAACGATTGATAGCTCTCTCGATCCGCTGACGCCCCGCGTGCGCTAACTTGCTCACACCCGCCTCCTTGGCCACCGCGTAAATCAACGCTTCACCTTCATAGCCTCGCTCCGCGAGCTCCGCCACCAATGCACTGAGCTCAGGTAGGCAAATTTCGGCCAGCCCCCTTACGCTATCTTCATCACCGGGTCGGCGGAAAAGAACATTTGCATCGGATTCGATGTGAGGCGGCCAGAAGAAAATTCCGGTCTGTTCCTCTTCGTGACTCCGGTACTTTGAACGTGCGATCTGCTCTACGCGGTCACGGATCCTAGACCCCGTACGAACCCAGCCGTGCGCCCGAGCAATGCGCCTTGCTAGAGCGGTATCCAAGACTGGCCCTTCCTCTGTAACCACATGATCAATCATGCGCTCTAAGGTTGCGGTATAACTCGGGTCAAAGAATCGCTCGGGATCAACGACTTCTACCGCTTGGCTAGGGTCTGCTTCTCGATAAATCAGTTGCTCAATAGCCTTGGTAAAGGAGACCACCTCCTCCACCGCAGTAGCCGTCGCCGCTCTGGCATACTTAAGCTCTGGCAACGCACCAGCAGGGTCATTGACCCCAGCAGAATTAGATCCTGCCGTGATTGTGGTGACCTCATCGACAACGTTGATGACTTCGGCCATCGCAGCATCGACTTTGAGGCGCTCTGCCTCGTGAGCAGCCTCGATGACTGCCTGCTTGGCTCTGGAGTCAGCAAGAAGCTCAGTCAGACGAGAATGTACCTTCTCCGCCGTCCCCACTGCATCAACCCACCAATCAGTCGACCAGATCCGGACGATCTCCCAACCAAGCCCACGCAGCACAAGTTCCCGCAGCTTGTCTCGATCTCGCGCGGTAGCACTGCGGTGATAAGTAGCCCCATCGCATTCCACGCCGGCGAGGAATCGCCCCGGTGCATCAGGGTGAACAACGCCTAAGTCTATTCGGAACGACGACACGCCAATCTGGGTGTGGATCTGCCAGCCTTTTTTGGCCAAGGCAGCCGCCACCGCTTCTTCAAACGGGCTATCGAAACCACCCACGCTACCGATATTGGCTTCTGCCAAGGCCTGCGGCCCACGTTCTGCAAACTCCAAGAAGTGCTTCAGGTCGCGCACCCCGACGGCTTGCGTGCGGGCAAGATCAATGTGCTCGGGGCGCAGCGTCGAGAACAGCACGAGCTCCTGACGGGCACGAGTAACAGCGACGTTGAGTCGACGCTCGCCACCAGGACGGTTCATCGGACCGAAGTTCATCGACATCACGCCGGCGGCATCCTTCCCGTAAGTGGTCGAGAAGTAGATGATGTCCCGCTCATCACCTTGAACACTTTCCAGGTTCTTGACGAATACAGGCTCGAGCTCCGACTCGGAGAAGTAGCTGTCGAGCGACGGATCCTTTCGGCATGCCTCATCCAGCATGTCCATAATGAGCTTCTGCTGCTCACCATTGAATGTCACGACACCCACGGTGCGTCGGCTCTCGCGGAAAGCCGAAGACTGAAGGCGTGCCACGAGATCAGCAACCAGGGCCCTCGCTTCGATCAGGTTAGTGCGAGAACCGCCTTTGTCGTAGACACCAGCAACCGGGCACAACCGCACAGCCTTATCAGCTGTGAACGGCGACGGGAAGGTCACCAGCTTCGACCCATAGTATCGTTGGTTCGAGAATGCGATCAGGCTCTCGTGGCGGCTACGGTAGTGCCAGTTCAGATTACGCATCGGCAGGTTAGCGCTGATGCATTCGTCCAGAATGCTCTCGAGATCCGCCTCGACATCCTCGTCATCTGCAGTGGATTCAGCCCGATCGAAGAACGAAGTTGGCGGAAGCTGTTTCGGATCGCCCACCATCACAACCTGCTTTCCTCGAGCCATCGCGCCGATTGCGTCCCATACAGGAATCTGCGAGGCCTCATCGAAGATGACCAGGTCGAACGGGGTCGAGGCAGGCGGCAGATACTGGGCAATCGATAGAGGGCTCATCAGCAAGCACGGTGTGAGTTTTGTGAGCGCCTCTGGTGCTCGTGTCATCAGCTCACGCAACGGGATGTGCTTGGTCTTCTTGCCCATTTCATGGCGCAGCAGTCCCCACTCCGATGAGCGACTTACACTGTCTTGGCTTGGCAGGTCGGCGCACAATCGGGCACGGAGCCAGTCCTTCGTGAGTTCGGTGAATTTGTCATCCAGCGCACGGAAGTCACGTATGCGCTGCTCGTGCTCGACGCTGACAAATGTACGGATTACTTCCTCGTTGTCGACGGTGGTGTTCAACCACCAGCGAGCGTAGTTAACCTCAAGAACGCGACGCACTTTTCCAGAGGTAATCGCACCGCTTTCCATGGCCTGGACAATTGGAGCCAGGCCAACCGCGAACGCCTCATCACGAACCTTACGCCACGCGCACCATGCCTTAAGTCGCGACTCAGAAGAAACCACGGTCTCACAGTTCTTACTGAGGTCATTCAGCGACAGGTGAGCAGCTTTGTCGATACCGGCTTCGGTAAAGTGGCCGATCGATGTGAGGTGCGCCAAACGCTCCTGCAGCAGTTCAATCTTCTCACGTAAAGCTACACCTGCGAGAGCTATCGTCCCTTCAGGTTCCAGCAAAGCGTTGCCATCACCCAGCAGCGTCTGGAGCGGCGCTTTGTAGGCAGCAATTTGCTCCGGGTTAAGCGCCAGTTTTGCCACAGCTATCGCTACCTGACTTTGGAATGCAACAGCCTGACGTGCTACCTCAAGCTTGGTCTTCAGGTCGCTCCAAACGGGTACCAATTCTCGCAAGTCAGCTAGATCTGCCAGATCCCGTTCAACAGCTGCACGTTGCTTGAGGAGCTCAAAGTCAAGCTTCAGCGACGCTCCACAACGGCCTTCTTCTGCCTCTGGGTGCTCGTCAACGAGCCGACCACGCTCTTCTATATCCCGACGCTCTGCCTGGAAACGCAGCGCCGCAGCCAGGTAATCGGTGTTCGTACTCAGGCCACTCCAGAGCTGATGGGTGCTGGAGCCAAGGTCGGACAACTGGGCCATCTCGGTATCAAGACGAGCCAGCGTGCGAAGCCGCCGGAGCTCCTCCTTCAGCACCTCTCCAAGCCGCCCCTGCTCGACCAAATGGAATCCGTCATCAATCCAGTCCGAATCAGCCTTTTGAAGCCGAATGGCTTCCTGAAGCGTGATCGCCGTCGTCAGCTGCTCGGCCTCAGATTTCGAGCCCTGCCAAACCGCAACACACTCGTGTCCGGGCTCCAATTCATCAATAACGCGACGCACAGAGCGAATTTCAGCCCAGGTCGCCAAGTCTTTACCATGATCCGCTTCGCCTTGTGCTGTCTGGGACGGGGCCAATAGCGCTGCGATTCGGCGCTTACCGAACCACGACTTTGGCCAGAACGATTCTTCTGCTTCCTTCCACTCACGCAGCAAGAGATCGACGTCGAGAGACTCAATCGCTTCACTGTAGGTCGCACTGAGCTGCTGCTTGTGATCCGCAATTTGGCCCAGCAGCGTCACGGCGTGAGCAAGGGTTTCCGTGACGCTTTCTGGCCAAGCTGGGCCGAGCTCGGCAAATGTAGCCCGACGCTGCTGCAGCAGTTCGATACCTTGCTTCGCTTCCGCCACCACACGCGACGGCCATGGGGCAGACAGCTTGCTGTTGAGATCACGATGCTGTTCAACCCATGCACAACCGTCGTTCAGTCGCTGGGCAATTGACCGGGCATCAGGGCGTAGCGCAAACCGCCAATCTTGGCCAGCAGCGGCAGGCAACGCTCGGGAAAGGACAGATAGCCCCTCCAGCGCTGTTGGGGTGTACTCCGTAGCCGGAAGTCCAGACAACTCTACAAAACGATCAGCAGCACGCTGCACATCCTGCACAGCAGGCAGCACATCACGAGCAGCCTGAACGAACTGTTGCTGCCAGTGAGGCGACCATTCGGCCTGGCCAACAGCGACCAACGCATTGTCGACAAGCTGGCTGTACCCAACAGCTTGAGCATTTACTTCAAGCCGATCGCCCAATTCGCGAAGCCCAATCATTGCTTTTTGGTCGTGCGTATCAGGCGAGGCCCACGCCAGAGGTGCGACAGGCTCGTCTGCACCCGATGTCACGGTGCCAATCGCATCGTAGATGGTATAACCGTTCCGGTGCCGACGATGCAGACGCTCGACGTAAATGTTCAGACTGTCGCGCAGCGTTGCGAGGCGCTGCGACTCTACCTCCCATGCTGCGGAATCGACCTGCCCTTTCGCCTCCCAAGCAGATTGCAGTTGGGCCAGGACATCAGTTTTCCGAGCCTTGCTCGAGTGAAGCTCCAGACAGAACTCGCCCAGACCAATCTCACGCAGACGGCGATACACCACATCCAGCGCGGCGATCTTCTCCGAGACAAACAGCACACGACGGCCCTGGGCAATCGACTGTGCAATCATGTTGGAGATGGTCTGGCTCTTACCGGTACCTGGTGGGCCGATCAGCACAAAGTCTTTGCCTTTGGCCGCGGCCATCACTGCAGCCAACTGGGATGAGTCAGACGGCAGCGGGCAGAATACGTCTGTTGGGCCGTAATCGCGATCTAGCGATTCAGCCGCCGGGAATGGCGTATCAGAGACGAACGAATCGCGCGGGGTGTCCAGAAGGTGCTGAACTACTGGACTTTGCCGCAGGTGCTCAGCGTTCTCGGCCAAATCCTTCCACATGAGGTATTTGGCAAATGAGAACATCGACAGCACGACGTCTTCGCTCAGTTCCCAACCTGGGATGTCCTTGATGGCATGGCCGACTTTGTTCCAAATGCCAGCAATATCCAGACCCGAGTCGTCTCGAGGCAGCTCGTGCTCCAACGAACCCAAGCCAAGCTCAAAGTCTTGACGAAGCATCTCGATCAGGGTCGGGTTGAAGCGCGGCTCATCATCGTGGAGCACCATGGTGAATCCGGAACGAGCGCTCTTGCGCTCCAGCGTGACCGGAACCAAAACCAATGGCGCCTTGTACTTCTGTCCTGCCCTGTCCTCACGCGTCCAGCTCAGGAAACCGATGGCTAGGAACAGCGTGTTGGAGCCACCTTCCTGAAGGGCTGTACGAGCACCTCGATAGAGTTCGGTGAGTCGCACATCCATCTCATTGGACGTCAGCGCGACGAACACCTCTCTGCGCTTGAGCGCATCCTCGGCATGGCGGCGACGAACATCCTCCCGCTCGCGCTGTTCGTAGAGCGCGCGCTCCCGCGGATCGGCACCGTCCATGAGGTCAGGCCGGGTCAGCAGCTTCAGCGACTGTCCGCTTGCCAGAATATCCTCAAGCGCGCCCGGGTCGGGCGACTCAAGTTTCAGCGCTCGCTTGCCCGTCTTGAAGTTGAGCAGGTTGTTCCGAAGGGAGAGATCCAACAGCTTACGCTGCCACCGGCCTAGACGGTCAGCAGGATCAAGCTTGGAAAGATCTTCGACCACCACCTCGTGCACTTCATCCGGAATGTCCGCGCCTTCTTCAACCAGGAGCGGTGGAGCTTCGTCCGACACCTCCGAAGCGACGCGTGCAATCTGAGCCTCGGAGCTCGCCAGCGGTTTGATCCGCTGCAGGCGGGCCCGGCGGATGTCTAGCAGCATCTCAAAGTCGCTGTCCGCGTCCTCGGCAATCTGCTTCGCACCTCGCTCGACAGCGTAAGAGAAGGACGGGGCAAGATTCTGAGTAATGAGCGTAGTTTCGAATAGTACGAGCTCCCGCAACTGCACCCGTTTACGCACCGCCGTCACATCATCGACCAGCGCAGTCGTGAACTCTTCTGGCTTCATCCACAGACCCGCGAAGGCGTGCCCCCGGGTGAAGACGATCACGGGGTTGAGACCAATTTGCTCAAGAGCAGCACAGAAAAGCAGGGTGAGATCCATGCAGGTTGCCAAACCGGTATCAGCGATCTGGCTGGGACTGCGCACCTTCTGCCCTGCCTGCTCGAAGCTAGCCGGCGGCAAAGCGTAATCAAGCTTCATGCGCGCCACGGCCCCCCAAACCGCTGAAGCCAATTGCCAGGTTCGCTTCGCACCGCCCTCATACCCATCGAGCGATGACGACTTATCACTGAGACGTAGCAACTCAGCCGTCTGCTTCAACAACCGGTCAACTGCCGGATCATTGGGCTGTACGAATGCGGCTGTCATATCTGGGATATGACGAAGCCCTCCCCACTGGTTACGCGGCAGAAGGTCTACAACCTGCTCTAGGCGAGCGACCTCCTTCCGACCACTCTCGGCCGCCTTGTCATCGGCCTCAAGGACGAAGGTAAAAGTGGATAGCTCCGCCTCTGTGAGGCGACTGAGCAAAGGGCCGTCCAGGACAAGGTCAAGCCCCGGAATGACTCGGAAACTGTCAGCTGCAATTTCGTCAATGCGCCAGACCTTGGATTTGAATACTTCCGGCTCCGAGGACAGCGTGAGCGTCGCATTGACGAAGCGATCATCGGTCTCGTTCGAGATTCGAAGCTCTCGGATCACAGGGATGGCGTTCTGGAAGTCCGCAAGGTTCAGCTTCGCCACTAAGGTGGCCAAGATCTTGACTTCTTTTGGCGGAATCTCTTCTTGTGGCGTGAGGGGCTGAACGATGTCGTCCATGCGCAACCTTCCTTGTTGTGATGCCCAAGGGAGTGCCGGAGTTGGCCGGCCAAGGGGGCCCCTCTTGAGCTAATGGCGGGATGATATCGCTTTCAGCTTCAGCCGTAATGATCCTTTGGTCGTTGAACCCCATATTCAAGGCTCCTCACGGCGGAGCTGATCGATCAACGCGAGCGCTCATGTTCCTCGGCCATCAAGAGCGCGGAAGCCCTTTTTAAAATCGATTTCTCCCGTTCCAACCGGTTGATCCGAGCTTCCAGCTCCTGAATCCTACTGCTCGGGCGTCAGCGCCTTGCTCATTGGAGTACCACCGCCACGTCGGGATTTCGTAAGGAGCCTAGAACTCCACCTTGCCCCGCCCCGCTTTGACAGTGCTGCGCCTGGCCTTTCCTTCGAGGCGGCGGGTCTTCGAGCCGAGGGTCGGCTTGGTGGGACGGCGTTTCTTCTCGGTCTTGCCGGCAGTGATGATCAACTCGGCAAGACGCGCCAGTGCGTCAGCGCGGTTCTGCTCCTGTGTGCGGTATTGTTGTGCCTTGATGATCAACACGCCGTCGCCGGTGATGCGACTGTCACGCAGCGCCAACAGCCGCTCCTTGTAAAACTCGGGCAGCGACGAGGCGGGAATGTCGAAGCGCAGGTGCACGGCGCTGGACACCTTGTTGACATTCTGCCCACCTGCGCCTTGCGCGCGGATGTATGTCAGTTCGATGTCGGCATCTGGCAGGTGCACGTTATTAGAGATGGTCAGCATGGCATGGCCCTTGTGATTCCCCTCCATTATCACAGCCTTCGCTGCTCGCCCACAGAACAAAATACGGTTGACCTCAACCACACTGATCGAGGCACCCCACTCCGCCATTGCCGGTAGCCTCGACATCTGCCGCCTTCCTCAAGCCTTTTGCATAAATGCAACTATGCTAGGTCTGCTACCCGAACGGACCGAGCAGATCGAGCCTTCCGTCCATACGTCATGGCAAAACAATGGTAATGGGATTGATCCGCTTGTGTTGAATTGGCCATTGCAGCATCTCAAGGCAGGTCTGCCGGAGGTCCAAAGTTGCGAATCGCTTTTCTGGTGAACCGGGACGTTGAGAGCAATCTCACTCTCAATTACCTGTTACCCGAGATTCACGAGAGCACAGTGGGAATATTCCTCTCGGAGAGAGTGGGATCGGGCAAGAAGGTGCCACGCATGCTCGGACAACTGGCATTGATCGAGCAGGACTTCTTCAATGCCTTGCCCCCTGGGTTAATCAGGTCGAGCGACCAGGTCAGCAGTGGGCTTCGATTCGGTTTTGCAGACCTGCAGCAACGCTTTGGGGTTCCTGTACAGGTATTGCCCAGCTTGAGGGATCCTGCGGGCCTGCAAATGCTGCAGGATGCGGGAGCGGATCTGTTCATCTCAATCCGCTTTGGTCAAATCCTGAAGAATGAAGCGTTGGCAATTCCGTCACGTGGCGTCCTCAATCTTCACTCTGGCCTCTTGCCTCAGTATCGAGGTGTTCTCGCGACCTTCCGGGCGCTGCTGAACGGCGACTCGGAGATCGGCTGTACCCTCCACTGGATTGACAGTCCCGGCATCGATGTTGGTCGCATCATCGAGACTGCCCGGGTGGCAGTCGACAAGGAGCACTCCTTGCTGTGGCACATCCTTTCACTGTATCAACCAGGCGCGCGTCTCATCATGAACGCAATCAGGCGCCTGGAGCGCAACGAGCCTATGCCGGGGACCTTTCAAGATCCATCTGCCGGGGCCTACTACTCTTTTCCCAGCGAGGATGACCTGATGCAGTTCACGACACTGGGGTGGCGGCTCTTCGATCGCGAGGACGTTTGGGAGCTTTTCGAATCGTACGGATTTCCGTTGCGGATAAATACTCTTTAAGAGCTGAACGGCGGCTGGAATTGCGCCTTTCGGTAGCGTCAGCTACCGCTGCTTTTAGACTTTGACTTCAAATAACTACGTAGGCTGCCCTTCTCGCTTGGCCAATGCTGGGAGCAAAACAAGGAGCTATTGACCGAAGCCGTTTTGAAGAGCGATCACCCTGCCCTTCAATTCGAGCCTGGTCAGGTCTTCGACATCCTGCTCTTCATGCCGCGGGTGGAATAAACTCTGCGCATCATACCCAGTTCGGCATAGCTGTTGCTCATTCTTTTGACATCTAAACGCCCCCATACAAGGCAAGTGCCGGGAGCGCTGTAAATTGCTTAAAATACTTTGTTGCCCATTTAGCTCTCTCTTGATTTCTTCAGAAAGAAAGCGGAAATCAACAAGGTCAGTGCAAACATCTCTAGACTCGTAGAGATGCTATATTTCTTGTGCTTAGTCATTCTCTCCTTTGTCATCTCGCCGGAGATAACTGTACTCCCGCCAACATAAAGCTCAACCAATTTGTTATTTTCCATGAACGGCAAGATCTTCTGTTTGTACCAGAACGCCGTTGCTTCTTTGTTTGTAAGCTCAGAGCTAGCTTCATCGGGCAGGCATTTGGTGTAACCTTTGAAGCTAGATGCGCAAGTAAGCATTAGTTTGCCCTGTTCGCTGGAGATGACTGTATAAGTATTTTTGCCGATTATTTTAGTAGAGAAAGTGCCTTTTGACCTGGTAAGGTTGTCAGGGATCTGATTAAGCATTCCATAGGTGAATGGCAAGAATGATAGGCAGACAAACAAAATCGGGACCTGCAGCGCAAGGGACTTAAACTCTTCCTTGCTTGAGCCTTTTTTTGATGCGCCGTTAATCATTGGCTATCTCTCTCTAAGGCTTTGTTCAATGTATTCTTTGAGTGGACTGGTAAAGTTCTCGATAATTTTTCTTGTGTGTGCGTACCTCTATGCGCACTGCTACCCTAGTTTTGATCTCGACTTCCTGCCCTAGGCGCACAGATCCGATACTCTTGCTCTCCAGCGTGGCCGCGTGCTGTCAACCTGCGCCACCAACAGTTCGCTGGTTAGTCGCTTGACATCCGCAGCAGTGATCTGTGAATCCAGTTTTAGTCCTTGCCCTATCACGACATCTCATCTGTGAAGCGACGCTTTCAGTTAAGGTGTGGGATATTTAGATGTCAAGGTGATATTGCCGGGTGGCGGGAAATTGGGATTGTTTTATCGTCTCTAATGTACCGCTCATCCCCTTCGGCGTTCTGCGCGGAAATCTCCACAACCGCGCAGAAGCGTTAGTGGGAAGGAAAATCGTATGTCCTATCAACTGTGGTCAGTTCGGAAACCATTCGTTGGTCAGCATGACTGCAATCGATTCATGCTTAAGACAACTCTTTATTCCTTCATGCCAGTCGCTGATGTATGCAGCGCCATCACATCAGGCAATAGAGTTCCGTGACCTGCGCCACAATCTCTCCCTTCGCATCATAGAGCCTCGCCTCTGGCGTCATGGCCATGGAGCGGGCCTCGAGTACATAGCGCTGCCCTGCCTTGAAATGTGCGTAGTCGATGGTCAGGTAGCATTGCCTTACCGTGCTGCCCCCCATCAGACTGATGCCACCACCACCATTGACTTCGTAGTCGAACCTGACGACCAATTCATGGCTGCCGGGGCTGACCTCGAAGAAGCGACCGTCGCGCAGGCGTTGTTTATCCAGGCGTTCGGCCAACAGCACACGGTCATTCGGGAATGGCATCGAGAGATCGACCCAGGCCATCTGTGGGTTGGCAGTGGGCATCGGCGCCTGGCAACCCGCAAATGCAGCGATCGCGAACAACAGTGTCAGCTTGCGCATGGTAGTTCCCCAAAGGCTCCCGGGCTCACTATTCAGGATAACGCCGACAAGTGCTGATGTGTGCATGAAGGGACGACCGAAGCCCCTCATTCCGCTTCATGCTCATGCTTGGTTCACGCAGCCCCTTCTCGTATGATCGTTGCAATCTGATTTGGAACGGATTTCGTGAAGTCGTTACCTGGAAATGTCCCAACTGCCCCCGCTGCCCCCAAGGACGTGAAATGGAACGCGAGTGAGGCTGCCAACCAGCTCTCATGGGACGACCTGCGGATCATCAAAACGCTCAGTGAGTGTGGCAATCGCGCTGCCACGGCCAAGAAGCTCGGCATCAATGTGTCCACCGTCTCCCGCAGGGTCTCCCAGGTTGAAAAGACACTTGGCGTAGCCTTGTTCGATCACCGCAAATCAGGCTACCTGCTCACCATCGAGGGCGCGGAATTACGTGCACTCGCCGAGCGCGTGGAGCTGGACATCGTCAGCGTGACACGGCGTGTCTCGCGTGCCGGCCAGGGGCCACTCGGCAAGCTTCGTATCACCACCAGCGACTCACTGCTTCTCTACTTCCTCACCCCCATCATCGCGGACTTCAAGGCCCTCAATGAAGGCATCACGATTGAGGTGCTGGTGGGCAACGAATCACTGAGCCTTGCACGAGACGAGTCGGATATTGCGGTTCGAGCGACCAGGAAACCCGCCGAAAGCCTGGTAGGTCGCAAACTGGCCACAATCGCCTGGGCTCCCTACGTTAGTAGCCACCATGTAACGCCTGCTCCTCTGTTCACTGAAGGCCAGGCCTGGGTTTCCTATTCCGCAGCGCTACGCGGGCTCAAGGCAACCAGCTATGTCGAAAACAGGGTCGCTGCCGAGTGCATCTCGTACCGTACCGACTCGGTTGCGGCGGCGAGTGCTGCAATCGCGGCAGGCCTGGGGGTGGGTTTTTTACCCTGCATGTTGGGTGATATCACGCCTGGGCTTGAACGGGTCGGCTCGGTGGTACCGGAGCTGCAGGATGAGCTGTGGCTGCTGACGCACCAGGACATCCGCAAATCGTGGCGGGTCAAGGCATTCATGACCTTCTGTGCAGCGGCCGTTGCCAACCAGAAGCCGTTGATCGAGGGCCAATTGGTACTCCCGGTCACGTAGCGCGAAACCGGGAGTGCAGGTCACTCAGCGCGCGAGCCAAGTACCGCTTTGCAGGCGATTTCGATCAGCTGTGGGCGCTGGGCAAGCCTCGAGACGCCGATGATGTTACTGGCGCATTGAGGCCGTTCTGTACCGTAAGCGGCCTTGCGCACCGTGCCGACCACGGCAAAGGCCGCGTCCATGTCCAGTACGTAGAGCGTCTCCTCCACGACATCTTCAAGCGTCGCTCCGTACAGCGCGAGCAGCTTGGCGATATTGTCGTAGCAGGTGCGCATCTGGTCCCCCATCGAAGAGAAATCACAGGGCCTGCCGTCACGATCCAAGGGGGCCGGCGCGACCAGGTTCCCTTCTTCGTCATGATTGAACTGGCCCGATACGTAGATCTCGTTCCCTACCCGCCGTGCCTGCGTATACCCGTAAGCCTTCTCCCACGGAACGCCCCAATAGGCGGTTTGTTTGTTGAGTGGTTGTGAAGCTGCCATCGCTTTCTCCTGGCGCAAACCGGATCAGGTAGATCCGCGTTTGCGTGCGAATCCTAGCAGCAGGATGAACGAGCGCATGGCGCATTAATGCGCTTCTGAAAGCGCAGAAGTGCGCCACCGCTTCGCACTGCGATTCGCTAATCTTTGCTCGGACTCAAGCAACGGGCATCACTGAGGACGTCATCCAGTGCCTCAGCACAGTCTGCAGAAGGCAGGCGCCGTGACTTGTGCGATGACCATCATCCAGCTGACAGGGAACCAAAATGAACAATCCAAAAACTGAAGTCCTGACCCCGTTCAACAGCCAACTGATCTTCATCGATCAGCAGCCACAGATGGCCTTCGGCGTTCAGAGCATTGATCGCCAGACGCTGAAAAACAACACCGTAGGCCTGGCCAAGGCGGCCAGGATCTTCAATGTGCCCACCATCATCACGACGGTCGAGACTGAAAGCTTCTCTGGGCACACCTACCCCGAGCTGCTCGCCGTCTTCCCCGACGCTCCGCTGCTGGAGCGAACCTCCATGAACTCCTGGGATGACCAGAAGGTGCGAGACGCGCTGAAGAAAAACGGTCGCAACAAGGTCATCGTATCCGGCCTGTGGACGGAGGTGTGCAACACCACCTTCGCGCTGTCGGCGATGAACGATGCCGGCTATGAAATCTACATGGTTGCTGACGCCTCCGGTGGCACCACCAAGGAAGCCCACGACTACGCCATGCAGCGCATGATCCAGGCAGGCGTAATTCCGGTGACCTGGCAGCAAGTGCTGCTGGAGTGGCAGCGCGACTGGAAAAACCGCGATACCTACGATGCCGTCATGGAGCTGGTGAAAGAACACTCCGGCGCCTACGGCATGGGTGTCGACTATGCCTACACCATGGTGCACAAAGCACCCGAGCGCGTTCAGCACGGCCCAACCCTGGCCCCGGTTGCTGCCACTGTCTGACCATTGCCAGCCCCTGCCTCCAGGGGCTGTTCATTGACCCGCTGATGGGTATGCCGGCTGGCTGAGCCAGGCCATCGAATCGAGCGTTTATCGTCTGTAGCCCGCGCCGAGGCTGCAGTGGCCTGCTCTGCCCACTCGAAACGTGCGTGCCCACTTCATTGATGAATGGATTTGTATGAACAGTGATCACTGCACTGTGCTGGCGACTGTCGCACTGAAAACAACCGGGCTCCTCAAGCCCTGGCAGGTCACGACTGCCAAGCGGTTGATGCTGGAGAACCTGGACACCGGCATAACGGTTACGGAACTCGCCCAAGCCTGCTCGCTGTCGCGTAGCCATTTCACACGAATGTTCAGGGATACCCTGCAGGTGCCCCCGCAACAGTGGATGCGTGAACAACGGTTGCGCAAAAGCAAGGAACTACTGGGGAGCTCGGGAATGATGCTCGCCGAAATCGCACTGGAGTGCGGCTTCTGCGATCAGTCCCACTTTTGTCGCACATTCGTGAAGGCCGAGGGGATGTCGCCGCAGGCCTGGCAGCGACAAGCGTCCATTCAAACTGAGCCTTTGCACATTTAGGGAGCACATTTGTACTCTATCGATACCGCCCTACCCTCATGGTCAAGGCAGTCGCTACCAAGAGCATCATTCCACTGGCGATGAAGGTCGCCTGGTACCCAACACCGTCATAAAGCACCCCACCCGAAGTCGCACCTACCGTTATCGCCAGCTGTATCACCGCGACCATCAGGCCTCCCCCGGCCTCGGCGTCCTCGGGCAGCATCCTGGCTAGCCAGGTGAACCAACCCACTGGCGCACAAGTGGCAATCAAGCCCCAGCCACCAAGCAGCACCGCCGTCGGGACAATCCATGAACCAGTCGAAATCACAGCGAATGCGACGACGGCCATCAGCAGGGGAATACCTGGCAGCACTCTGAACAGATGCCGGCTTACGAGCGAACCAACCATCATCGTTCCCACCAGTCCCGCCACACCAATGATCAGCAGCAGCAGCGACAGCGTGGGCACGTCCACGTGTGTCACGGTTTCCAGGAACGGGCGAAGGTAGGTAAACAGCGTGAACTGCCCCATGAAGAGGAATGCGACTGCAGCCATGCCAAGCGCAACCTTGCTGTCTCCCAGCAAACGCAGGGGGCCGGTCACCGAAACCGTACCGCGCTCGCCAGGCATTGCCGGCAGCGTGAAGGCTTGCCAGATCAACGCAATTGCAGCCAAAGGTACGACACAGAGGAATGCCCCTCTCCAGCCGATCAGGCCGCCCAGGTAACTGCCGACCGGGGCCGCGATTGCCGTGGCCAGCGCAGTACCGCCCTGCATCACGGCAATGGCTTTGGGAACGAGGGCTTCAGGCGCGATACGCATCACCACTGCGGTGGACATCGACCAATAGCCACCAATGGCGATCCCAAGCACGGCCCGCCCCATCATCAAGGTCATGTAATTCGGGGCAAACGCCACCATTGCGCCGGAAACCAGCATTAACGCCGTGGTGCCCAACAGGACGGGCTTTCGATCAGTCCCCTGCGTCAGGGTGGACAGCAACAAACTGGTGACTACGGCGAAGAAGCCCGAGATCGAAATGGCTTGACCGGCCTCGCCTTCAGTAAGCGACAAATCAGTGGCAAGTGGCGTAAGCAAGCTCACGGGCAGAAATTCGGACGCCACCAGGGCAAAGGCACAGAGTGACATCGCCAGGACGGCGCCCCAGACCTGTCTGCTTGAATGTTGAAGAGGTATCGCTGAGCTGGTCATGGTGGTTCTCGTGGCGCAAGTTACAGAAAAGCAGATGCCCAAGCCGAGCCTGCCGGGCTGAAAGCAGGGGTTACTTGAGGTTTTCGCGGAAGAAAGCGGTCAGCTTGCCAAAGGGAATCAATTCGACGCGATCATAGAGGTCGACATGACCGGCGCCAGGCACGATCACCAGCGCCTTGGGTTCACCGGCAAGGCGATACGCCTCTTCGCTGAACTCACGCGAGTGCGCGTTCTCTCCTGCGATGAACAGCATCGGGCGTGGCGAAATCGTCTCGATATCATTGAACGGGTAGAAGTTCATGAACCTGACGTTGCTGGTCAGGGTTGGGTGCGTTGTCAGCAGTGGCGGCAGGCCCTTGGGAGTGAACTCACCCCGAGGTGTACGGTAAAAATCGTAGAACTCCCGCTCGATGGCGTTGGAATGCTCGGTCAGCCGATCAACCGTGCCGCTGGTGTACCTGGTATCCCCGCCGGCAAACTCCACATCCCGCTGTGCAGCCGCTTCGGCTATAGCCTGTTTGCGCTGCTCCAGCGTTACACCATGCTTGAGTCCATTGCGATTGGCGGCGCCCATGTCATACATGCTGACCGTGGCAATGGCTTTCATTCGAGGGTCGATCTTGGCTGCGCTGATGGCGAAACTGCCGCTGCCGCAAATGCCCAGCACACCGATACGGTTGCGATCGACGAAGGCTTGGGCACCGAGATAGTCGACCGCCGCACTGAAGTCTTCCGCGTAGATGTCCGGCGATACCAGGTTGCGCGGACGCCCCTCGCTTTCGCCCCAGAACGACAAGTCGATAGCCAGGGTGACGAACCCCTGCTCTGCCAGTTTCTGGGCGTAGAGATTCGAGCTTTGTTCCTTCACCGCCCCCATCGGGTGGCCGACGATAATGGCGGGATAACGGGTATTGCGGTTCAGGTTCTTGGGAACGAACAGGTTTCCGACCGTGTTCAACTGAAACTGGTTCTTGAAGGAAACGCGTTCGAGTGATACCTGCTCACTCTTGTAGAAATTGTTGGCCCCATGGGACATATCGGCGGCTCCCGCAGTGAATGAACTGGCCATCAGGGCAAACGCAACGAACAAAGACTTCATGCACATTTTCCTGTCTGCTCGAAATGGAAGTGGTGCGAGGGGCAGTCGCTGCAAAGCACTCTGGCCACCTCGCCTGCCGCCCATCTTCCGCGGTTAAAACGGCGTATCAGTAGATCAAACGAGTGGTTTTCTTGCCTGAATCTCCAGACCATGCCGCCCGGGCATGGACACCTGAACGGACGCGCGAGTAGTGTTTTCCACAAGATGATCGGAGGCTTCCTATGTCCGCCACCACACAACCGCCCTTGCTCACGCACCCGATGGCCACGCTATGCAAGGTCATCGGCGCCCACGCGCCAACGGCTGGCGATTTCGCGACACGCATCGCAGACCTCAGCGTCTACCGGCGTAACACACCAGCCCCACCGATCACCTGCATCGTCGAGCCGAGCATCGTGCTGGTCGTGCAGGGTGCCAAGGAAATGGTCATCGGCAGCGACGTGTTCCCCTATGACACGACCCGCTTCCTGGTCACCTCGCTGAACATCCCTGCCCATTCGGCAGTGACGATGGCCAGCGAAGGTGCACCGTGCCTGGGCCTGGTGTTCAAGCTCGACCTGCGCACACTGGCAGAGTTGATCGCGCAAGATGGCCGTCTTACGGTGAGCGGTGAGTCTGTGCACACAAGCGCCGGCGTCGGTGTGCTGGGCCCGAAGCTGCTGGAGAGCTTCAGCCGACTGATCGAGCTTTTGGAGGAACCTGATGCGATACCCGTGCTCTGGCCCCTGATTCAGCGAGAAATCCACTATCGGTTGCTGCTGAGCGACCAGGCCCCCCTGCTCCGGTCCATCGCCTCCATCGGTAGCAAGGGGCATCGAATCGCCAAGGCCATCGACTGGCTGAAGCTGAATTACGCCGCGCCGCTGCGGGTAGATGAGTTGGCCTCTCGGGTGCAGATGGGGCTCTCGACCTTCCATCAGCACTTCCGCCAGCTCACCGCGATGAGCCCGCTGCAGTATCAGAAATGGTTGAGGTTGAACGAGGCAAAACGGCTGATGCTCAATGAACACCTGGATGCCGCCACTGCAGCCTTCAAGGTTGGCTATGAAAGCCCCTCGCAGTTCAGTCGCGAATATGGGCGACAATTCGGCACGCCGCCAAAGCGCGATATCTCGGAATTACGCCAGGGCGCAGAAAGAATCGAACAGGACGCCCGCCTTCCCATTGCAAAGAGCGGCACGCTTCGTGTGCCCCCATCAATAACGTGAAATCAGCTGATCATGCCCAGCTCGGCATCATCCATCAGCACCATGTCTTCGAGGGACTGGATTTGGGGAGGATCGGGGATTCATCTTACGCTTACGTATTGACGACCAGGAAAAACCTATAGCAATATGCCACGAGTGAAGTAAGATCAGTTTGCGTTTTCCAGTAAGAATATTGACCTTAGGGATGAGGGCTTTTCTGATGGATGCTGCTGCTTCGTGCTCGAAAATCGTCGACAACGGTACCGACGGAAAACGCTTTCTCATCGCCATCACCGGCGACGGCTTCACCTCCAGCCAACTCGAGGCCTTCCACCAGGCCGTCACCACGCTGATCAGCGGCCTCAACAGCATCGTGCCGATTTCCTGGCGCCTGCAGGACGCTATCAACGTCTACCAGCTCGACACCGTTTCCAGCCAGTCCGGCCTGTCGCCGAACAGCGCCTTGGGCACTGCCAGCTGCGGCGCCTCGGCCAGCAACCTGAGCGCCGACCCGACGAAAGTCAGCGCTGCCCTGACCGCCGCCGGCCTTACCTGGCACCTGGCCGTGGTCATCGCCAACACCAGCAGCGCCGGCGGCAGCTTCGGCGGCAGCCTGTGCACCCTGACCCTGGACAGCGGCAACGTTGCCCTGCTGGCCCGGGCCATCGCCCAACTGGTGGCCGGACTCGGCGTCGAGTACTCCACCCAGTCCGGCAGCTACCCGGACATCGAGCCCAGCAGCCCCAACCTCACCACCAACCTCAACGCCGCCTCGCTGAAGTGGAAGCAGTATCTGACGCCCGGCTTCAGTGCCCTGCCCTCCGATGTGTCGGCCAGCGGCTGGCAACCTTGGATGATCGGCGCCTTCGAAGGCGGCGGCAATTATCTCAAGGGCATCTACCGGCCCAGCCAGAACTGCCTGATGCGCGATCCCGCCGCCGGCTTCTGCCTGGTCTGCTACCACGAGTTGCTGAAGGCTTTCGCGCCCTACCACCAAACCACCGGACTGTCCTGGCTGGCCAGCCAGAACGGCGTCGGCACCTGGTCGGCCGTGAAGGCCGTATCACCGCCGGTGCAGCCTTCGCCGATCCAGGCGCTGGCCACCACCAGCCTGGCCAGCCGGCTCTTCGTCTTCACCTTGGCCAACGGAGTCATCGGGCACAACTCGGCCACCGTGGTCGGCAACTGGGAAAGCCAGCAACCAATGCCCCTGAGCACCGCCAACGTCGGCCAGGTCGGCGACATCGCCGCCACCCTGGCCGGCAGCGTGGTAGTGGTCGCGGCCCTGTCCGGCAACCAGGTATGGCTGGCCAGCCAGGCGGCCGGTGCGGCGTGGAGCGGCTTCAGCGCGATTCCCTCAAGCGGCCTGCCGGCCGGCTGCACTCGGGTGGCCTGCGCGGTCATCAACGGCCAGCTATTCGTCTTTGCCTCCGGCAGCAAAGGCATCTGGCTCAGCGTACGCAATGGCGCCCAGGTCTGGGACAGCGGTTGGAGCGAGGTCAGCACGCGCCTAGGCCTTGACGCCGGCTCGACGATCGACTGCATCAGCGCCGGCGCCGCAGTGCAGGGCCAGTTCGTTCACCTCTTCGCCGCCCAGGGCAGCACTCTCAAGCATGCCAAGGTCAACGCCGCCCGCGCCTGGCAAGGGGTGGAGAACGTCGCCAGCAGCGGCCTGACCCCAGCCCTCGATCTCAACTGCGCGGTCCGCGACGAGGCCTATGTGTTCCTCGCTGCCGCCACGGCCAAGGGGCCGATGGGCGCGACGCGCAATGCCGTGAACTGGCCCAGCGCCGCCACCACTCTTTCCGCCCTGCCGAACACGGTCAGCCGTGTTTCTGCGGGCTTCCTGTCCGGCACGCTTCTGGCCGCGGCATCCTGACCCACCCACACAGCAAAGCCATCATGGAGAACGCTTATGAGTAGTGGCGGCGGCAGCAGTCCAACCCCCAACCGTACCTGCACCGGTACCCTCACCACCTCGCAACGGCTGGTGCTGGTCAGCACCCAGTACAGCCTCAACGGCGCCAACTGGACGACCACCCCGCCGACCTCGGTGGCGGCCGGCAGCAATGCGACCACCGTGTTTGTCGCCAACGGCCAGACGCCGGACGGCAAGGTCACCTACCAGGCCGACGACGGCACCCAGTTCATCCTGCAGTTCAACATGAACGGTACCAACTCCGCGAACATCCTCGGCGTCGGTGGCACAGCTTCGTCATACAACTACAACAAGACCTTCCCCACAGCCGGCGACACCATCACCGTCGCCTACACCCTGTCCAACACCTGAAAGGAAGCCCGTCATGAGCTACACAATGTCCGTGGACCGGGTGATCCAGCTTGCCCGTTGCGACGATTTCCCCGAGGCGAAGATCCGCGAGATGTTCGCCCAGTACAGTGCCACCGAACTGCCCCTGGAGATCCTGGCGACTCTGCCGATCCCGCTGCCGGTGAAGGTGTATCTCGCCCTGCAGGACGAGTTCTTCAGCGAAACGGAATTCCGCGAACTGTCGCTGGCTTTCGCCAAACACGCAGCCAGCAGCGACCCGGTAGTAGGAAGCAACCACTTCGTAAGCAGCACTATCAACGCCTATGAACAAGCCTTGGTGGAGACCCGCAGTCTGCCACGTGGCGTTGCCCTCAACGCCAATATCCGGCAACAGGTCGAGGGCTATCGCGGTGCGGTCAAGGCGTTGATGGAGCCCCTTAGCCAGGGGTTGCGCAGTGGCAGTAGCGGTACGCCGCTACACACCGTCGCCGCCTATGAAGCTGTGTGGTTCGCCGGCTACGAGCACTACGGCATTGCCTGCCGCAACGCAGCCTCCTGCGCGGTGGCTGCGGTGCCCAAGGTGGAAGCCGACGCCGCCCTGCAATGGGTGCTGGACAACGCCGTGGCCGTGACTAAGGCCCGGGCGGCCTGACATGGCCAGCGCCAGCGCCGCCCTGGACGTCGCAGCCGCACTCGCTCGGCTGCGTCGTGGTCCACTGCTGCAAGCCACGGCGGGATCCTCCGCCGCGGTTGCCTTTCCGCCCCTGGAACAGATGCTGCCACACCGGTCGCCGTTCCTGCTGATAGACCGCGTCCTGGCCTGGGACCCGGACAACCATGTGCTGCACGCACAACGCCGCGTCGATCCCGAGGATCCGGTGCTCGGCGGGCATTTCCCCGGCAACCCGATCTACCCCGGTGCGCTCCAGGGAGAAGCCATCGCCCAGGCCGGCCAGTGCCTGCTGCACATGGCCCGGGGCTGCCCGGCGCAACCGCTGGAGATCCTCGCCACGCGGGTGTTCGGCGCCCAGTTTCTTGGCCAGGTGCGCCCTGGCGACATCATGGACATCGAGGTAGGAATGCTCGACGACAACGGCATGCTGGCGATCTTCGGCGGGCGTATCAGCGTCGCCGGCGCTGTGCGCAGCGTGGTAGTGATGGAGGGATGTCATGTCTGAAACGCCCCATGTGGTAGTGACAGGGATGTCGGTGCTTACAGCCCTCGGCGAGGACCCCGGTAGCCTGCTCGACAACCTGTTGGCCGGGCGCTCTGGCATTCGTCGCTGGAGCAGCTTCGACCGCCAGATCGCGACCAAGGTTGGTGGTAGCCTGGAAGGCTTCGATCCGCGCCCGCGCCTCTGCGCCCTGGCCGACAGCCTCACGGATGCACCGCGCCTGCGCCTGCGCCGGGCGAGCAACCGCCTGCCCTGGTCCACCGCGCTGTCGGTGCTGATGGCCGGGCGCGCCTGGCAGGACGCCGGGCTGTTCGACCTGCCTGCGGGTGATGACGGCGAAACCGCGATCATCGTCGGCGGCCACAACATCGGCCAGAACTATTACTACAACAATTTCCGCCAGTTCGAGCAGGACCCCGACCATATCGACGTTCAGTTCGGCCTCGCCGGGCTGGACACCGACCATGCCGCGGTGGCTTCGGAAGTCCTCGGCATCCGCGGCCCCGGCTACAGCGTCGGCGGGGCTTGCGCCAGCGGCGCCCTGGCGCTGCGCGCGGCGTTCAATGAGATCCGTTTCGGCGATGCCCAACGGGTCGTGGTGCTGGCTCCAGTGCTCGATTACTCGCCGCTGGAGCTGCACGCCCTGGCCCTGATGCAGGCGGTCAGCCAGCGCTCCTTCAACGATCACCCGGAACAGGCAAGCCGGCCTTTCGACCGCCGCCGCGAAGGCTTCGTCCCGGCCCACGGCGGCGCTTGCCTGGTACTCGAACGTGCCGACCTCGCCCAGGCCCGCGGCGCCGAGCCGCTGTGCGAAGTCCTCGCCGTGGCCGCCCGCTCCGATGCCAGTCGCCAGCCAAGCCCGCAGGAAGATGGCCAGACCCGCACCATCCAGGCTGCCCTGCGCGAAGCCAGCCTGCAGCCCGGCGATATCGATTTCATCTGTGCCCACGCTACCTCGACGCCGCTGGGCGACCTTACCGAAGCCCGCTCGATCCGCCGGGTGTTCGGCGCGCATCTAGACCGGCTCAAGGTCAATGCACCGAAATCCATGCTCGGCCATACCTGCTGGTCGGCACCGCTGGTGGAGCTGGTAGCGGCCATCGCGCAGATGCGCGCCGGTCAGCTGCACCCGACCATCAACCTCGACGACCCCGACCCGGAACTCGACTTCGATGTCTGCGCCGCCGGCGCGGTGGCGCATCCGGTGCGCTACCTGCTGAAGAACGCGTTCGGCTTCGGCGGCAACAACTGTGTGGCGATCCTGGGTCGCTGGGAGCCCCGTCCATGAATTTCCTTGTCACCGGCGGCAGCCGCGGCATCGGCCGACGCATCGTCGAACAGGCGCTGCTGGCCGGCCATGATGTCGCCTTCACCTGGAACCAGGACGCCGCGGCCGCCACCGCGCTGCAGCGCCACGCGAAGGAAATAGCCCCGCAGCGGCGCTGCCTGGCCCTGCGTCTGGACATGGCCGATGGAGCAGCCATCGATGCCGTCTGCGAAGAGGCCGACCAATTGCTGGACGGCATCGACGTGCTCGTGGGCAATGCCGCGATCAACCGCCCAAGCCTTGCCGTGTCACTGCCTGACGCCGACTGGCGGGCGGTAATGGAAGTCAACCTGGACGGCAACTTCCGCCTGTGCCGAACCCTGCTGCCGGGCTTTATCGCCCGCCGCCGCGGGCGCATCGTGCTGCTCTCCTCGGTGGCCGCGTACGGCATGAGCGGGCAGCTCGCCTACAACGTGTCCAAGGCCGGGCTGATCGCCATGGCCGCTACCCTGGCGCGCGAATACGGGCGCCGCGGCATCACCGCCAACGCCTTGGTGCTGGGCCTGGTGGACACCGACATGAGCCGCGAGACAGCGGCGCCCAAAACCTTCGAACACTGGCTCGGGCAATGCCCGAGCGGCCGCCTCGGCACGCCAGACGACGTGGCCCAGGCCGTCCTGTACCTGGCCTGCGACGGGGCCGCTTTCATCAACGGCCAGGCCATCCACCTCACCGGTGGGCTGAACTGGGTGCCATGACAAGGAGCGACGCTATGCACGATATCCACGAGATGGTTCGCGAAGTGGTCCTGCGCCATACCGAGGCCGCCCTGGCCTTCCTCGACCTCGGCCCGATCGATACCCAGCTGCGCTTCGACCACCTCGGTGCCAGCAGCCTGGACATCATCACCATCGTCTCCGATGCCATGCGCGAACTGCGTATCAAGGTGCCGGTAGAACAGCTCAATTCGCTGTCTAGCATCGATGCGCTGATCGACACCCTGAGCGGCGCCGTGGCCGCACGCGCGAGCGCCTGAGCCATGGCCTGGTCGCTGGAGATTCACCACATCGATGTGAAGAAGGCCGGCGACGCGACTCTGATCGTCGCGAAAAACCCGGAAAATGCCGAGGGCCAGCGGGTCCGTGCGGTGCTGATCGACGGCGGGCGCAAGGACGCCGAGCCCCACGTATACAGCTACATCACCGAAAAGGCCGGGCTGGCCAAGGTCGATGCCGTGGTCGTCACCCACTACGACGGCGACCACCTGGGCGGGGTGGCAGCATTGCTCGCGAAGGCGGTGACCACCTTTGACACGGCGCGTGTCTACGACCGTGGCTGGCCGGCCCAGGGGCCCAGCGACCTGTACTTGCGCTACCTCACCTCGATCAACTGCAAGCCCGAACGCAACCGCGTGACCCGCGCTGTGCAGGCCGCAGACCTGAAGCCCTGCATTACCTCCAGCATGGTGTCCAAAACCGGCAGCCCGGCGGTTCCCGCCGGTGCCACGGCCTTCCAGGTCTGCCAGGCGATCAACCAGGCTCCGCAATGGCTGCTCAGCGGCCCTCAGGCAGAACTCCTCCAGCTCAGCGGCGACCGCGCACCGACCCTGACCTGCATCGCCTGCAACCAGTGGGTGCAGCGCCCCAACGGCACCCCCGTCAAGGCCGCACAGGGGGTCAGCGAAGCGGAGAACGCCTGCAGCCTGGCCTTCCTGCTACGCTTCGGCGAGTTCAGCTACTACATCGGTGGCGATATAGAAGATCCCCAGGAAGCCCTGATCGCCCAACTGGCCAACCCCAACGACGATGCCGCAGGCCGTGTCCTGGTAGTCAAGGCCAGCCACCATGGCGCCGACACCGCCACCTCGGCACAATTCCTCCAGCGCATGCGTCCGCTGGCGGTGATGGTTTCCAATAGCACGGGCAACCAGCACGGCCACCCGGCTGCGGCCACGGTCGACGTGCTCAACGGCTATCCCCGCGGCAACGGCGTCACCCCGCCCCCGCCGCCGGCCTCGCCCGGACGGCCACGGCGCACCTATTTCACCGGCTTCGACAGCGCCGAGAACATGAGCAATGCCTTCGTCACCCTGGGTATCGTCGCCGGTGATCCGAATGCCAGCAACCGGCCCGGCAACCTGCTGGTGAAGGTCAGCGAGGCCCAGGCCTTCGCCAACCGCAACTTCCCGGCCAGCACCTGGCGCGCGGTGCTCGCGGTTGCCGATATCGCCGCCAAGGCCGTGGGCCTGACGCCCAACCCGGTGGCCGCCAAGGCCGCTGCCGAAGCGGCGGTCAAAGGCACGCTGGTGGATGTGGTCATGGCGCTGGCCAACACCACCGAGGCGCGCGATGCGGCGACCGCCTTGTGGATACTGCGCAGCAAGACCAGCGGCGGAATCAATAGCGAGTACCTCGCCCGGCTGAGCGTGCAACCCCTCGACCAGGAAGACTGGCTGGACGCGATCGACGCGCAGCGCAGTGCCCTCCAGCGCGCCGCCACCATGGACGACGTCTACCGTTGCGTAGACAGCGCCGCGCAAACCGCCGCCACCGCCAGTGCGGCGGTGCCCGGTCCGCTGGCCGGCTTCGCTGCGCTGGCGGATTGTATCGACGGGTTGGGCACGGCCTACCAGTTGGTCAACCGCTACGTGCCCCTGTCCGAATACACCGTCGCCGCGCAAACCGCGAACGACCAGGCCACCCGGGCACGGGACATCCTCAGCAACGGCGCCGGACGTGTAGCGGCCCTGGCCACCCAGGCCGCGACCGCCGCACAACGGGTGCGCGGCGCCGGCAACCAGGCCCAGGCCATGCAATTGGCAGGCGCCGCCCTCGACGCAGCCGAAAAAGCCTGCGAAGCCGCTGGCGAAACCTTCTATGACCTGGGCAACTGCTACAAGCTGGCCGCCCGCGCCGCTGCGAACCCGAGCCCGGCCATGGTGGGGCTGACCATCACCCGCGCCTGCGGCAGTACCCAGGCTGGCGTGGTTACCGGCGCCATTGCCGGGGCAATCTGCGGCAATGGCCGGCTCGACCCGGCCAGGCAGGCGCTGCATTACGCCCTCGACACGGTCAAGGTCAATTCGTCGACGGCACTGGCCGCCCTGGGTGAAGCCCTCACCGGGGGCGAACCGTTGTTCACCGTCAGCTACTACAAGGCATCAGCCAACAAGGACGTACAGGACTCCCTTTCCTGAGGCGGACCGATCTTTCCTGGAGGCACCACCCTATGACCGCCATGAATGCCGTTACGCAGGACCTGAGCCAGTTGCAGGCCCAGCTCAAGCAGAAGATCGACACCGCCGGCAACCTTGCCCTGGGCGCTGGAACCACGGGTATCAGCGCCCTGGACAGTCTGTTCGGTGCCTGCAACGTGACCCTGGCCAGCGCCAGCATCAGCGACCCCGGCAGCGCCTGGCCGGCCAGTTTCAGCGTCAGCGGCACGCCCAGCGGCGAGTGGACGCTCAACGGCCTCGGCGCCAACCCCAGCCTCTGCCAGCTGACCCTGACCTTCACCCAGAGCGCCCAGGGCCAGGCCATCAGCGCCAGCCTGAGCAGCGTCGCCAGCGCGACCCTCGGCCAGAGCAGCCTGACCTTCAGCGGCAGCCTCGACGACAACAACGCCCTGGTCCTCGACCTGACCCCGCCGGACAGCCGCCTGCCGCTGCTGGCGGTAGGCAACTTTGCCTTCGCCAACCGCTTCGGCGGCTGGCTGCCGGTAGACCTGCCGCTGTTCGCCGACATGCCGTTCAAGCAGATCGAGGTGGTCGCCAGTTATGGCGGCAATGACGACACACGCTGCGCAATCACCACTGGGGTCAGCGGCGACTGGTCGCTGGTCCAGGGCGGCCCCAGCCTTACCGGCGCCTGGGTGACCCTGACCAGCGCCAGCCAGACCGAAATGGACCAGAGCGTCACCCGCCTCAGCGGCACGGTAGGCGGCAGCCTGCAGATCGGCGGCCAGCCATGGACAGTGACCGTCAGTCTCAATGGCAGCAGCCAGGTGACCATCCTGGTCAGCGCCGACGGTAACCGCCAGCCGGCCCTGGCCGCCCTTGCCGGGCTGATCGCAGGCGATGCCGCAGCCACCGCGGTGAGCGACGCGGTGGCCAAACTACCGCTGGCCAATCTGGTGCTGGACAGCGTCGAGATCGCCTTTGACTGGCAGCAGCGCCAGTTGCTCAATGCCAGCGTCAGCGCCACCCTGCCCTTCACCTTCAACCAGGCCCCGGCCGACCTGCTGCTGTCCATCGGCCTGCCACCACTGCAACTCGGCGGCAATCTGTCGCCAATGACCCCGGTGAAGATCCGCAACGTGCTGATTCAGTACCTCGGTGATGCCGGCGGCTTCCCCGATACCACGGTGACCAAGCTGGCCTTCGACACCGTGCCGGCGGAAGGCAGCTACAGCTTCGCCCTGAGCATGACCGAGGTGTTCAGCGCCGGCCCGCTGGCACTGAACAACGTCGATGTGAACATTGTCAAAACCAGTGACGCCACCACTGGCTCGATGAACGCCAACCTGACCCTGGCCGGCGTCGATATTGCCGTCGCAGCGGCCTACGACAAGGGCTGGAAGATCTCCGGCAGCACCGCGTACGGCCAGCCGCTAGCCATCGGCAAGCTGATCAACGACCTTACCCGGCAATTCAACGTGAGCTGCCCCGCCGCCATCAGCGAGCTGGAGCTGCAGAACCTGGCGGTCAGCCTCGACACCGGCACCTCGAAATTCACTTTCGCCTGCGAGGGCAGCTTCCCCATCGCCGGCACAGAGCTGGATTTCAGCGTCGACCTCGAATTGTCGAAACCCAATACCGCCTGGGAAGGTCACTTCAACGGCAAGGTGGTGATCGGTGCAGCCACCTTCGCCGTCACCTTCACCCAGGACAGCAAGGTCAAGATGCTGCGCGCCGAGCTGGTGCCCACCGCCGGCAAGACCCTGGCCCTGGTCGACCTGGCCCAGACCTTCGCCATCGACCTCTCCGGGGTGCCGGCAGAACTGCTGCCCGTGCTCAATCAGGCCTCGTTCACCTACGACTTCAACAAGTCGCAGTTGGTGCTTACCGCCAGCACCGAGAAGGTCGCGGTGAGCCTGGTCTGCGTGCCCAGCGAACAGGGGCGGATCTACGCGGCAGTGGTGGACATCGCCGTGGAAGCAGATATCTCGCAGTTGCCGGTGGTCGGCAACGAGCTGGCGTCGATCCAGCAGGTCGGCCTGGACGGCATGGGGCTGGTGATCGCCTCTGCAGTATTCGACAAGGACCAGGTCGACGCAGTCAATGCGGTGATTCCCAAGGGCCAGCCGCAGGTCCCGGCGCTCAGCGTCGAGGGCCGGGTGGTGTTGTCGGCCAACCTGATGCTCGGCGACCAGCCGGCCAAGCCGCTGCAACTGGTCTTCGCCAAGCCATCGAAGCCGAAGCAGGCGCGGCTTGTGGCGGCCAACGAAAACACCGCGCCGGTACCTGCCGGTACCGCCAAGGCTCAGGGCAAGTGGGTCAATGTGCAGAAGAGCTTCGGCCCGATCAGCCTCAGCCGGGTCGGCGTGGCCTACCGCGAGCAGCGCGTGTGGTTGATGCTCGACGGCGGTTTCGCCATGGGCGGCATCGAGATCGACCTGATCGGCGCGGCCATCGCCTTCCGCCCGGTGCTGCCGCCGATTCCCGACGGTGCCTCTCTCGACGGCCTGTTCATCGGCTACGACAACGGCTCGGTAACCATCAACGGCGGCCTGCTCAAGGTGGTCACCGAGGATGCAAAGGGCAACGAAGTCACCGAATACGACGGCCAGCTGATGCTCAAGGTGCCGAGTTTCCAGCTCTCGGCCATGGCCTCCTACGCCTCCCTCGATGGCTCGCCGTCATTGTTCGCCTACGCCGTGCTTGCCGCCCCCATCGGCGGCCCGCCCTTCCTCCAGGTGGATGCACTGGCGGCAGGCTTCGGCTTCAACCGCGACCTGATCATCCCTGGCCTCGACAAGCTCGAACAGATGCCGCTGATCGCCGCGGTCAACGGCGGTTCGCCGTTCGCCGGCAAGGACGCCTCGCAGGCGCTGAAGGTGATGCACGAGTACGTGCCGCCTTCCTATGGCGACTATTTCCTTGCCCTTGGCGTTCGGGTTGCTTCGTTCCAGATGATCAAGGGCTTCATCCTTGCCGCCGGCAAGCTGGGCAACGAGTTCGAGATCGCCTTGCTCGGCCTGGCCTCGGTGTCGGTGCCGCCGCAGACCTCGTCGCCGATCGGCTATGCCGAGCTGGTGCTCAAGGCGTCCTACAACTTCAACCGTGGCACTCTGTTCCTCGGTGCGCAGCTGACCGCCAACTCCTTCATCCTTTCCCGCGACTGCCACCTCACTGGTGGTTTCGCCGTGGCCGCCTGGACCAAGGACAACCCGGATAACCCTTACGGCTACAAGGCCGGCGACTTCGTCGTCTCCCTCGGCGGCTACCACCCGGCGTTCAGCAAGCCGGACTGGTACCCGGACGTACCGCGGCTGGGCTTCAACTGGAGCATCACCCGTGAGCTGACGGTCAAGGGCGGCCTCTACTTCGCCTTGGTGCCCTCGGCGGTGATGGCCGGCGGCAGCCTGGAGGCGGTGTGGCAGAGCGGCGATCTGCGCGCCTGGTTCAAAGCCTGGGTGGACTTCCTGCTGGGCTGGAAGCCGTTCCACTACGCCGCCGACATCGGCGTCAGCCTCGGCGCCTCGTACAAGGTCGACATCGGCATCACCTCGTTCACCGTCAGCGTCCATGTCGGCGTGCAGATCCAGCTGTGGGGCCCGGAATTCGCCGGCACCGCCACCGCCGACCTGTACGTGATCAGCATCACCATCAACTTCGGCGACAGTAACAGGAACGAGGTCAAGCCGATCCAGTGGAGCGACTTCAAGAGCTCGTTCCTGCCCGGTGGCGGCAGCGCGCCAAAGGCCGCACCGCGGGCCCTGCTGCTCGCCGCCCTGCCGGCCAGCCTCAGCGCCGCCACACCGGTGCAGCAGACCGACTCGGTGTGCCTGGTGCGGGTCGCCAACGGCCTGCTCAAGGATCTCGCCGGCGTCAACGACATGGACTGGGTACTCGACCCGGAACGCTTCGAGCTGACCACCTGGTGCGCCCTGCCGAGCAAGCAGGCCAGCTACACCGGGTCCGGCGCCGCGCAGAACATCACGGCCAGCAACACGGCGTTCGGTGTCGGCCCGGTGGGAGTCAACAACGACTACTTCGAGTCCAGCCATAGCGTGGTGATCAGCAAGCTCGACGGCGAGATGAGCGCCGAGGACATCCGCGTCGACGTCAGCGCCGTGGTGGAAAACCTGCCGGCAGCGACCTGGTCCATCAACGCCGCCCTCGACCCAAGCCTGAGCAACCTGAACGACACGACCCAGCGCGCCATTCCCAACGCAATGACCGGCCTGCGCATCAAGGCCAAGGCCGACAACCCCGACGTCACCCCGCTGCCAATCCAGCTGAGCGTGCTGCGCGAGGAAATCGAGGCCAGCCGCGTGGTGACCTGGATCGCCCCCACCGTGCCCGCCGCCACCGGCTATGACCAGGCCAACGCCATGGGCCAGTTCACCAGCGCCCTGACCAATACCACCGTGGCCAGCGCCCGCAGCGCGATCCTGGCCCAGCTGGCCGCAGCCGGGGTCACGGTGAGCACCCAGGTCAATGTCGACCTGCTGGCACAGAACGCCGCCAACACCCTGCTCAGCGCGCCCCAGCTCTCGGTGCTTGGCGCCCAACCCACCACCTCTTCCGGAGCCGTCCGTTCATGATCAAGGCATCTTCCACGCCGTTGAGCGACGGCAGCGTACAGTTCGTTGCCCACTGGCTGCCGCCGCTGACCGCCGGCAGCTACAGCATCACCGTTACCCAGCACCTGCAGAACAGCGACCCGAACGCCACCGCCGATGCCGCCTTCGACGAAGCCTTCGTCAACACCCGGCATTTCGCCGTGCGTGGCGAGCGCTTCAGCCTCGACGACAGCGAGCTGGTGTCGCGCTTCCCGCCGCCGGACAACCAGGGCGAATACCAGAACGTGCTGCCCCACGTGATCTTCAAGCGTCGCACCCTGCCCTGGGAGCGCTCGCCTGAGCTGGAGGCGGACAACGCCGCGTGGCTGGCTCTGCTGTTGTTCGAACTGGACGAAGCGCCGCCACTGCAATCGGTGCTGGCCGGCGACCTGCAGCGCCAGGCGTTCCCGCACAGCGCCGAGGCGGCCAAGGCTGGCAAGTCGACGCCCAGCAGCCTGCCGGCCAGCACCGCCAGCTACCCGGACGGCTACGCCCTGCTCGGCACCGCCGGCAATGCCCCCACCTTCACCCTGGCCACCGGCGAGCAGTGGTATGACCCCTGCCAAGTGATCGACGTGCCGGCCGAGCTGTTCGCCGCCATCGCCCCGACCCTCGACGAACTGGACTGGCTGGCCCACGCTCGCAGCGTGGTGCTGACCCAGAAGCAGGCGCAGGACGACGACGAGCAGGAAGGCAACTTCTCGGTGGTGGTGGGCAACCGCCTGCCGGCACCGAACCAGAAATGTGTGGTGCACCTGGTCTCCCTGGAAGGCCTGGCCCGCTACCTGCCCACCGGCGACGGCGAAACCGCCGCGGCGCTGACCCTGGCCGCCGGCGGCACGGCGGACAAACTACGCCTGGTGTCGCTGGCAAGCTGGTCGTTTACCTCCCTCGACCCACAGGAAACCTTCAGCGGCTACCTCGAAGGCGTTGATTGCGCACCGCTGCGGCTGCCCGCCCCGGCGAACGCCAGCGGCAGCGCCGGGCAGGCCGTTGGCAACGCCTTCGCCATGGGCTACACGGCGATGAACCACCAGACCCGCCTTGGCGACACCACGGTGTCGTGGTATCGCGGCCCGTTGCTGCCATTCTCCTCGTCGCCAGTCATCGTCCCACCACCGGGTGCCGCGCCACTGGTGGTGGCCGACCAGGCGGTGCGCTTCGACCCGGCCAGCGGCTTGATGGACGTCACTTACGCCGCTGCCTGGCAGATCGGCCGTGGCCTGGCCCTGCAGAACGCCCTGTTCGCCAGCACTCTCTATGCGTGGAAACGCAGCGAAGCGCGCAAGGTGGCGCAAAACAGCGAAACCCAGGTCCTCAACCTGCGCCTGCGAGCCTCGGTGACGCCGAACTCGGCGTTGCGCGCACTGAGTGCCGCACCTACCAGCCAGCCCGGCCTGCGCGGCCTGGCCATCGGCCTGATCGCAGAATCCCTGGCCGCCCAGTGCGCCCGCTCTTCCAGCTCGTCGGAGACCGCAGAATGACCCGGCTCGCCCAGCGCAACAGTCAGTTCCTCAACCTGCAGGCCATGGTCGCCGAGCCACAGGCTGGCCTCCTGCGCGCCAACAGCAGCGACCCGGTACCCGGCGAGCTCACCCAGTGGCTGGGCAGCCTCGCTGCTCTCAAGGGCCTGCCCTTCGGCTACCTGGTGCCGGACGAGGCCATGCTGCCGGCGGAGTCGATCCGCTTCTTCGTCCTCGACCCGAACTGGATCAATGCCCTGCTCGAAGGCGCCACCAGCATCGGCCGCTCCTGCACCTTCGACGCCGCCATCGACGCCGAGCTGGTGGCGCGCCTGTACGCGGCGGTTTCGCCAGCGACCACGGTCAGCGGCTTCGTCCTGCGCTCCAACGTGGTCAGCGGCTGGCCGGGCATCGAGGTGCGCGCCTACGACGCCAACGGCACGCTGCTCGACGGCGTGCTGCGCCAGCAGGTGCTGGCGCCCACCGTGCTGCTGTTCATGACCACCGGGCAGATCAGCCATGTCGATATCGGCGAGCCGTCCGAGGCCATGCACTTCGGCGTCGATATCGGCCAGGCGAGCAAGTCGCTGCGCTATGTCACCGTGCCCAAGACTGCACCGGCCAACACCCGTCCCGGCGACCAGATCGATGGCGCCAGCGTCGCCGTCGGCTATCGCGCCGCCGGTGGTGGCAAGCGCGTGCTGAAGATCGCCGACCTGGCGAAGAGCCTGCAGGCGCAGCTGGTGACCAGCAACGCCAACCTCGCCCCGGACGGTACCCAGCGTCCGTTCACCCCGGCGGAGTTCGCCCTGGAGCTGGTGGAGGGCGTGCAGACCGTGCGCTTCAGCAATCAAGACAAGGAGGTTTCGGCATGAGCGACAGCGGTCTGATCGTCCCCATCGATGTCACCGCCCTGGTCATCGGCAAACCAGACGCCAGCGCGGTCAATGGTTTCGCCGCGGTGGCCAGCAACTTCGCCCTGATGCCGACGACCCAGGCGGTGGGCCCCTACCTGGCGCAGAACCTGTTGCCCAAGCCATTCGACGCGGTCGACAGCCAGGACGCCATGCAGCCCGGTATCCACCTGCACTGGGCGCTGCCCGACAGCCTCGCTCGTGGCCGTACCGACGGTGGCAAGGTGGCCTTCCTGCAGGCACCGAACCTGTGGCTGGTGACCCGTTTCGCCGGCGGCAACGCCGACGGCAGCACGGTGCAGACCGCCTGGGTGATCGAGAGCGACCAGTTGCAGCAGGTGCAGGACCAGACCCTGCCGCAGAATATCTATTCGCGGGCAGTGCCGGTGACCCCGGACCTGACCGGGGCCAGCCAGCCGTTCCTGTTCCAGGGGCGGGTCTACCGCCAGGCCGACTGGGCCGGGCGCAACGGCGGCACCTATGCCAGCAGTAACACCACCGTGGGCTACGGCACCCCGGCCTATGCCGCGGCGTATCCGAACTGCCCCAACGTGTTCTCGTTCTGGGACCCGCTGGACGATGACGACGCCAAGGCCTTCACCGCCGAGACGCTGCTGTCCTACTCGGTGGTGGGCTGGTACGCCAACAGCGCCAGCGACCCGCTGGCGGCCCTGGTCTATCCGGCCAGCGCCACCACCGTGGAGGCGCGCCAGGCCTATATCGCCCAGACCCTGGAATGGGCGCTCAGCGGTAGCCCCGACGTACCCAACCGCACCGTGTGCAACGGCCTGCTCAGTGGCCTGACCTGGGATCCGCAACGAGCCTGGCTGACCCCGCCGAGCGCCGACGGCATCGACGTGGTCATCGCCGACAACACCGCCGAGGCGGTGGCGGCGCTGATCCAGGCGCGCAACCCCGAGGTGGCCGACCTGGAAACCCTGCTCAACGTTTTCCAGCAGGGGCTACTCCACGAGCTGGGCAAGGTCGGTGGCGCCGCTGCGGCCGACGAGGCGGTGCACCAGGCCGGCTTCGCCGCCTACCCCGGCGGCACTGTGTGGCTGGCACGCCAGGTCACCGCGCCAGGCGCCGATCCGTCCGCGGGCAACGGTCAGTTGCCGGATGATGCCGTGGAGCAGTTGGAGCAGGTCAACCGCCTGCAGCGCAGCCTCGACGGCCAGAGCGCCGACCTTGATGCCCTGCGCCAGCAGCTGTTCGTCGACTGGGCCAAGTTCATGCTCCTGCAGTTCAACAAGGCAAACCCGACTGCGCTCACCGCCGACCAGGCCCGCGCCTTCATCAAGAACTACGACCTGTCGGCGGTGAGCGCGCTGGCGGGCAGCAAGACCAGCAGCGGCAGCATCGCTACCCTGCAAACCCGGATCGACAGCGCCCTGGCTGCCCTGCAGAAGACCCTCGGCACCGGCTGGGAAATCAAACCGTCCTCGGCGGCGCGCTTCTGGCAGCCGGCCGACCCGGTGATCCTGCTGGCCGGACGACCCACCACCCAGGCCTCGGCACGGCATGGCGGCGATGGTCGCTTCCATGCCCAGGGTCTGCTCGGTTGCCGGAGCGGCAACCAGTTGGTCAGCGGGCTGCGGGTGCATGGCGCTCTGTTCACCCCGGATGTGACGCTGGCCAGCGCACCGGCGGGCGCCAGTTATCCGCCGGAACTCGGCGCGCTACTGGCCGAATCACTGACCCTCGACCCGCTACGCGCCCCGGACCTGGCCCGGCAGTTCACCCAAGGCAACGGCGCGCAGCGCCTGGCCGCGATCAACAGCGACACCCTCGCAGAACAGATCGCCAGCGCCCAGCGCGCCGCCCGGGACCAGCACCTGCTGGCGGCCGACGCCCGCAGCGGTGCCGCCAATGCGGCGGTGGCCCTGGTCGGCAACGCACCGTCACCGGTGGGCCTGAGCAGCTGGTCGCAACCCTGGCTGCCGACCTTCCTCAACTGGGAAGTGCTGTTCTACCCCTACCACCGCGTCGGCCTGGCCGGTAGCGGGGTCGACTATGCCGCCGACGCGGTGACCGGCTCCTTCACCCTTGATCCGGACGGCCTGGACTTCGACGCCGTCGCCGGGCTGACACCCGATCCTGCCTTCCAGACCTATTCCGGCACCCTGACCCTGGCCGGTCGCACCGAACTCAACCTGCAATCGCAGATCGAGGTCTACCTCAAGAACTACCCGGACGACCCCAATGCCAAGGTCCTGCAAGGCATCCTCGGCCAGCTCGACCTGCAGGCCATGGCGCAGAGCCTGACCGGCTTCAACCAGGGCCTGCTGATGCGTAGCCAGACCCTGCAACTGCCGGTGGTGGACGCGCTGAGCCCGTCGCTGATCGTGCGCAACTTCACCAACACCCAGGTGGCCCCGGCGATCGACGGCTTCAACGTCGCCTCACCGGCGCCGAACAACGGCTTCAACCCGCTGCGCTGCGGCGAACTGCGAATCAACCGCCTGCGCCTGGTGGACGCTTACGGCCAGGCGGTGGATTTGCCGAAGCCGACGCCGATCATCGCCCAGCGCCTCAAGCAGCGCCTGGCCGGTGGCGAGGTGGTCGACAACGGCAAGATTGTCCTGCCGCCGCGCCTGACCCAGCCGGCGCGCCTGCAATTCCGCTGGCTCAGCGCCGAGGATGGCCAGGCCGAGTGTTCCGACCAGGGGCCGGCGCCGATCTGCGGCTGGGTGCTTTTCAACCACCTTGACGACAACCTCAGTGTGTATGACGCCGACGGCTTGCCGATCGGCTCGCTGAATACCCTCGGCCCGCGCTGGCAGGGTGCGCCAGGTAGCGCCAACTGGTCCCGGCCGTTCGACCAGGTAATGGCCTCGATCAACCCGTACCTGGCCAACTTCATCCGTGCCCTCCACAACCAACCGCAGGGCCTGGGCTTCCTCCAGGCCCTGTTCGCCACCCTCGACCAGGCCAGCGGAGCCAGCGGCCCGGCCGCGCCGACTGCCGACCCGAGCCTGAGCGTGCTGATCGGCCGGCCATTGGCGGTGGTCCGTGCGGCCCTGCGCCTGGAACTGCAAGGCCAGCCCGCCGCCGACAACAGCTGGCCGGCCTTCGCCGCCAGCGTCGGCCTGAGCCCCGGCCAGCCGCGGCCCAGCGCCGGCATCGGCAACGTGAAATTCCCGGTGCGCCTGGGCGACCTCGGGGTGTATGACGATGGCTTGGTGGGCTACTTCGTAGAGGACGGCAGCGCCGACCAATGGACCACCTTCTACTCGCCAGCGGCCAGCGGAGGTAATGGCGTGGTGCCAGTAGATGTGAACAAGACCTCACTGAGCCCCGTACCCGCCTCCGACAGCGGCGACGGCCTGGCCCTGACCCTGCTCATCGACCCTCACGGCTCGGTGAACGCCACCGCCGGCATCGTCCCGGTGAAGACCATCTGCATCCCCCGCGCCCAGTGGCAGCCCGCACTGGACGCGATCGCGGTGACCTTCCTGACCACGCCGATGGTCGGCGCCGGCACGGTGATGCCAGTACCGGTGCCGCAGGAAAACGGGTTCATCTGGGAATGGGTGACGCGTAACCCGGGCGCCACCGGCTGGAGCAACCTCGCGCCCGGCTCGGCGGTGCCCACCGCGACCCTGGCGTCCCCGCAACGCATCGAAGAAGGCTGGCTGCGGCTGGTCCGCGACAACGGTAGGGAGTGACCCGGATGAGTGCCATCGAGTACAGCATCGCCAACAAGGACGGCAAGCCCGTGGCTTACCTGAACCAGGCGCAGACCCTGACTTTGACCCTGACCAACGCTAGCGGCGCCGACCTGGAGCTGGTCGGCAGCCCACCGGTGCTGGAGACCGAGGCTGACAGCAACACCAGCCTGCTGTACCTGTTCCTCGGCAGCCTGGTCAGCGACCCGGCCACGGTGCAGATCAGTTGCCCAGGCTGGACCCCGCAGTTCCAGAACACCCCGCAGGGGCCGGTGTGGTGCCTGGCCCAGGCAGAGAACAGTACCTTCAAGGACAAGGCGAAACTGACCGTGACCCTGGACGGGGTCAACATCAACGGCCAGCCCGGCCCGCGCCAGGTGACCGTCGATTGCTGGTTCGGCGACGGCGACTCGGTGCAATTGCCGGTGATGGCGCAGAACGATCCGGGCAAGCTGCTGCCGCTGAACCTGGTTTTCGCCCTGAATGGCGGCAACGTCATCTACATCACCGAGAAGGCCGATTCGCCAATGACCTGCTCGCTGGTGTTCCGCCTGAGCAACCCATCGCCGGACACGCCCATCGTGCCGGAGGACGTGCCCTGGGGCCCCCAGGCGCCGAGCTTCACCCTGTCCTTCGTCTATGCCGACAAAGGCGACGGTTTCGGCGCCCTCACCTCGGCGGAGCGGGCCGCCAGCTTCACCCGCCAGACCGTGCAGGACTACGGCAACCGCTGGTCCATCGCGCCCAGTACCCAGGGCTCACCGAGCTGGACCCTGACACCGGACCAGCTGACCAACAAGCAGATCCTCGGCACCGGCGAACAGGCCAGCTTCGAATTCATGCTGGGCAACATCGTCACCCAGCTCAAGGCCGGCACCACCCTGGCCTACCTGCAATGGAGCAACATTCCCGGCTACCAGGACGGCTACCAGACCGTGGCGCTGGTCAAGCAGGCGCCGACCCCGGGCATCCTGCGCTTCATGACCCTCAACGCCAGCGTGATCAGGCAGGGCACGCCGGTGCAGCTGAACTGGCAAACCTTCGCCCTGTCCAAGCGCACCATCAGCTGGAGCCAGGACAACACGCCCTACCAGGTCGTGGTGCCGGCCAACGCCAGCGCCTGGGAGCCGGACCCGCAGCCGGACGACACCGTGACTTACACCCTCGACGGCTACGACTTCAACGGCAACAAGGTGCCCAATGCCCAGCAGACTGTCAGCGTCATCGCCAATGCACCGGTGATCAATAGCTTCTCGGTGAGCCCGCGGGTTGCTGCATTCGAAGGCGCCAACCCCAACGTACAGGTCACCGGCAAATGGCAGGCGAGCAACGTCAAGACCCAGCAGCTCAATGGCACGCCGGGCCAGTCGCCACAGACCATCGGTTTGAACAGTGCGGGCGACGTGATATTGCTGATCACCGGGTTCCAGGACCAGATGACCTCGCAGTCACAGACCGTGTACAGCACTCCCGGGTACATACAGACCTTCGTCTCCACCAGCCAGGTCAGTGGCGGCACGAACGGGCCGCTGATCAGGAACGTGCTCGCGTTCGACCGTGGAGCCTCCACCGGCACCTGGACCCTGATCCGCAGCGACGACCTGGCGACCCTGACCCTGGCCAGGCAGGGCTTCACCTGGAGCACCAGCGAGCTGAACATCAAACTGGTCTTCAACGACGGTAGCAGCACCGCTACCCTGAGCTGTGCCTTCGGCAACCTGACCCTGACCGCGCGCAGTGGCAGCGCTGACGCCAATGGCCTGCAGCCACTGGCGATGCTGGTGCAGAACGCCGCAGGGCAGAATGTACCGGTGTTCAGTGCGGTGACGACGAAGTGATCTGCCACCATGGTCGACCAACTCGGTCAATACGCTAGTGGGCATCCAACAAGTAGATAACCCACCAAGGCAAAGGGCATCATCGATGCGGCCGAGCTGGAACCTGCAATGCAGCCGCACCACGATAGGGTACGGCGGCACCTCAGGGCTCTGGGTGCGGCGTCCAGCACCATTGGGCAAGCTGGTTCCGGCCTGCGCGGGTGCTTGGGGTACCATGCACCGCACTGGCTTCCTTGGTCAGGCATCGACAGCCCGGTGCAGCCCCCCTTCCAGCGGCAACTCATAGGACTTCTTAACCGTACGCACCACCAGTGTGGAAGAGTACGTGCGAATCGGAATATCCCGGTAGGTGTCGAGAAACCGGTAGATATAGTCGGTGTACTCGGTGGCATCGCGAAACTTGGCAACCATCACGAAATCGAACTCGCCCGTCATCAGGTAGCAGTCCTGAATCTCCGGGTGGCTGGCCAGGATGTGCTGCATCTTGCGGTCGATGTCGTTGCTGTCGCGGTCCAGCTTGACCAGGAAGAAGGCGGTCACCTGAATGCCCAGCTTGCGCTCGTCCAGTATCGCGACCTTGGCCTTGATGATACCTGCGCTCTCCAGGCGCCTGATGCGCCGGTAGCAACTGGTGGAAGACAGCCCGACGCTGTCGCTCAGCAACTCCAGATTCTGGCTGCAATCCTTTTGCAGCTTTCCCAGAATTTTCAGATCCATGGCGTCTGTCATTTTTCACGTGTCTTCCTTGAAAAACTGCAATGAATCCGCCGCAAGGACGGGCCAATTTGCACGATTCCCTGCGTGCCATCCCTTTACCATCAACTGAGCTTAGCAGCCCGGCCAGATATGGCCTGCGGGGCGCATGAGAGGGACCTTATGATCATCGCGAAACCGACATGGGCCGCGGACATCCACGGCCTTTTTACCGCGCCTTACTGGATTCCCGCCGCGCAGCGTGCGGCCGTGGCGGCCTCCTGGACCGGGTGCATGAACGCCTATTTCGTCTACCTGGACGACCCCGACTCGGTCAAAGCCTGGTCAGAAACCATCTACCAGCACCTGGCCTCGCGCAACATGCCGCTGACCCTCGACCAGCAGCAGTTCTGGCCGATCGACGCGCTGGAAACCTTCAGGTTGTGGGTCAACCAGGGCTGGCGCCTGGACGCCAGCTCTCCCTTCGATCTGGCCGAACGCATTCCGCCACCGGACCTGCCACAACCGGTCAAGCGGGTGAGAAAGGACATCCGTGCCCTCAGCCTTGAGGAGCTGAACCTGTACCGCGCCCGCCTGGACGACGTGATGCAGGTGGGCGACCCCGACAGCGGTTCACCCTGGCAACGTTACGCCTATATCCACACCAACTGGTGCCTGCATTATCAGGAGGCGTTTGCCCTGTGGCACCGGGCATACCTGTTGTACCTGGAACAACTGATCGACTGCGCCATCCCCTACTGGGACTGGATGGCCGAAGATGCCAGTGTCGACGGCAGCCCGCAGGCCGGCCTGCCCCAGGCGTTCCTCGATGAAACCTATGTGCACCCGCACACTGGCGAAACCCGGCCCAATCCCCTGCGCTACGCGGCCGCCAAGGATGGTTGTTCCAAAGTGTGCGCCGGCGGCGCGGTCAACGGGGTGGACTGCCGCTATGTACAGCGCGACCGGTTGTTCTACACCCATGGTGACGACTCGCGCCCGGAGCGCACCCGCTTGTACGGCATGAGCCGGATTTTCCAGCAACAGGTGGTGGATGCCCTGAAGTTCACCACCTTCAGCCAACCACAGGGTGTGCCCGGTTACCCGTGGGCCAACATTCCGGTGTTCGACCCACCTCAGCAAGACAGCCTGTACCCCAATCGTGCGCTTAACTTCGACGGACTGTACGAGCAACCCCACGACAACTATCACGGCTGGATCGGTGGCGACATGGCCGACAACGCCTACACCGCCTTCGACCCGGTCTTCTGCTCCTATCACGCCAACATCGACCGCATGCTCGAGGTCTGGATCAGGGCCAACCCCGGGGCGCAATTCACCACACAGTGCTTGCTCCAGCCCTTCTCCGGCCGCGACGCCGCGCAGGTCACCTTCACCAGCGCCGACGCCTGGCGCTACACCACCCTCGGCGACATGGCCCAGGACAGCCGGCACATCGGCTACGACTATGGTGCGCCGGTGGCCCCACAATTTGGCGCGCCCAAGGCGGCTACCAACCGTTGCTGCAAGCACAGCGCAATGGCCGCCAGCGCCGCGGAAAATGCCGCAGGGCCCGGGCCGTGGGTGGTGTTCGATCACGTACGTTGCACCCACGACACCTATCTGATCGACGTCTTTCTCGACCAGCCCGACGCCACTGCACAGCACGTCAGCGCCGACAACCCGCATTACGTGGGGCGCTTCAGCCGTATCGGCATGGGGCTGGTGGACGACAAGGGCCGATGCATCACCCATGGCGTGTCGCGCGCACTGAATGCAGCCCGCAACGCTGCTGCGTTGGGCCTTGGCCGCGGCGATGCGGTGCAGTTGTCGCTGGTGGTGACCCACCTCGACAGTGGCCGCGTGCTGACGCCTGACGAATACACGACCCTGCCCGGTTTCATCGCCCAACTGGTGTGGGACGACCCGCGCCAGACCCTCGCCGGCCCGCCCCCGGTCGCCGGCTGCTGCTCTGCTTCCACCTCACGCACACCAGGAGAACCGACATGAGCACGCCCTTCAAGCAGTTCACCTCTCCCGCCGGACAAGCCCCCAAGGACTACAACAAGCTGGGCCTTGAAGACCAGTTGCCGCAGTTTGAAACCGACTGGAACAACAACCTCACCGGCTGGACCCAATCGTCCATCATCGGCAACCCTTGGTCGGGCCTGAACGACGCTCCCCGCTCGGGCTACTACAACCCGCTCGTAGAGGGCTTCGGCGACGTGACCCCGCCCGCGATCACCTGGGCGCCCTTCCCCAACCGCCTGTGGACGTTCTTCTACAACAACGGCGCGGCGGTCATTCCCCAGTTGGGCGGCAAGGCCATGACCCTGGACCAGGTGATGGAATTGGCCGACCACGGCCAGATCACCCTCGACAACACCCTCTACACGCTTTACGACCCGAACAAAAAGGGCACTGTGCTGCAACTGCCGGTCAAGCGCTGCCCCAGCATCGCCTGGAATGGCACGTACAAGGATTTCACGCCTTCCGGCCCACGGGGCTGGCTCGATGAGTACTGCGAGTGGTCGATCGTGCGCGATGCCAACGGCAACATGCGCAAGATCACCTTCACCTGTGAAAACCCCGCGTACTTCCTGGCCATGTGGCGCATCGACCCGAACGCGGTCCTGGGCCTGTACCGCGAGTACATCGACCCGAGCGTGCAGCTCGAAGACCTGTACCTGCGCTATGCCGAAGACTGCCCGACCGGCAAGGCCGGCGATCCGGTCATGGACCCCACCACCGGCAAGCCGGCCTATGACACCGTCAACAAATGGAACGCCGGAACCGCCTGTGTGCCCGGCCAGTACGGCGGAGCGATGCACCTGACATCCGGCCCCAATACCCTCAGTGCCGAGGTGTACCTGGCCGCCGCCGCCACCATCCTGCGCCCGGTGAGCAGCAGCCAGAATGCCCAGTCGCTGATCTGCTGCGCGCAGTACGGGCAGAACTATCGCAACTCCGACCCGCACATCGGCTTCATGGCCAATACCACGGCGGTCAACAACCGACTGTCGCTGACCAACCCTATTGGCCTGTACTTGCAACAACCCACCGACTTCAGCGCCTGGAAGGGCCCGCAAGGCCAGGACGTGAGCCAGTACTGGCGCATCACCCGCGGTACGGCCAAGTCGGCCGCCAACGGCTCCGACCAGATCCTGCAGGCGGTGTTCGAGGTGCCGGAAAGCGCCGGCTTCTCGATCAATGACATCACCATCAACAACCAGAAGGTCAACTATGTGTGGGTCATCGCCCAACAACTGTTGGTGGGCCTGAGCGTCACCGTCAAACCGCTCAGCGTCACACCTCAATCCTTCCCATGCGTGCAGGACCGGGTGGCCGGCCTGCAACCCTGGCCGGTGCAACTGCTGCCGCTGGACCTGTTCTACGGGAACTCCCCCACCGACCTGCCCGCCTGGCTTGCACCGGGCAGCAGCAATCAGTTCGTGCTGGTGGTGCAAGGCGCCGACAAGACCACCACGGCGCAGAATGCCAGGGTGCAATTCTCCAACCCCGGGGTTACCGCGCAGGTCACCCAGTACCTGCCCGACGCGTCGGCCATTCCCGGCCAGACCAACGCCGGCGGCACACAGGCCTACATCCTGACCATCACGGTCAGCCCCACCGCAGCCCCCGGCCTGGTGACGGTGCGTGCGCTCAATCCGGATGAAGACGTGAACGTGAGCGCGGCAGACCACCCTTGGGAATCCGGCCTGGCGCTGGTGCCTGGCGCCTGAACCACGCCAGTCTCGCCTCTCTACCGCCGCACCTTCGGGTGCGGCTTCACAGCTTGCAAGGAGCGCAATGATGTCCAGGTCACGCTTGAGTCTTCTGTCGCTGCTGTGCGGCATTTTACTGTGCCTGTCGACCCCGCAACCCGCCACGGCAGCCACGCTGTCGGATGCCGACGTCTGTGTGCAGCAGCAGTTGGTGTTCAACCCGGCCAGCGGGGGATTCCTGCCGGTCAACAACTTCAATGCCACCAGCCAGGCGTTCATGAACTGCTTTGGCTGGCAGCTGTTCATTGCCTTGAACTGGCCGGTGAACCCCGGCTGGCCGGCCACCGCCAGCCTGGCGGGCGAACCCGACATGAACAGCACGCTGGCGCAGTTCGGTGTCCCCTCCGCACCGGGCCAACCCATGAGCGTGGCCCCGGTATGGGCCAGCTACAAGGACGCCAATGACATCTTCCTGCCCGGCGCGCCCACGCCCACTGGCTGGGGCGTACAAACCCTGGTGCCGTCCGGTTGCAGCACTCAGGGTAGCCTCAAGTCACTCAAGGTAGGCGCACGCAAGTTCATGAACGCCACCTCCGAAGGCGCGATCAATGCCTTGCACCGATTCCACCTGTCTACCGGAACACTCGCGTCCATTCCCGACCCAGTCATGGAAGCGTCCGGCGGCTGGTTGACGGACCAGTCTGGCAACCTGGTGTTTTTTGAGCGCAAGGTAGGCAAGGCCGAGTTCGACTACATCGTCGACAAGGGGCTCTACGACGCCGCCAACCAGTTGAAGGTGGCGCAAAACCAGGACGGCAAGACACCGGAGGGGCTGTCGCTGCCAATCGGCGAACCGATGCGCTCGCTGCCTCCGTCCCCTGTCCCGCAGGAGCAGCTGGGCGCGATCGAGCTCAAGGCCGCCTGGCGGGTGCTGACCGGCAAACCCGAACTGTTCGGGCGCTACCTGACCACCGTCGCCTGGCTCAAACGCCCCGATACCCTGAACTGCACCCAGGAAGTGGTGGGGCTGGTGGGCCTGCATATCATCAACAAGACCCAGGCTTCGCCCAACTTCATCTGGACCACTTTCGAGCAGGTCGACAACGTGCCCGAACCGGCCCAGGCCCCGCCGCAACAAACCCCACCGAACGGTTTTGCCTTCAACAACCCTGACTGTGGCAGTGGCCCCGAGTGCACACCGAACCAAGCCCGTATCCAGTGCAAGCAACACCATCCCGATAAGCAATGCACCGATCTCTTCCCACGCGACCAGCCGGTACAGACCACCCGCGAACACCCCATACCCAGCGACCTGCAGGCCCTCAACAGCGCGGTGCAAGCCAACTTCGCGCAGCACAGCCAAGGCCAGTCGGTGTTCCAGTACTACAAGCTGATCAACGTACTCTGGACCCTCGCCCCCAATCCGCCCAGCCCGGAACCGGGCGCCAACGCGCAAGTGCCGCTGTCGTACGGGCCATTCATCAGCCAGGGCAACGTGCCGGTGGCCAACACCACCATGGAGACTTACGTACAGGGTGATGACTGCAACCAGTGCCATCAGTACGCGACGATTGCCGGCAGCCCTTCGTTGGCCTCGGACTTCTCTTTCCTGTTCAACAGTGCCGGTTCTGCCAGCACCAAAAGCCTGATCAAAAGCGTCAAAGCCTTCGAAACCCTCAAGGACCGCCCCTGAACCGCAAAAGGGGCGATCACCGATCGCCCCGAACAGGGCCTTGTCAGCCCTATCCGGCCGATACCACCCGCCGGGCATCTCTTCGTACGGCTTGAGGCGGGACACCAAAGCCACGAATGAACACCTCACGCATATGCCGGCGGTCCCTGAAGCCGGTTTCCTTCGCTACCACATCCAGGCTGTGACGGCTCTGCTCGATCATCAAACGGGCAGCCTCAAGACGCAGGCTCTCCACAGCCTTGGCGGGCGACTGACCTGTCTCGGCAGTGAATACACGGGTAAATTGCCGGGGGCTCAGATGCACGGACTCTGCGAGCTCCTCGACACTCAATGGGCGATTCAAATGCTTGCGGGCGTAATCCAAGGCGTTCTGAATCCGATCAGACTTCGGCGCAAGCGTCAGCAGCTCGGAATGCTGCGATTGCCCACCGGAGCGGCGCTGATGCATCACCAGCTTTCGTGCCACTGACCTGGCCAACTCGGTTCCCAGATCTTTCTCCACCATACCCAGCGCCATGTCCAGGGCGGCGGTCATTCCGGCGGACGTCCAGATCTGGCCATCCACAATGAAGATTCGGTCTTCTTCCACCTCAATCTTCGGGTGCAGTTCACGCAGCTTTTTCGCATAAGCCCAGTGTGTCGTGGCCCGCCGGTTATCCAGCACGCCGGCCTGGGCCAGCACGAAACAGCCGGTACACAGGCCTGCGATGCGGCGGGCGCCGTCGACAAAGCCTCGAACGCTGGCCAGCACTTCATCGCCTGGCGGAGTCAGCGGGGTCAGAGTACCCGTGATCATCCAGGTATCCGCCAAACCAGGCGCCCCCAACGGCAGCGTGTCCATGTACATGCCCAGGGAAGAACGCACCGTGCCGCCCCCGACGGAAAAATTCTGGATCCTGTAAACCGTTTCGCCCGCGGCAATGTTCGCGAACTCGAACACAGCCTGCGTTGCCAGCGACATGATCTGGAAACCTTCGGTTATGAGATAGCCGACCCGGTGCATGGTTGCAGCTCCATGATTCGATGTCCTGAAAACGTACCATATGTGTCGTTTAAGACAAGTAAGAACCTCTGCATCATGGGCTCCACATCCACACAACGGAGCATGATCATGAAGCAGCAATTCAAAGGCACTGCACTCATTACTGGCGCCTCCACCGGCATCGGTTCGATCTACGCAGAACGGTTGGCACGCCGGGGTTACGACCTGGTGCTGGTCGCCCGCAACCGGGAGCGCCTCAACACCCTGGCCAGCCGGCTGACTACCGAAACCCGGCAGAACGTAGAGGTATTTCCGGCAGACCTGGCAAACACGGATGATCTGGCCAAGGTAGAGCGCAAATTGCGCGAGGACGCCAGCATCAGCCTGCTGGTGAACAACGCGGGCATAGGCACTCACACCAGCCTGCTGGAAAGTGATGTCGAGCGCATGGCTGAAATGATCACCCTCAACGTCACCGCCCTCACCCGCCTTACCTACGCGGCCATCCCAGGATTTGTCGCGCGCAAGCAAGGTGCCCTGATCAACATCTCGTCCGTTGTCAGCCTGGCGCCGGAGTTGCTCAACGGTGTGTACGGTGGCAGCAAGGCCTACGTCACTGCCTTTACCCAGTCACTGCACAAGGAACTTGCGGAAAAAGGCATCAGGATCCAGGCGGTACTGCCAGGGGCCACCGCCACCGACTTCTGGCAGATCGGCGGCTTGCCGGTCGAAAACCTGGATCCAGGCATCGTGATGTCGGCCCAGGACCTGGTGGACGGTGCCCTGCAGGACTTTGACGACGAGGTACTGATCTCCATCCCTTCGATGCATGACCTGCAGTCATTCGAGCGCTACGAGGCAAGCCGGCAAGCCCTGTTCGGCCAACTGTCCAGCAATCGGCTTGCCCCACGTTACAACGCCGATTGATCAGGATTGCTGACACCAGCACGGGTGAAGCTGTCGGCCGTTCAACCAGGGCGACAGCTACCCGATTATCAGCAACGGTGCCAGCAGCCTCAAACGCGTCCCCCCGCCCGCCCCGATTCGCGGCACGCGCTGTCTCCTGAAAGCGAGGATGATCGTGTCTCGAAACCTGAGAAGCGAACCCATGAACGAAAGCCTGCTCGAAACTGCAGACAGGCCTACTGCGCAACCGGCTTCAGGTATTGCCCGTACCGCTATTCGAGAATTTCTTTACATCAATGGGGGGAGCGACGAACTCGGGCCCTTCTCCTGACGCCCGCCAACGCACATTGTTGATGCCATAGCGCTCAGCCATCGGCCGGCTCACCTTCTTTATCTTGTGCTGGCCGAACCGCGGAATGATGCCGACCCCCGCATCGCAACTTGCCCAGTGCCATGCCTCAGCGTTGTCCATACGCTCCAGCCGGATGATGAAGGTGCGAAATTCCCCATGAAGCTCATACTCGATCACATACAACTGCTGTCCTGCCATTGGACTCTCCTTGGTCGATTCAGACTAATGGAGCGAGCCGTGCGTAAAAAGATTCATTAATTTTGACCGACTGGTCATCGTCCTTATTCATCGCCTTGTTTCCACGACCTTTCAATGCACACGCTGCTCCGGAGCCAACGCATTTACCGTCGCGGCGCCGGAGGCGGTGTTGACGAATGAACAACTGGGTCGCACCGGTGCGTGACAAGCGCCCACCTCGATCTTTACGACGCCGTCGTGCTGCCTGGTGGCGTACGCCTGACACCCGGCGCGCAAAAACTGGTGAAAAGCCACAACGATGAAGAAGTGGTGATCAGTTCCAGAGTCACCCGGCCAACTATGCTCAGTCGACAGCAGAGGCCTGCTCAAGCGTTGCCGCGATAAAGCTGTCTTTCAGCACCTCCAGCAGGAAGTCCGCATTGGCCCGGCTGAAGATCATTGACGGCCGCATTTTCAACACGTTGTCATGCGGGCCTTCGGTGCCGATCAACACGCCACGCGCCCTGGCACCGTCTGCCACCCTCCTGGCCAGCGCCGTAGCCGGCGCCTTAGACTGCCGGTCAGTGACCAGCACGATGCCAAGGAACAGGCCCAGCCCGCGCACATCACCAATCACATCGAACTGCTGCTGAAGCTTGCGAAAACCGTCGAGCAGGTAGTTGCCAACGTTCAGGGCATTCTCTTTCAACTGGTCACGTTCGATTGCGTCGAGCACAGCCAGCCCCACCGCGCACGACACCGGGTTGCCGCCGAAGGTATTGAAATATTCCATGCCGTTGTTGAAGGCATCGGCAACCTCGCGCGTGGTCACTACCGCCGACATCGGGTGGCCATTGCCAATCGGCTTGCCCATGGACACGGCATCCGGCACCACGCCCTGGGTCTCGAACGCCCACCAATGGCTACCCACGCGGCCAAACCCGACCTGAACCTCATCGGCCAGGCACAACCCACCTTCGGCGCGCACCATGGCGTATACCTGCTTGAGGTAGTGCTCGGGAAGGAACACCTGCCCCGCCACGCTCGGGATGGACTCCGCCAGGAAGAACCCAGGCGCCTTGCCGGCTTTGCGCATGGCCTGCAGTTGCTCGGCCACGGACTCGGCAAAGCGCTTGCCATGCTCTGCCGCTGGCCAGTCTTCAGGTGCGTAGTAGCTGTCCGGGACCATTGCCTCATAAACATGCGCCGCCCTGCCCTTGCCTGCCTTGCGCTTGTACTTGTACGGGCTCAGGTCGATCAGCTCCTGGGTGGTGCCGTGGTAAGCCCAGTCCAGTACGATCGCCTCGTCACGGCCTGTGTAGTTACGTGCCATGCGCAGCATCAGGCTGTTGGCTTCACTGCCCGAACAGGCAAAGGACGCAACGCACAGGCCCTCAGGGAGGGTTCCCGTCAGGCGCTCGGCGTACTCGACGATGTTGTCGTGCAGGTAACGGGTGTTGGTGTTGAGCCGCGCAGCCTGGCGCGCCAGGGCTTCTACCACGTCGGGATGGCTATGGCCCAGGTGGCAGACGTTGTTGAAGCAGTCCAGGTAGGCCCGGCCGAAGTTGTCGATCAGCCACACGCCATCGCCACGCACGAACTTGATCGGGTCGGTGTACGAAATCGACAGGTTAGGCAGCAGCAGCTCTTTACGCCTGGAGATGAGCTGTGCCTTCGTCATTCCTTCCTGGTGGTAGGTTTCGGGCGGGATACCGGCCAGCATCGATGCGTCAGGGAACAAATCGGCCCAGACTTCGCGGTATTCTGGCTCACCCACCCCGATGACTTCGCCCGCCGTCAGCTGAGTGTCGGTCACTATTTGCAGATGCAGGTGCGGAATCCATCCGCCGTTTTCATGATCCGTGCCCATGTAGCCAACCAGCTCGCCGGCTTCGATCCTGTCGCCGACGCTCAAGCGCTTGAGCACCTCATGGGCCATGTGCCCCCATAGAGTCACGAATGCCGGGCAACCCGGTGGCGCGTGCTCGATCATCACCAACCCGCCATAGCCCAGCGGGTCGCGCTCGACTTCAACGCTTTTGACGGTGCCGGCGACGGGGGCGTACAACGGCGTACCTGCGGCCATCACCAGGTCGACACCGACATGCAGTGTACGGCGCTGGCCCTTGATGAAGCGTGACTCGAAGGCGCTACCGGTATAAATGCTACGCAGCTCGCCCCACGGCCCGATCGCCAGCGGCACCTGGTGCGCGGCGGAGAACTCATCCCACCAGCAGGCCGCATCTGCAGGGCGTTGTTCGGCTGAAGCAAGGGTCATTTCATGGTTAGCGTCGCCAAATGGGGCAATCACCTTGCCAAGGATTGCAGCTGACGGTCGCACCAGGTCGGCAAAGGACTTGTGGTTATCCGCAAGCCAGCGGCGAACAGCGCCCGCGCCCTCGACGGCATCGAAACCACAGGCCTTGCGCAGAATGCCGGTGGCCAGCCTTGGATTGATCGAATCCAGCTGTTCGAGCAGGCGCCAGGCGGGTGCCTCACTGATCGCCAGGTAGGGGTTGTCTGCTGTCTGATCATGCCGGGAAGCAGAGAACGTGACGCTGATGACCAGGCGCATGGCGATCAGGTTGAACAGCACATCGATTTCTTCTGGCTGCAGGGGGTACGTCTCATGGAAGCCGGCCACCAACGCAGCCGCAGCACCGACAGGATCGTCCATGTCCAGAATGGCGTAGGCGCTGGCAATCGCCACTTCGGCAATCAGCACGGTATGCACTGCATCGCCGAAGTCGATGAAGCCGGTCACCTGACGGTTGGTTTCGGCGTCGACCAGTATGTTCCAGTCGTTGGCGTCGTTGTGGATCACCTGGGCGCGCAGCGATGCCAGCCTGGGTTGTACGCTTTGTTCGAACCGGGTGATGAACCGTTCGACAATCGCCCGACGCTCCGCACCGGGGATGAAATGCAGGCGTGAACGGGCTCCTGCGGCATGGCGCAAATCCCAGTCCAGCTGCCGAACTGCACCCGGATGCATGAAGCCCTGCAGGGCGCGGTCGAGTTCACCCAGTGCCCGGCCAAAGTTCCTCATCAGCTCGAAGGACCGCTTGGCCTCTGCCAGTGGCGTCCCGGGTAACCAGCTGACCAGGCGCACAGCGTGCGTTTCACCAGTGGCACTGGCCACGGTTGGCAGAAAGTCGCCGGCAACACTTGCCTTCAGGTGAGGCACCCCCAGGTGAGCGCCCTGAACCGCCAGGTGGTCGAGCAGCGCGGTTTGAAACTCGCTTTCAACCCTGGGCTCGCTGGCATTGACGATCTTGAGAATCCAGCCTGCATCAACGCCGGTGCGCAGGCGGTAGTTGCAATCACGCTCCCCGTCCAGAGGTGTTGCGATGCCGGTGACGTTGAAGAGTTCCTGGGCAAGGCCCTCTGCATCGCCTGCCGAAAACCGAGGTGCCGGGTGGGATAGGTCTGTCATGTCATCACGTTCCGTGCGAGCAAATAGTTTTTTCAATAGCTTGTCACGCACGGCCGAAACGGACACCCTGCATACCGTCGTGATCGACAAGCATAATGCCGGTTCTCGCCGGCATAAAAACGGTGTGCTGATTAGGTGTTGCAATGCGCGACCTGGACGCAAAAGATCGTGAGATTCTGGAAATACTTTCAAAGGACGCTCGCATTGCCATGAAGGCCTTGGCTGGCCGGATCGGCCTTTCCAGAAGTGCCACTACCGAGCGGGTATCCAACCTGGAGCGCAATGGGATCATTCGTGGTTATCGCGCGGACATCGGCGAAATCGATGCGAACGTGATCCGCGCGATCCTGCTGGTAACGCTGCATCGCACCCCGGCCATGGGGCTGCTCGACCAGTTGGCAACCGACGCACGTGTGCGCCGCGTGTCCTCGGTGAGCGGCCAGCTCGACCTGGTGGTCGAAGTCGAGACCCGAACCATCGATGACCTCAACCAGGTACGGGACAATGTGGCACGCCACGAATCAGTGGATGACATTACCACTTCGGTCGTACTGCGCCGCGATATCGACCGCCAAGGTGCATGACGGCCTGTCGCACGCCCGGGCGACCAGCCAGACGTCCGGCTAGTGCTGCTCCCGTACGAACTCGATAAAGGCCTTCAACGCCGCGGGCACCTGGCGGCGGCTCGGGTAGTACAGATACAGCCCCGGGTAGTAGTGACACCAGTCCCCCAGCACCTGCTGCAAATGGCCACGCTCCAGGTGTTCCTTGACCATGTCTTCGAACACATAAGCCAGGCCGACCCCTTGCAAGGCAGGCGTCAGCATCAGGCTGACATCACTCAATACCAAGGGCCCCTGGACATCGACCTCCAGCTGCACGCCCCCGCGCTCGAACTCCCATCGATAAAGTGCGCCACCAGGAAAGCGGTGCCCGATACAAGGCAGTTGCTTCAAGTCTTGCGGGTGCTGTGGAACAGGATGCCGATCGAAGAACGCAGGCGCCGCTACCACGACCGAACGAAGGTTAGGGCCGATGGGTAGCGAAACCATATCCGCCTGGAGCCGCTCCCCCAGGCGCACGCCGGCATCAAAGCCGGTGCCCACCATGTCCACCAACGCATCGTCACTGACGATTTCCAGGCGTATATCCGGATACGCCGCCAGAAAACGATTGGCCAGGGGCAGCAGCGCGAGTTCCACTGCGGCGCGCCCGGCGGTAATGCGCAGGTTGCCCGACGGTTTGTCGCGGAAGTTGTTGAGGTCCTCCAGCGCGTCGGCGATGTCACGAAAGGCCGGTTGCAGCCTCTGATAAAGACGCTCCCCTGCCTCGGTAAGCGCCACACTACGCGTGGTGCGGTTGAACAGGCGAACATCCAGGCGGGTTTCCAGGGCCCGCAGCGCATGGCTCAAGGCCGAAGGCGTAAGGCCCAGCTCGACCGCCGCGCGGCTGAAATTCAGGTGGCGGGCAATGCACAGGAACAGAGACAGGTCTGCGGTGCTGGTTGGTTTCATTGCTGAAATTCACTCAAAGGACCATGTGATATTCATGGGATTATCACAGCAATCCACAGATTTTAAAGTTCGTTCAACTCATCAAGAAGGCCCGCATGGTGCAGGGTCGGATACAGGAGGAGTTGACATGCGTACCTGGCTCATTACTGGCGCTTCCCGCGGTTTCGGCACCCTGATCACCCAACAGGCCCTGGCAGCGGGTGACGCCGTCATTGCAACGGCGCGTAACCCGGAGGACATCCAGGCTCGTCTTGGCCAGCACCCGAACCTGCTGGCCGTGCGCCTGGATGTGACCCGCGAAGAGGACGCCCATGCAGCGGTCGCAGCTGGCATCAGGCATTTCGGGCAAATCGACGTGCTGGTCAACAATGCCGGGTATGGCGTGCTCGGTGCGGTAGAAGAAACCAGCGCCAGCGAAACCGAACGGTTGTTCGCCACCAACGTTTTCGGGCTGCTCAATGTAACCCGTGCGGTATTGCCTCACATGCGTCGCCAACGCAGTGGCCACGTGATCAACATCTCGTCGCTCGGCGGCTACCAGGCCTACATGGGCTGGGGCGTGTATGGTTCGACCAAGTTCGCTGTCGAAGGCATCAGCGAAGCGCTGCACCAGGAACTGGCTCCCTTGGGGATCAAGGTGACCGTGGTCGAGCCGGGCTTCTTCCGTACCGACTTCCTGGATGACCAGTCGTTGGTGAAGACGGCCCTTGAGCTGCCTGACTACGCGGCCACCGTCGGTGTCATGCGCCACTACGCCGAGGCGGCCAACCATGCCCAGCCGGGCAACCCTGCAAAGCTGGCTGAAGCCCTGCTGGCCGTGGCCAATGCAGCGAACCCGCCACTGCGCCTGGCGCTGGGCAGCGATGCCGTCGCGCGCATCGAGGCCAAGAACAGCGCAGTGGAGCAAGAGCTGGCCCAGTGGCGGGACCTGTCCCTCTCTACCGACTTTGCTGCGTAGCCGTTACCCCGCGCGTTCCTTGTGGGAGTGGGCGTGCCCGCGAACACCGGCGCAGCCGGTGCCATGCACCGCGTTGGAGTCTTCGCGGCTAAAGCCGCTCCCACAGGGTACGAGGATCGCTTGCGCAATCTCCCACCGGAACCGCGCATGCCTTCAGGGCTCAGGAACTAACGCAGCAATGCCAACATGCTTGCGGCATCGCTGCACTCGAACTTGCCGGGTGCTTCGACCGCAATGTGCTTGACCACCAGATCGTCGACCAACATGGCATAGCGTTGCGAACGTCGGCCCATGCCGCGCGCAGAGAGGTCCTGCAACAGACCCAGCGCCTCGCTGAATTCACCGTTGCCATCGGCAATCATCCTGACCTCCTCGCCCACCTGCAGGCTCACGCCCCAGGCATTCATGACGAATGCATCATTGACTGAAACACAGAGAATTTCGGCAACCCCGGCAGCGAACAGGTCCTGTGCCGCAGCCACGTAACCTGGTACATGCCGCTCCGAACAGGTAGGCGTGAAGGCACCTGGCAAGCCGAAAATCACTACCTTTTTCTGTTTGCAGCGTTCGTGCAGGGAAAACGCGTTCGGGCCGATCGCGCAGGCGCCCTCTCCGTTGCTGTACTCGTAAAGCGTTACGTCGGGCAGTGTATCGCCGGGCTTGATCATCGCTGTTTCCTTGAGCGGTAAATGGCCAGGCATGATGCAGCAACCCACCAGGGTACGTACATACAGCGGTTTATTCAGACAATCCCGGAGTCAGGTGTCACGGCGTGTCTGAATCCACTGGAACAATGTCATGCCTACCAGCATCGCAGCGACGAACAGCCAGGCCTGCCAGTAACCGGCAGGCAGCAGAACCAGTGCCGGCCCCGGGCAGATACCCGCAAGCCCCCAGCCAACGCCGAATACCAGGCTGCCACCAATAAGACGGCGATCCACATCGCGTCGCTCGGGCAACTGCATCACCCCACCCAGCAATGCCGTTGAATGTCGGCGCGCCCAGCGCATCGGCAACCAAACCGTAGCAATGGCCCCGATCATCACCAGCCCCAGCGAAGGGTCCCACTCTCCGGCAATGTCGAGGAAACCGAGCACCTTGGAAGGGTCGGCCATCCCCGCCAGCAATAACCCAACGCCGAACAGCACCCCGGCGATAAACCCACTGATGACAGGCATGTCAGCCCCCTTGTACAAGGTGTCGGACGACATACACCGTGGCAAAACCGGTTGCCATGAAGCACAGCGTTGCCACGGCCGAACGTGGTGACAGGCGAGAAAGGCCGCAAACGCCGTGGCCGCTGGTGCAACCGCTGCCGTAGCGCGTGCCGAGGCCTACCAACAGCCCTGCCATGATGAGGGTCCCAGATGCCGTGGTGAAGCGGGGGGACGGCAGCGTGGCAAATATCCCCCACAACAGCGGTGCTGCCAGCAATCCCAAGAGAAAGGCCAGCTTTTCTCTGCGCCCTTCCCCGCCTCGCTGCAACATCGAACCAAGCAATCCACTGATTCCCGCAATACGGCCGTTCATCACCGCGAACAAACCAGCCCCCAGCCCGATCAACGCACCACCGGCCAGAGCGGACCATGGCGTGAAGGCCAGCAAATCAATTGCCATCGTGTTTCTCCCTGCAACAGGAATAGAGAACGATGAAGTTTCAACACAAACAGAATAAATTCAAGATTATCCCGGGGGATGCCGTGGGCATCGGCCAGCTCATCGAACGGCAACTGCAGCGAATCGCGCACTTCGTCAGCCCAGGGCCCTACACGGCCAGAATATTGCAGGATAGCTGGTACAAAACGTGCTCGGTGGTGCTGCCAAACAGCCGGTCCAGCCCCTTTGCAAAAGGCCTGCCCATGACAATGACGTCCACAGGGTGAGTCTCCACGTACTCGCTGAGCACGGTGACCGGGCGGCCCAGGACGAAGTGGCGGCGTTCGGCCGGGGCACCATAACGGTCGGCCAGCGCCGTGAAGTCAGCCTCGAGGGTCTGCCGCAACTGTTCGCCAACATCGCCGACTGCCCACATGGAGTAGCCCATATCGCCCATGTAGGCCATCGTCAGGTCACAGGCATGCAGCAGATCCAGTTGCGCTCCAGTCTGCACGGCCAAGGCGTTGGCCTGCTGGACAATGCTGTCATTGCGCGCCTCGCCCTCAGGTGACGAATCCGCTACGTCCACTGCCGCCACTATCTGCCGTGGCATAGCGGGCCTGGCAGCCCCCAATAGATAGACCGGGATCGGGCAATGGCGCAGCAGCTTCCAGTCCAATGGGGTAAAGAAAGCTCGCTTGAGTACCGGCTCGTGATCGACCTGCTTGAGTAACAGATCCGGTTGCATTTCCAGCGCATGCTCCAGAATATCTGCCTGCAGATCGCTACTCCAGGCAACTTCGCTCGTTACTTGCATGCCCGAAGCGCGTAGCGCTTGCGCCTGGCTTTCAAGCTGTTGCTGCTGGGATTGCAGGTAGGCCTGCCGCTCCGCTAGACGATCACCTGTCTCCAGGAACCTGAGTTTATCCAGCGACTCCAGCAGGCCGACGATATGCAGGCTGGCCGAACTTGACCTGGCCAGGGCGGCAGCTTGCTCCAAAGCACTGGACTGACGCAATGCCGGATGCAGGATCAGCAGCAGGCGTTGATAGTGGCTCATGGTTGCCTCCAACGGTCGGTTCGCCTGATCACTCAGGCGAGGGGGGTTGCATCAAAGGCGGTGTCTTTTCGGGGATGTCGGTCATGGTTGCCTCGGTCAGCAGCAGGATACTGGCGACCGACACGGCGTTCTCGAGTGCGATGCGCACCACTTTGGTGGGGTCGATAATCCCGGCTTCATACAGGTCCACGTAGGCGTTGGCCGCGGCATCGAAACCGATACTGCCCGATTCGGCGAGCATGCGTGCCACCACCACGCCCGCGTCGACTGCGGAATTTTCGGCGATCATTCGCGCTGGAGCCTCCAGCGCCCGCCGCAGTATTTGCAGGCCAGTGCGCGTATCGCCTTCACTACCTGCCTCTTCGGCGAGCAGCGCAGGCACGGCCTTGAGCAAGGCCAGACCACCGCCTGGCACTATGCCTTCGGCAATAGCCGCACGGGTGGCGGCCAAGGCGTCATCCAACGCATCCTTGCGCGCCTTCATCTCCGTTTCGCTGGGTGCGCCCACACGTATCACTGCCACGCCGCCAGCAAGCCTTGCCAGGCGCTCATGAAGTTTTTCCCGGTCATAATCGCTGGTGCAGGCCTCGATCTGAACCCGGATTTGCGCGATCCGTGCCGCCACGGCTTGCTGGGTTCCCTTGCCCCCGATCAGCGCCGTGCTGTCTTTCAACACCACCGCACGGTGCACCTGGCCCAGCTGGGACAACTGCAGCGTATCGAGATTGACGCCAAGCTCCGCTGAAACCAGGGTCGCCCCCGTGAGCACGGCGATGTCCTGCAGCATTTCCTTGCGCCGATCGCCATAGCCGGGAGCCTTCACCGCCACTGCTCGCAGAACCCCGCGAATCTGGTTGACCACCAACGTGGTCAGCGCCTCGCCGTCAATGTCCTCGGCGATCACCACCAGCGGCTGGCCGCTTTTCGCCACTTGCTCCAGCAAGGGCAGCAAGTCATTGAGTGCGCCTATCTTGTGGTCGCAAAGCAAGACACAAGCATCGGTCAGTTCTACCTACATCTTTTCGGTATCAGTCACAAAGTAAGGAGACACATAACCTCGGTCAAAGCGCATGCCATCCATGATGTCGACCACGGTCTCGGTGGTTTTGGATTCCTCCACGCTGACCACGCCCTCGACCCCGACCTTCTCCAGGGCATCAGCGACCAACTGACCGATCAACGGGTCGTTATGCGCCGACAAGGTCGCCACCTGGGCCTTTTCCTTGAGCGTGCTGACCTGGCGTGATTGCGCCAGCAGCGATTTCATGACCAATGCCAGCCCCTTGTCCAGGCCACGTTTCAGGTCAATGGCACTGGCCCCTGCCACCACATTACGTACACCATCGGCCAGGATCGCGTGGGCCAGGATAGTCGCGGTGCTGGTGCCATCGCCCACCGCCTCCCCGGTACGCTCGGCCGCCTGGCGCAACATCTGGGCGCCGAGGTTTTCCTCCGGGTCCTGCAGATCGACCCGCTTGGCGATGGTCACCCCATCGTTGCAGACGGTCGGCCTCCCCCAACTACTCTGCATCAGCACCGATTTGGATTTTGGCCCCAAGGTGACGCGTACGGCATCGGCAAGCTGAGTGGCACCACTTAGAATTTTTTCCCGCGCGGCGGAACGGAACAGGATTTTGCTGTGGGGCATGACGTCGCCTCCCATGCAGGTCAGGACTGATCGCGGATGCTGCCAGCATCTCGCTTCCACCCCCCTGATGCTTGATTTTTGTCAACCCATCAGGGCAGCTGAAGCGCTGCTCAGCGGCGATCCAGATATCGATACAAGGCTTCTTCCTGGTCAAAGTGCAGCTTGGCCAGAGTATCCAGACGGATGAGTTGGTGCTGGATATCGTCGGCGCTCGGGCTGTCGGCCGCCCGGCTGAAATCCCGGCTCATGCACGACAGCAGATGGATGAGCCGAAAGATTTCCCGATGGGTATGGCTCATTGCAGACAGTGGATCTTCGCCGGGAATGAAACGGCTCAACGCCGGATACAAGCGGCGTTCGTCGTCGCGCTCGTGCCGCTCCAGTAGGTCGTGCAGCGCACCGACCAGCTCGCGCAGGTCGGCCCGAGCCTGCACGACAGGGCGCCTGGCGAAGTCGCAAGCCATCTGGCTAAGCTGCGTCAGCAGCCCGTCGAGTTCCCGATGCTCATCCTGCATCCGGTTCAGGTCTTCCACGGAGAGCACGTTGTGCCGTCGGTTCGCCAAGGGACCAAGCGCGCGCAAGGCGTTGATGATGATCAACAGGTCGATACCTTCCTGCAGCACCGCCCCCATCAATGCTGGCAGGTAACCGGCTGCGGCGACCAGCATAGCCAGCAATGACAGGCTCATGCCCACCCATACCCCCTGCCGGGCGATATGCACGGCATGCCGGGCGATATCCAGTACCTCGACCAACCGATCGAGCCTGTCGACCAGCAAGACCACACCGGCGGCCTGCGCCGAGGCAGTCACACCAGTGGCACCCATGGCAACGCCAACATCGGCTGCAGCCAACGCCGGCGCATCGTTGATGCCATCACCGACCATCAGCGTCGGTGCACTGCGGCAGCCTTGCTGGACCAGGCGAACTTTGTCCTGCGCAGAAAGCCCTGAACGAAGTTCGTCGATGCCCGCTGTCAGAGCAATCATCTCGGCCGTTTCCGGGCGATCTCCGGTCAGCATGACAATCTTGTCGATGCCGCGGGCACGTAGCAGACGCAAGGTCTGGGGTGTTTCCCGACGCAGGTCGTCGGCAAGCCGCAGCACAGCTTTCAACGCACCGTCGACCGCCACGAAACTGCCACTGTTGGCCAGGTAGTCCAGTTGTTGTAAACGCGCCTGAGCCCAGCTGCCATCGTCTGTGCCATTGCGCACGTAAGCCAGGGCCCCCAAGCGGACGGCCTTGCCCTGCACATTGCCGGCAAGCCCCAGGCCAGGGCTTTCCTGTACCTGTTGTGCAGGTGTCAGCGCCAGATTGCGCAGGCGTGCAGCGTGAACAATCGCCTGGGCAATCGGATGGGTGGATGCCTGGGCCAACGACGCGGCCAGTTGCAAGATCTGCAAAGGCGTCCCCTCTCCTTTGACCTCGATCGATTGCAACTGGGCATGGCCGCTGGTCAGGGTGCCGGTCTTGTCGAGGAACACATGACGGATCCCGGCCAGCGCTTCCAGCACCTCGCCATCGCGCACCAGGATGTTGCGCCGCGCGGCTCTGGAAATACCTGACAGAATGGCTATCGGTACTGCCAGTATCAGTGGGCAAGGCGTGGCAACCACCAGCACAGCCAGCACCCGTTGCACATCGCCACTGGCCCACCAAGCCAGCGCGGCGATGAACAGCGTCAGCGGAATGAGCGCCAGCGCGTAACGGTCGGCCAAGCGCACGAAGGGTGCTCGTGACTGGCGTGCTGTTTCGGCCAGACGCACGATGCCGGCGTAGGTGCTCTGCGCGGCGGTGTGCGTGGCCAGCAACAGCAACGGCGCGCCCGCGTTGATCACACCGCTGGGCACGGACTCGCCAGCATGGCGGGTGACGGGTAACGATTCGCCAGTCAACGCGGCCTCGTCGAGGGTCGCCTGTTCCGTCTGCAGGCGTCCGTCCACCGGTACCACTTCACCAAGTCGTACCAGCACGACCTGGCCAGGCCGGACTTCGCTCACGGGCACCTCTCGCAGCCTGTCGTGCTCCTGAACCCAGGCCCATTGGGGAGCCCTGTCGATCAGTGCGCGCAACTCGCGCTCGGCATGACGCAAACTGAGCACCTCCAACGCACGGCCGGTGGCAAGCATGAGTGCGACCACCGCCCCCACCAGCATCTGCTCCAGAGCCAAGGCTGCGCCGATAGACATCAGCGCGATCAGATCGATGCCCGCCTCGCGTCTGGCCAGGCGCTGAGTCATCTCCACCGCCAGCACCACTGCCATGATCGCGCTGCCACCGGCCCAGATCACAGAGGCCCAGGCGGGCTGTTGCGCCGCATAGGCCAGCCCACCGGCCAGCAAGGCCAGAACGCACACCAGCAACAGGACCGGGTCTAGCCATCGACGTGACATGGCGGCTACTTGTGCTTGGCCTGGCGGAGCAACTGCTGGATCTGGTCCTCGGCCTGGGTAGCCCTGCGCAGCGCCTCGTTGGCGGTCTGCTCGACCAGATCGATCCGGTAGCAGACCTGGTCGGCTCGCAGCCTGGCGGTCGCCGCGTTGTTTTCAGCCGACTCCAGACGTGCATCGTATTCCTCGGCAGGCCAACGCGTACATCCCTGGGAGGATGCCAGCAGCAGGCTCGTCAATCCGACAAGCAGATAGCGTTGCATGTAGATGCCCTTTCGCGTGCCCAAGACATCCTGAGTATCGACAGCACCGCCCGCGGCAGCCTGACATTTATCAATCTCATGAGGTATCTGTCAGCGCGTCACCTTGACCTTTGTCAATCGCCCAACAACGCTGGAGCGTAGAAAAAAGGGCTCAAGGCATTCCAACCCACTTCTGGATCTGACACTGGAGCTCATCATGAACGATCTCGAACTGCGCGACCTGGTACTCGAAGAACTGGAGTTTCAGCCGGACATCAATGCTGCGAGCATCGGTGTGACGGTGGAGGACGGCGTGGTCACGCTTTCCGGCCATGTCAACAGTTATGCTCAGAAGGTCAGCGCCGAGCGCACTGTCAAAGCCATGAAAGGCGTGCGTGGGCTGGCCGAAGAAATTGAAGTCCGACTGAACAAGCTGGAGGGTACGGCCGACGACACGATTGCCAACCGCGCCCTGAAAATCATTGCCTGGAGCTCGGATGCCAATGTAGAGGGCATCAAGGTTACCGTGCACAAAGGCACTGTGACCCTGGAAGGCGAGCTGGACTGGCAATACCAGAAGGAGGTAATAGAACAGGCCGTGTGGCGCCTGTCGGGCGTGGCTAGCGTACACAACCGCATCACCTTGAAGGCACGGGCCAATGCCGGCGATATCAAGCACCACATCGAGGAAGCCCTCAAGCGCAGCGCAGAGATTCAGGCCGAAGGCATCCGCGTCACCGTCAACGGGGGTGTGGTCAGGCTAGAAGGCAAGGTGCATTTGCTTCGTGAACGGGAAGTGGTCGAGCGCGCAGCCTGGTCAGTACCGGGTGTAAGCAAAGTCGAAGACTTCCTGTTGATTGCATAGCACTCAGCCCGGAGGGGGGGACGACCATGAACAAGGGTCAGCCATGGAAATTCTATTTCCTGGCCATCGGGCTGTCGGTGCTGGCCGCAGTTCAACTCGGCCTGTTCAACCGGCCGGCGGTGCAGGCCATTCCTTACAGTCAGTTTTTACAGCTGCTGGAACAGCAGAAAGTCAACGACCTGCGCATCGAGCACGACCGCATCCTGGGCAGGCTGCAGGAACCCATCGATGGACATTCGCTGTTTTCCACGGTGCGTATCGACCCGGTGCTCAGCGAGCAGCTGGGGCGATCGGGGGCGGTGTTTACCGGCGTCGCCGAGGACAGCGCGCTGGCCACCACGGTGGGCTGGTTCATGCCACTGCTGATGATGCTGGTTTTGTGGTACTTCCTGTTCCATGGGCTTGGTGAAAAACAGGGCCTGGGCGGGCTGATGGGTGTAGGCAAGTCACGCGCCCGCGTCTATGTCGAGCGCGATATCAAGGTGACCTTTGCCGATGTTGCCGGTATAGACGACGTCAAGGATGAGCTGACCGAGATCGTCGCCTTCCTGAAGAACAAGGCGTGGTATGCCCGCCTTGGCGCTCACGTGCCCAAGGGTACGTTGCTGGTCGGTCCTCCCGGTACCGGCAAGACCTTGGTCGCCAAGGCCATTGCTGGCGAAGCGGCGGTCCCGTTCTTTTCCATTTCCGGGTCGGAGTTCGTCGAGATGTTCGTGGGCGTGGGCGCTGCGCGGGTTCGCGATCTTTTCGACCAGGCACGCCAGGCGGCGCCTTGCATCATCTTCATCGATGAGCTGGACGCCTTGGGCAAGATGCGTGGGCTTGGCAGCCTTGGCGGCAATGATGAGAAGGAGCAAACGCTCAATCAACTGCTGGCCGAACTGGATGGCTTTGACGCGCGCGAAGGCGTCGTGCTGCTGGCGGCAACCAACCGCCCCGAAGTGTTGGACCCGGCGCTGCTGCGCGCAGGACGGTTCGATCGGCAGATTCTCATCGACAGGCCCGACCGCAAAGGTCGCCTGGCGATTCTCAAGGTGCACTTGCACAAGATCGTCTACAAGAACGACCTGGACTGCGAGCGCATTGCCGAAATCACGCCAGGCCTGACCGGTGCAGACCTGGCTAACCTGGTGAACGAAGCGGCCATCATCGCCACGCGGCGTGCCAGCCAGTGGGTCGAACTGCAGGACTTCACTGCTGCCGTCGAGCGCCTGGTCGCGGGTGTGGAACGCAAGGGCAACGTGCTGCGCGACGATGAACGTCAAGTGGTCGCGTACCATGAAATGGGGCACGCCTTGGCGGCGAGCAGCCTGCCAGCGATGGACCCGGTGCACAAAGTCTCGATCATCCCCCGCGCCGCTGGCTCGCTGGGTTATACCCTGCAACGGCCCACCGATGACCGTTTCCTGATCAGCGCACAGATGCTCCGTGACCGTATCGTCGTGATGATGGCCGGGCGCGCTGCCGAAAACCTGGCATTCGGCCAGGTCTCGACCGGTGCCGCCGACGACCTGGGGCGCGCCACTGACATAGCCCGGCAGCTGATCACGCGCTTCGGCATGAGCGCGGAGCTGGGCCAGGCGGTGCTGGAGCGGCAGCAGGCCGGTTATCTGGGCGAGTCAGTGTTGCGCCAGGAGCGCAAGGACTATTCTGAACAGACCGCACGGGAGATCGACCTGGGCATTCGTGGCTTGCTGGAAGAGGCCTACAGCCGTGCCCGGGTGTTGCTCGAACAGCGCCGGGCAGATCTCGACGCCGGAGCACGCCTGTTACTGGCCAAGGAGACCATCACCCCCGAAGAATTCCCGGCGCTGCTGCCGCTGGTCAAGGAACCTGTCACCTACCCGCTACTCGACACAGCCAAATGACGCTCCGCTCCTGATCAGGATAGCGACCATGCTCATCGTCACATTGATCAACATGCTGGTGGTCATACTGGTAGTAATCATTCACTACGAATGCTTGCTGCGTCTGAATGACTGGCTACCGCAGCTGAAATTGTGGAGCCGATTCCGAATAGTCGCGGGTGTGTTCGGCGCGCTGCTGGCCCATGCCCTGGAGGTCTGGTGTTTTGCCTTGGCCTATTACCTGATGGCTCACGCTGATGGCTGGGGCACGCTCAGTGGCAATTTCGATGGCAGCTTCCTGGATTGCGTGTACTTTTCCTTCACCACCTACACCACCATCGGCTTCGGCGACATCGCCCCTACCGGGCACCTCAAATACCTCACTGGCCTGCAGGCATTGACCGGCCTGGTGCTGATCACCTGGACAGCTTCGTTCCTGTTCCTGGAAATGCAGAAGTACTGGAAAGCCAAATAGCGGTGGTTCAATCGTTTGGCGGACACGTGAAGTTCCATCGCAGCCACAGCGCATCCGGCTGCGAACAGACCATGAGCCCTACCCTGCCTGGAGTACCCAGTCGCCATTGGGTGGGCTTGTGCAACGCGCTATGACAGGGTGCTCGTGGCGCTTAAATGGGTTCCTCCAGCCGGCTGAGGTTGAGCAGCCCTTGTTGGTCGACAATTCGTACCTCGCGCCCTGCGCATTGCATGAACCCTGCCTCGATGAACCGGGTGAACAACCGGCTGACGGTTTCCTGAGTGAGGTCCAGGTAGTTTGCGATATCGCTACGGGACATGGGCAGATTGAAAACATCAGCCCTCAATCCGCGGTCATGGTAGCGCGCCGACATACCCAACAGGAATATCGACAACCGTTGATCGGCCCGCCCATGGCAGCACCGCAGGTGTTCATCCTTGCCCTGGATGCCCAGGCTCAGCATATGCAGTAGCTGGTAGCGTAAGCCAGGGATCTGCCCTGACAGATCAACCAGCTGATCCAGCCGAATGGAGCAGACCAGAGAAACTTCAAGCGCCAGCGCGTAGCTTCGATAATGACTCGCACCGATAGCGTCCAGCCCCAGCATCTCACCCGGCAGGACGAAGCCAGTGACCCGCTCGTTGCCCTCGGCATCAAGCAGGAAGTTCTTGATGGCCCCCGAGCGCAGGGCAAATACATGCTCCATGGGCTCATCGGCCTTGAACAGATAGGCGCCCTTCTTCAACGGACGGTTACGGCGCACGATACGTTCCAGCTGGTCCACTTCGTCAGCACTGAGGCTAGCGGGCAAGCAAAGGCGGCTCAACGAACACGCAAGGCACTTCACATGGGGCCTTGCCCCCATATCTACAGGGCCTGACATGGTGACGCCTCAGGTTTTTTTCATGCGACCATTAATTCAAAATTAGCCGCTACGCTCAGTGTTTTCCGGGCTACCGACGAAGGGTAATGTCACCTGCTCAGCGCTTATGCCAATCGCTGTGAATACGACCTGATGGTCAATGGCTGCCCGCATAATCCGTGGCAGCGCGAGACCCTGCAGTACCTTCTGAGCCATCTCAAATGCTGACTGATTGTGGTCAATACCGCAGGCACGCAAATACAACAAGCGGCCAGGGCCTGTACGGACCGTTCTTTTCCTCAGTTTGACAGCGAAAAGCAGCTGCCAGCCGAGCAATTGACAACTGTCAAGTCAGTGCAAGGTCATGGAACGAAACTGTATTTCCGCTCCGGTACCAGCGGGCACACCAGTTCATCCACTTCGCGGTGCATCACGTCCAGGGTTTCCGGTGGCGCAACCGGGATCACGACCACGATCCATGCAGGTGACCGAGCAGGTACAGCCAGATCAGCCTTGGGAATGCTCCGGTGAAATAACCAGTACGCTGCTGGACAGACGATGCATCACCCGTTCCGCCGTGCTGCCGATAAACCAGCCGATGCCATGGTGGTGATAACTGCCCATGACCAGCACATCGATATCATTGTTATCCATGAACACCGCCAGGGTCTTGGCTGGATCGCCTATTCGCATGTGGCGGTGTTCGGCGGCGATGCCATTGCGCTCGGCAAGCGACTGGAAAGCTTCGCTCTGGGCCTCATGAAGGGTTCGGGCGGAATTCGAGTCGAACAGGAACGAGTGTTCCCGGCTGCCGCCAGCGTCCAGATACATCGACCCCAGGTCATAGGCATATAGCAATTCGATCTGGGCATTGCATTGCAATGCCAACTTCAGCGCTTCACTGATGATCTGGTCGTTGAAGCCCTCATACTGATCTTCAGGCCTGGACAGGTCCACGGCTGCAAGGATCTTTCGCGGCAGCGCATGGCTGGCGTTGTGTACCAGGTGCAACGGGATGCGTGTATCACGCAGTAGCTGAACATCCAGTGACGTGAACATGGCGCGCATCCACCAGGGCTCATGCTCGAGCTCCTTGATCAGCATTGCGAAAGGCTGCTCGCGCAAGTGCGCGAGGATCTCGTCCAGTGGATGCTGCACCCACACCACTTCCGTGGTGACCGTGACACCATTGCGCCGCATCGACAGCGCCTGGGACTCCAGCCAGTCACGGTGCTGCTGTACATAGCCTTCGCGCATGACAGCCAGTGCCTGGTCATTGACCAGACCCGCCGTGGCAAGCCCTTCCAGATAATCGAACGCCACAATGTGCAGCGCCATGCCCTTGGCCTTGGCCAGCGCTGCTGCGCGATCATAGACCGGAGTCCGGCGCATCAGGGCTGACGCTAACAGCAGCAGTCTTTGTGGATTTTCCATGGCACACCTCTGCGGTTGCGGTACGTACCTGGAGCATCTGCCACTCACCTTTTGCAAATTTGATGTTTGTCAACTGCCCGCTTCCGCGCAGATAAACGGCATTCTGGATGGCGCGGGAATTTGATGCGGATCAAGGCTTCTAGCCGCTAACGGAGCACGCTACTGGCATATCGACAATGATTTCTTGCTTCGCAGGCGCGCCATGGCGACAAAGAGCGCATGCGCCGGCTATCTGCGCGATGGTGTCATGAAGATTCGCTGTTTGCGCTTTGCCAATCTCCGATGCCCGGAGGAGGCCTGAAAATGCCCGATCAACTGAAAGTCGCGCTTCTTGGTCAGTCTGTTTCATCGTGCGTGGCAAATCCGATTTACCTGAAACCGCTGGTGACCTTGTGCAGGGAATGCCGGGGCAGCGGCCTGAAGGCACCATGCTCGACACCCTGAATGTCGGACACGGCGCCGTGGCGCTGGGCATCGGCATGCTGGTAGGGCTTGAGCGCGAACGCAAGAAAGGCCGCAACGAAGACCATGCCGCAGCCGGACTCAGGACCTTCGCCATCACCGCCCTGCTGGGTTACGTCAGCATGTTGCTGGCAGGGCCGATGCTGGTCGGGGTCGCCAGTCTGGGCCTGGTACTGATGCTCTGCATGCACTACCGCAAGCATGCCGACAAAGATCCTGAGGTCACCAGCGAAATCGCTCTGCTGCTGGTGCTGACTCTGGGCGCGCTGAGCCTGAACGAGCCCGAGCTTGCTACAGCGGTAGGCGTGGTACTGACGGTGCTGTTGGCCATGCAGCGTGAGCTTCATCACTTCGTACTGCAGCAGCTTAGTGAAGAAGAACTGCGCGATGGCTTGATGTTGCTGACGGTTGCACTCGTGGTACTGCCGTTGACGCCGGACCGGTTCCTGGGCCCCTACAGCGTGCTCAACCCGCGCACGATCTGCACGTTGGTCGTCCTGCTGATGGCTGTCGGTGCAGTGGGCCATATCGCCATGCGCCTGATGGGCCCTCGATATGGCTTGCCTTTGAGCGCAATAGCGTCAGGCTTTGCCTCAGGCACGGCCACCATTGCACTGCTGGCCCGTGAAGCGCGGCAACAAAAACTTGCAGTCAGATCCTTCGCAGCAGCGGCGGTGCTGTCCAACCTTGCCAGCATTACGCAATTCGCTTTGGTGCTGACTATCATCGACCGGCACCTGCTGAGCCCTTTCGTGATATCGATCGGGCTTGGCGCATTGGTCACGGTGGTTTACGGAATATTACTGCTGGCACCTTGGCGTGCCGCTTCTGGCGGTTCCGCGGCACATCAGGGTAACGGTGCCTTCAGTCTCTGGACCGCACTGATCATCACGCTTGCCCTGACCGGCGTCGCCCTGTTCTCAGCGTTTCTTCTTCAGCACCTGGGCCACAACGGCGTCAGCATTGCGGCATTCGTCAGCGGGCTGGGTGATGCCCACGCAGCAACTGCGTCGGTGGCCTCGCTAGTGAAGGCCGGACGGCTGGAGGTAGCCGATGTTGTGGTTCCAGGCATGATGGCCGTGACCGGGAACACGCTGACCAAATGTGTGCTGGCGCTCAGCAATGGCGGTTTCCGGTTTGCGCGTTATCTCGTTCCAGCACAGATCATCATCCTCGGGACAATGTGGCTTGGGCTGACTATGTACTGACGAGGCACAGAATATGTGAGAACCGGATGGACCACTTGCCTGATTCAAGTCAAACCAGCGACCAACTGGCTGCCTACACTTAAAACGTCCAGGCATACCAAGGCCTTTGCGGCACGCCATCTATATCCGGATACGTGGAGTTCACCATGCAATCGCAATTGAAATTGATGCTTGCTGTTGTTCTGGCCGGTAGTCCACTCATGGCGCATGCCGATGAAAAGCAAAACGCTGGCGATGCCACTACCAGCGCGCCAGCCGCCAGTACACCCTCCGAGTCGGCCATGAACAAGGCGATGAGCGAACAAATGCACAAGATGCAGGTTGCTCATGACAAAGCCGCCGCAGCGAAGACCCCCGCCGAGCGGCAAGCCGCCATGCACGAGGGTATGCAGACAATGAAGGAAAGCATGGCCATGATGAGCAAGCACCATGCCGCTGGCTGCATGGGCTCGGGCATGGGAATGTCAGGAGCCAAGGGTGGCATGGGTATGGATCACGGAATGATGGACATGATGATGAAGATGATGGATCAGCAGTCGTCAATGATGGATATGCCCATGACGCAGTAACCGGCACTGCTCCACTGTGCCATCGGAGATAGCATCACGGTCGATGACGTGGTCGAAGCACGCTATCGATTTCGTCCACGACCTGCCTTGTTGCATCCTCGATGGCCCCTTCATTACGGCATAGAACCCAGCCGTAATCCGCAATCGCACGCTCGAACGCCTCGGTACAGGCAACCTGCTCGTCCAGGCTATGGATTACCGTACTGCCCAACCCACGCGTTCGTGCCGCGGCCCTTGCCCACGAGGTGTCGGGGGCCGTGACAACGCCTACGTGCAAATCGGGCACTTGCACATATCGCTCGATGTTCAGGCGCAGGATCTCGTCGAACGGCACGGTACGGCGAAATGCGGCATCAGACGGGTACCAGCGATCGATCAGGATGATACTGCCCGCTGGCTGCCTGGGGAGCACGTGCCGGGAAATCCAGGCACGGCTTTCGGCAAAGCGCTCGCATACCCTCAGCTCCAGGTCCCGGGAGGGGTTTCTGGCCAGTTGGTTGACGAGGGCCATGGTTTCCCCCCGGTAGGGGTCGCTTTTTTTCTCGCAAAGCCGGATCACTTTCTTGTGGTCAGCCCTAAGCGCCTTGGTAACGGCTTCCAGAAGTGTGGTTTTGCCGGTGCCCTTGGGCCCATCGATGGAAACAAACAGCGGGCGGGTCATTCTTGATTACCGGTGGGGCCAGGTGCGGGATAAGACCTTAGCGTCATTGGGGCCGCTTTGCGGCCCATCGCGACACAAGGCCGCACTTGAAAGGGATCGGCGCCAGCCTTGAGCTGGCGCCGTACCTGTCAGGCCTTACACCGCCAGCGCGCGCTCACGCAGCTCGCTGTTGAGGATGCGGTCGTTCTCGCTGTAATCGACCGGGCAGTCGATCACGTGCACGCCCGGGGTCTTGATGCAGTGCTCGAGCAGCGGCAGCAGGCCTTCGGCGCTTTCCACGCGGTGGCCGTTGGCACCGTAGGCTTCGGCGTACTTGACGAAGTCCGGGTTGCCGTAGTCCAGGCCGAAATCGGTGAAGCCCATGTTCGCCTGCTTCCAGCGGATCATGCCGTAGCCGTCGTCACGCAGGATCACCACGGTGATGTGCATCCCCAAGCGTACCGCAGTCTCCAGCTCCTGGCTGTTCATCATGAAGCCGCCGTCACCGCAAACCGAGATCACCGGGCGGTCCGGGTGCACCAGGTGCGCAGCCATGGCCGATGGCAGGCCGGCGCCCATGGTCGCCAGGGCGTTGTCCAGCAGTACGGTGTTCGGCTTGTGCGCCTTGTAGTTACGGGCGAACCAGATCTTGTAGATGCCGTTGTCCAGGGCAACGATGCCTTCGGACGGCAGCACGCGACGGATGTCGGCGACCATGCGCTGCGGGTAGACCGGGAAGCGGTTGTCGTCGGCACCTTCGGCGATCTGTGCTTCGTTGGCTTCACGGATGGCCATCAGGCG
>NZ_JAMBDI010000030.1:0-305 GCF_036858055.1 Pseudomonas sp. SF2 | reverse complement strand
GAGCGGAAGTTGATGTGGATGACCTCGGTGCCGCCACGGACCATGAAGAACGGTGGCTTCTCGATCACGTCGTGACCGATGTTGACGATCAGGTCGGCAGCTTCGACGGCGCGGTGCACGAAGTCACCCGACGACAGCGCGGCGTTGCCCAGGAAGCGTGGGTGACGCTCGTCAACCACACCTTTACCCATCTGGGTGGTGATGAACGGGATGCCGGTCTTGTCGATCAGTTGCTTGAGGACCTTGGCGGTCATCTTGCGGTTGGCGCCGGCGCCGATCACCAGGATCGGGTTACGGGCGTTCTG
>NZ_JAMBDI010000003.1:12650-79277 GCF_036858055.1 Pseudomonas sp. SF2 | reverse complement strand
AACAAATGGGGCGCACCTCAGTGACCGCGTGCGCCTTGAAATCTTGAGCAAGACAGTTGCTCCCACAAGGTGGAGACCAGCAAGATCGTTCAAGCCATCCCCTGCCCCGTCTGGCATGCTGGCCTACCACGTACACGCACTGCAGCCACCATGCCCCACATCGCTCGCCAAGCCTTCCTCCACGGCGCCATCGCCATTCTCCCGTTGTCCCTGGCCGTCGCGCCCTGGGGCCTGCTGGCCGGTTCCATGGCCATCGAGGCCAGCCTCAGTGCCTGGGAAGGGCAAGGGCTGTCGGCCATCGTCTTCGCCGGTGCCGCGCAACTGGTGGCCATCGGCATGCTCAAGGGCGGCGCCAACCTGGCGTCGATCCTGTTGACCACGCTGCTGCTGACCTCGCAGCACCTGTTGTACGGTCTGTCGATGCGCCCGGTACTGTCCAGCCAGCCGCTGCGCTGGAGGCTGGGCCTGGGCTTCCTGCTGACCGACGAGTTCTTCGCCCTGACCAGCCAGTACGACCAGCAGCAGTTCAACCGCTGGTACGCCCTGGGGGTGGGCCTGACCTTCTATGTCGCCTGGAACCTGTTCACTCTGGCCGGCATCCTGTTAGGCCAGAACATTCCACACCTGGACCAGTTCGGCCTGGACTTCTCCATCGTCGCCACCTTCGTCGCCCTGATCGCCCCGCTGGTACGCAACCTGGCCACAGTGGTGTGCGTAGCCGTGTCGCTATTCTGCTCGGTGCTGTTCAGCTACTGGCACTGGGAGACCGCCCTGGTGGCCGCAGGCCTGCTGGGCATGAGCGCCGGCTTCATCTGCCAGAAATTTGCCGGAGCCCGCGCATGACCTGGATCCTGATTTTCGCCATGGGTGCCATCGTATTCCTCAACCGCTATGCGTTCCTGGAGCCGCGCCTGCCCATGCGCCTGAGCTCCAACGCCCGGCAGTTCCTCGGTTTTGCCGTGCCGGGCATGCTCACCGCCATCTGTGGCCCTATCATCTTCATGCCCGACCACCAGCTGAACCTGAGCCTGCTCAACCCCTACTTGCTGGGTTCACTGGTGGCCATCGCCCTGGTGCTGTTGACCCGCAGCGTGTTGCTGAGCATGCTGGTGAGCATGTTGATCTTCTTCCTCCTGCGCAGCTGGCTGGCATGAGCACGCCCCTGCGCGAGCAGACACACCTCTGGCAGGCGCCGGCACTTGGCGACGTCGAAATGCTGCACGCGCGCTACTTCCAGCAGCGGTTCGCCCCGCATGTGCATGAAGGCTATGTGTTCACCGTGATCGAGTCGGGCGCCCAGCGCTTCTGGCATCGCGGTAGCGAGCACCTGGCGCCGGTCGGCAGCATGGTGCTGATCAACCCCGACGAGCTGCACACCGGCGCTACCGCCCACGAAGCGGGCTGGCGCTACCGCGGCTTCTACCCGGAGCACGAGCGGGTAACCGGGGTGCTCGACGAACTGGAACTGGGCCGCCACGGCATGCCCCGCTTCAAGGACAGCGTGATCAACGACCCGGCCCTGGCCAGCGCCTTCAGCCAGTTGCACCAGCTGTCCGAAGCAGGCGCCAGCGCCCTGCAGCAACAGACCGCCTGGCGCCAGGCAGTGCTGGCCCTGGTGCAGCGCCACGGGCAATGCGCCGAACCTGCGGCCCCCGGCCACGAACCGCTGGCCGTGGCCCGCGCCCGCGAACTGCTGGAAAGCCAGCTGGCCGACCCGCCCTCGCTCGAAACCCTGGCGGCGGCGGTCAACCTGTCGCCGTTCCATTTTGCCCGGGTATTCCGCCAGGCCACTGGCCTGCCGCCGCATGCCTGGCTGAAGCAGCGGCGCCTGGCCCGTGCGCGGGAAATGCTCAAGCGTGGCTGGGCGGCCTCGGAGGTGGCGTTCGACCTGGGCTTTGCCGACCAGAGCCATTTGAGCCGGCAGTTCAAGCAGGCCTACGGGGTGACGCCAGGGGCCTATCGCAGCGCCTGCCTGCAGGGCTGAACTGCGACAGCCGGCCTCAGGCAGGCCGGCCAGCCACTGCTACACTGACAAGGCTGAATGGAGGATCCTGCCATGTCCGAAAGAGAGCTCACCACCCTCCTGTCGCTGATGAACCAGCGCCAGGCCTGCCTGAGCAGTGCCTGCAAGGAGATAGCCGACTGGATCGACCGGCAGGGCGACGTGCCCGCCGCCGGCAAGATCCGCGCAAGTCTCAAGGCCCTGGAGGCCGACGAGGCCCAGGTCCGCAAGACCTTGACCTCGCTGACCCTCGACAGGCCGCTGCCCAGGTTTCGCAGCTGATTGAAATATGGGCCCGCTCCCACAGGGCGCAAAGCGCCCTGAAGGGTTCAGCCTGTCAGTGCTTCATGTGCATGTGATCATGCCCACCGCCCGCCTCGGCGTTGAGCGCACGCACGTCGGCCTGCACGTCCAGGGTTTCCTTGGCCCCCTTGGCATCCTCGATGGTCAGGGTCAGCGGCACTTTGTCGCCTTCCTTCACCTGGTTGTTCAGGCCCATCAGCATCACATGCAGGCTATTCGGGTCGAGGGTCACCGCCTTGCCGGCTGGCAACTCGACCGCCTTGACCTCACGCATGCCCATCACGTCGCCATTCATGGTCATCTCGTGCACCTGCACGGTCTTGGCCACGGGCGAAGCCACGGCCACCAGTTTGCTGTCGCTGCTGGCGGTCAGGATCATGAAGGCACCGGTGGACTGCTGGTGCGGCACAGTCGCACGGACCCAGGCATCGCTCACGGTGGTCTGGGCCAGGGCCGGCAGCGCCAGGCCCATCAGGACCAGGGCAGCCAGGCCGTGCTTGATCGGTTGTATCGACATTCAGCAGATCTCCATCAGGGTCACCAGGTCTTCGGCGCATTCCTTTGCAGTCAGGGAATGGCCCAGGCTCAGGCGCAGGGTGCCACGCGTATCGTAGACGTAGCTGGTGGACGAGTGAGAGACGGTATAGGTATCACCGGCCGGGACTTTCTCGTAGAACACCTTGAATTCCTTGGCCACCGCAGCGATCTCCTCGGGGGTGCCGGTCAGCGCGGTGAACGACGGGTCGAACGCCTTGACGTAGGCATCGAGCACTTCGGGGGTGTCGCGCTCCGGGTCCAGGGTAATCAGCACCACCTGGAACAGGTCGCGATCGCGGCCGCGCAGCAGCTGGCGGATTTGCGCCGCGCGCGCCAGGGTAGTCGGGCACACCGCCGGGCACTGGGTGAAACCGAAGAAGATCATCGGCATGCTGCCGTAGAAACTCGACAGGGTGCGCACATTGCCTTGGGTATCCTTGAGGCTGAACTTGCGCCCAAGGATTTCGTTGCTCATGTTCTTGCCGTGCTTGAACTCGAGCCCCCGGGCCGGGCTGCAGCCTGCCAGCAGGCCAAGCCCGAGAACGCCCATCCCGGCGACAACTGCGCGCCGGGTATACAGATCATTCATGAAACCATCCTTTACAGGGAAGGTGCCGGCCCTCGGGACGGGCCGGTCGAAAAACCGGGGCATTCTGGCACGACACCCCGAGGGGTTCTACCCGACGAAGGCGAGGATCGGCTGCAGCCCTTTGAATACGGGCTGCGGCCTGTTGTCGCAGGGGTTGAAACAGTAACACTTTGTTGCTAAGGAAGTGGGTTCAACGCGATCCCTGTAGGAGCGCGTCAGCCTCAGTAGTAGGCGTTCTCTTTCTGGCTGTGGTCAGTCACGTCACGCACGCCCTTCAGCTCGGGAATACGCTCGAGCAGGGTGCGCTCGATACCTTCCTTCAAGGTCACGTCAGCCTGGCCGCAACCCTGGCAACCACCACCGAACTGCAGCACGGCAATGCCATCATCGACCACATCCACCAGGCTCACCTGGCCGCCGTGGCTGGCCAGGCCAGGGTTGATCTCGGTCTGCAGGTAATAGTTGATGCGCTCGTTGATCGGGCTGTCTTCATTGACCATCGGCACCTTGGCATTCGGCGCCTTGATGGTCAGCTGGCCACCCATGCGGTCGGTGGCGTAGTCGACCAGTGCGTCTTCCAGGAACGGTACGCTGACCGCGTCCAGGTAAGCGGTGAAGCTCTTCAGACCCACGGCGGTATCGTCAGGCTTCTCTTCGCCCGGCTTGCAGTAGGCAATGCAGGTTTCGGCGTACTGGGTGCCCGGCTGGGTGATGAAAATGCGAATGCCGATGCCAGGCGTATTCTGCTTGGAGAGCAGATCGGCCAGGTAGTCATGGGCGGCGTCGGTAATGGTTATAGCGCTCATGTAGGTTCCTCACAGACTTGCGGCCAAGTGTACGCCAACCCGGCCTTCGAACAAAGTCCTAGTATTTGACTCGGGAAAGCGCATATTCAGGGGGCTGCCCCCGTGGCGCCGCCAGCCAGGCCTGCATGCGCCGGTACAGGCCGCGCTCCAGCCACTGGTAGCTGAACCACGACATTAGTCCAATGGACGGCACGCACAGGGCGAACACCAGGTATGGGTTCAACTGCAGGCGCTGGCTGGCGAACCAGCCGGCATACAACACCAGCACATGGATCAGGTACACCGAGTACGAACAGTCGCCCAGCGCCTTGAGCAGCCGGTTACCGCGCAGCAGCGGCTCCAGGGCGACGAAGGCCAGCACGATCATTGCACTCGGCACGCCCCAGTGCAGCAAACGCCGGGAAGCGTCCAGGTGGTAGATGGCCAGGCCTGCCACCGCCAGCAACGCCAACGGCAGCCAGCGGCCATGGCGAATCAGCCCGCGACGGTGCAGCACGCCCAGGCCGATGCCGAGCAGGAACTCGTAGATGATGTCGTTGCTGTAGAAGCGGCTGAGCACGCCCAGCCGGCCCAGTACCTCGCTGGCCAGCAGCAGTGCGGCGGTGACCAGTAGCTGCTGATGACGCTGGCGCACCAGTAAAGCCAGGCCGAACAGCAGGTAGAAGAACATCTCGAAGTTCAGCGTCCAGCCCACGTTCAGGGTCGGGTACAAGCCGTAGCCACCAGGGTTTTCCGCCGGGATGAACAGCAGCGACAACAGCAGGTGGTGCCAGGTGAATGCCTGGTGCGGCAGCCACTGGCTGAAGGCCAGCAGCAGGGTTGCCATCAGCGCCGTGTAGAACCAGTAGGCCGGGACGATACGCAGTGCCCGGTTGAGCAGGAACTGGCGGGGCTCGATGGCTTTGTCGCAGGTCGACAGGTAGATGACCAGCCCGCTGATGACGAAGAAGATATCGACGCCTGCGGCGCCGCGGTCGGTGAGCAGTTGGCCGATGGGGCCGGTGGCATGGAAGTCGAAGAAGATCTGCATGAAATGGTGGCAGACCACCACCCAGGCGGCGAACGCCCGCAGTGCCTGAAGCGAATACAGCATGGAGTACCCTGCGATTGCCGGTGCATTGAGGCCCAGGCTCGGATGCAGGGGCGAGCGCGACGCGCTCGTTCACGGGTAAACCCGCTCCCACAGGGTTAGCGCTGACCTCGAGAGTGGTGCCATACCTGTGGGAGCGGGTTTACCCGCGAAGGGCTGCAAAGCAGCCCCCTTGCAATCGATCAGGACCACCCAGCAAGTCCGACCGCAGGGTAATCGGAAAGGTCAGCCCGACCGATCAGAGGTTCTCGTAGCGGTTCATGTCCAGCACGCCCGCCTCGACCGGCTCGGTTTCCCTGATGAAGCTGTTCAGGTCATGGAAGTAGCGCCAGAACTCAGGGTGACTGCGACGCACGCCCCAGCGCATGACGATACGCTCGAACTTCGCCGCATCATCCTTCGCATACTCCATGTCCTCGACGAACTCCGGCACATCCTTGGTCGGGATGTTGAAGATGAAGTTGGGGTAGCTGCTGAGCACGCCGGGGTACAGGGTCAGGGTATCGAGCCCCGGCTGGTAGCGGTACGCCTCGCCCAGCAGGAACGCCACGTTGCTGTGCGCGCGGTTGCGCAGCAGGCTGTACACCTGGCGCTGGCCGCCCTGCCCTTCGATGCGCAGCATGGTCGCTTCGGGCAGCTGGTTGATCACCTTCAACCCGGCAGCCGGGCGCGACACCAGGCGGCTGAGCGACTGCTCGGCATTGCGGAACTCTTCGCTCACCTGCGGCCGTGAACAGAACGCGCCCTGGCAGCGGTTGATCGGGTCAGGCGCAGCATTCAGGCTGCCGGTACGCTGCAGAAGCTTCAGGCCGAAGTCGCGCTTGGGGTTGCGCGGGTCGAGCTGGATACCGCTCGGGGTGTCGGTGTCGATGTCTTCATAATCCATCCACATCTTCACCTTGCCGCTGTTCTGGTACCAGTCGCCGAGGATCGCCTTGCGCTGGTCGGCCGGCATCAGGCGCAGGAAGTTGACCTCGGCGCCGTTGCGGATCAGGTCGAAGTAAAGGCGCGTCTGCAACTGGTGCGAGACGTTGCCGAACACATCGAAGTTGACCGCCAGCTGGTAATAGGTGCGCTCGAACAACGGGTAGTCGAACAGCCACACGGTCAGCGGCACGTCACCGATCAGGCCCTTGGTCACCGAGGCGCTGTCGAAGTGGCGGAAGATGCTCAGCAACGCGTTGTCGTTACCGGCCCACAGCGTCGCCCAGCCCGGCGCCGGCATGTCGGCATAGGCTTCGCGACGCAGTTTTTCGTACTCGTTGCGCTTGTCGCGGTAGGCGTGCCAAAGACTCAGCACGCTGCCCACGTCATCGATCTGCCCAGGCATGGCCAGCAGCGGCGTGGCCTCGCCACGGTACTTGGCATCGGTAATGTAGCGGTCGTGGGCCGGCTCCTGGAACAATGCCCAGAAGTTGTCGCGGATCACGTCAGTGGCAATCTGCCCACGGCATACCGGGCCACGGATGAAGGTGCGCACGAAGTACTCGGCGTTATCCAGCATGAACTGGTAGCGCGCCACTGCCGGGATCGCTTCGAAGGTTTCGAACGGGTTGGCCCGGTGGCGCGGGCCATAGCCTGGCAGTGCAGTGGCATGCCAGTCACCGGCATAGAACAGTTGCTTGACCCGCTTGAGCTTCTGCGGCCCCATCGGGTAGGTGATGTGCGTCTTGTGCACGATCACGCCCTGCAACGGGACCAGCCGGTAATAGAAGTCGGTGCCCGGCGGGTCGTTGGGGCGGCGCGTGGCGATCAGGTCGACCGGCTGGCCGCTCGGGGTGCGCGAACGTACCCACTGGAAGAAGTGGCCCTGCTCGCCACCGACGAAGTAGATATGCGCCAGGAACAGGTGCTCGTACAGCCAACGGCCAACCAGTGCCTCGGTGGAACCCGGGCGGTTGAGCAGCTCTTCCCAGTCGGCGATCTGCTTGGCTTCGGCCGCGCTCGGCTTGATCGACTGGTACTCGACCGGCGCACCGGCGGCCAGCCAGCGGCGCATGGTGTCGTATTCCTTGTCGGTCAGCCCGGTCACCGCCAGCGGCATGCCTTCCTTGGGATGGGCGCCGGCATAGGCATCGAACTCATGCGGCAACGGGCACATGTTGTTGCGGTTCAGGCCCAGGACAATTTCCTCGGGCAGCTTGGCGTTGGGCGTGAGCGGGGTCTTGTGCCCCAGCTCGAGCATGCGCGCCATCAGCGCGGCCTGGCTGCCCTGGTTGTCGAGCACCGAGTAGAAACCCTTCTTGCGCCATTCGCCCTCGCTGTGGGCGTCGTAGAACAGCCGCGTGGTAGGCACTGCCTTGCTGCGCTCGCCCTGGTACACCGGGACCTTGCTGGCCCCGCGCACCGCGCCTTCAGGGCTTTCCAGCTTCAGCTGGCAGGCGGCGTCGTTGCAGGCGTGGCAGGCCACGCATTTCTCGGTGAAGATCGGTTGAATGTCCCGGGTGTAGGAAACAGCCGGGCTCGACTGGGGGGCTTGCCCGAACGCCACACTGCTGATGAGCAGGGCGAAAACGCCGGCAAGAATACGATGCACCATGTGCGGAAAGTCCTGGGTATTGAAAGCCATCACGATTTGTTGACTGGTCGTCCTTGGGGTGCCGTGCCTTGCCGACGCCCGCCCAACATGAGCCATTTTCATGCAAATGGGCGATGTGCCTAAAATCTGCGCAGCTTTGTTATGATTCTGCACCTTCTGAAATTTGCCCGACCAGGTAGTTCCTATGTCCGACCGCAGCGCTCGTCTCCAAGCACTCCAGAACGCACTCAAAGAGCGCATCCTGATCCTCGACGGCGGCATGGGTACTATGATCCAAAGCTACCGCCTCGAGGAACACGACTATCGTGGCACGCGTTTCGCCGATTGGCCAAGCGATGTCAAGGGTAACAACGACCTGTTGCTGCTCAGCCGCCCGGACGTGATCGCCGCCATCGAGAAGGCCTACCTGGATGCCGGCGCCGATATTCTCGAAACCAACACCTTCAACGCCACGCAGATTTCCCAGGCCGACTATGGCATGGAATCGCTGGTTTACGAGCTGAACGTCGAGGGCGCGCGCATCGCCCGCCAGGTGGCCGATGCCAAGACCCTGGAAACCCCGGACAAGCCGCGCTTCGTCGCCGGCGTGCTCGGCCCTACCAGCCGCACCTGCTCGATTTCCCCGGACGTCAACGACCCCGGCTACCGCAACGTCACCTTCGATGAGCTGGTAACGAACTACATCGAGGCTACCCGCGGCCTGATCGAAGGCGGCGCCGACCTGCTGCTGATCGAGACCATTTTCGACACCCTCAACGCCAAGGCGGCGATCTTCGCCGTGCAGCAGGTGTTCGAGGAAGACGGCATCGAACTGCCGATCATGATCTCCGGCACCATCACCGACGCCTCGGGCCGTACCCTGTCGGGCCAGACCACCGAAGCGTTCTGGAACTCGGTGCGCCACGCCAAGCCGATTTCCGTGGGCCTGAACTGCGCCCTTGGCGCCAAGGACCTGCGCCCGTACCTGGAAGAGCTGGCGACCAAGGCCGACACCCATGTCTCGGCCCACCCCAACGCCGGCCTGCCGAACGCCTTCGGTGAATACGACGAAACCCCGGCGGAAATGGCCGTGGTGGTCGAGGAATTCGCCGCCAGCGGCTTCCTCAACATCATCGGCGGCTGCTGCGGCACCACCCCGGGCCACATCCAGGCCATCGCCGAGGCCGTGGCCAAGTACAAGCCGCGCGAGATTCCGGAAATCGCCAAGGCCTGCCGCCTGTCGGGCCTGGAGCCGTTCACCATCGACCGCCAGTCGCTGTTCGTCAACGTCGGCGAGCGCACCAACATCACCGGCTCCGCCAAGTTCGCCCGGCTGATCCGTGAAGAGAACTACACCGAAGCCCTGGAAGTCGCCCTGCAGCAGGTCGAGGCCGGCGCCCAGGTAATCGACATCAACATGGACGAAGGGATGCTCGACTCCCAGGCCGCCATGGTCCGTTTCCTCAACCTGATCGCCGGCGAACCGGACATCTCGCGCGTGCCGATCATGATCGACTCGTCCAAGTGGGAAGTGATCGAAGCCGGCCTGAAATGCATCCAGGGCAAGGGCATCGTCAACTCCATTTCCATGAAGGAAGGCGTCGAGCAGTTCAAGCACCATGCCCGCCTGTGCAAGCGCTATGGCGCTGCCGTGGTGGTGATGGCCTTCGACGAGGTCGGCCAGGCCGATACCGCCGCGCGCAAGAAGGAAATCTGCCAGCGCAGCTATGACATCCTGGTCAACGAAGTGGGCTTCCCGCCGGAAGACATCATCTTCGACCCGAACATCTTCGCCGTCGCCACCGGCATCGAAGAGCACAACAACTACGCCGTCGATTTCATCGAGGCCTGTGCCTACATCCGCGACCACCTGCCCCACGCCCTGAGTTCGGGCGGTGTGTCCAACGTGTCGTTCTCGTTCCGGGGCAACAACCCGGTGCGTGAGGCGATCCACTCGGTATTCCTGTATCACGCCATCCAGAACGGCCTGACCATGGGTATCGTCAACGCCGGCCAGCTGGAGATCTATGACGAAATCCCGGCTGCACTGCGTGAAAAGGTCGAGGACGTGGTGCTCAACCGTACCCCGCATGGCACCGACGCGCTGCTGGCCATCGCCGACGACTACAAGGGCGGCGGCGCAACCAAGGAAGTGGAAAACGAAGAGTGGCGCTCGCTGCCGGTGGAAAAACGCCTGGAGCACGCGCTGGTCAAGGGCATCACCGCGTTCATCGTCGAAGACACCGAAGAATGCCGCCAGCAGTGCGCACGCCCGATCGAGGTGATCGAAGGCCCGCTGATGAATGGCATGAACGTGGTCGGCGACCTGTTCGGCGCGGGCAAGATGTTCCTGCCCCAGGTGGTGAAGTCGGCCCGCGTGATGAAACAGGCGGTAGCACACCTGATCCCGTTCATCGAAGCCGAGAAAGGCGACAAGCCGGAAGCCAAGGGCAAGATCCTGATGGCCACGGTAAAAGGCGACGTGCACGACATCGGCAAGAACATCGTCGGCGTGGTGCTGGGCTGCAACGGCTACGACATCGTCGACCTTGGCGTGATGGTGCCGGCCGAGAAGATCCTGCAAACCGCCCGCGACGAGAAGTGCGACATCATCGGCCTGTCCGGCCTGATCACGCCGTCACTGGACGAAATGGTCCACGTTGCCCGCGAAATGCAGCGCCAGGGCTTCCAGTTGCCGCTGATGATCGGCGGCGCCACCACCTCCAAGGCGCACACCGCGGTCAAGATCGAGCCCAAGTACAGCAACGACGCCGTGGTCTACGTCACCGACGCCTCGCGTGCGGTGGGCGTTGCCACCCAGTTGCTGTCCAAGGAGCTGAAAGCCGGCTTCGTCGAAAAGACCCGCCAGGAATACGAAGAAGTACGCGAGCGCACCGCCAACCGCAGTGCCCGCACCGAGCGCCTGAGCTACGCCCAGGCCATCGCCGCCAAGCCGCAGTACGACTGGGCTGGCTACCAGCCAGCGGTACCCTCCTTCACCGGCGTCAAGGTGCTGGAAGACATCGACCTGCGCACCTTGGCCGAGTACATCGACTGGACCCCGTTCTTCATCTCCTGGGACCTGGCTGGCAAGTTCCCGCGCATCCTCACCGACGAAGTGGTCGGCGAGGCTGCAACGGCGCTGTACAAGGATGCCCGCGAGATGCTCGACAAGCTGATCGACGAAAAACTGATCAGTGCCCGAGCGGTGTTCGGCTTCTGGCCGGCCAACCAGGTGGCCGATGACGACATCGAAGTCTATGGCGACAACGGCCAGGCACTGGCCACCCTGCACCACCTGCGCCAGCAGACCATCAAGCCGGACGGCAAGCCCAACTGGTCGCTGGCCGACTTCGTCGCGCCGAAGGCCAGTGGTGTCACCGATTATGTCGGTGGTTTCATCACCACCGCCGGCATCGGTGCCGAGGAAGTGGCCAAGGCCTATCAGGACAAGGGCGATGACTACAGCTCGATCATGGTCAAGGCCCTGGCCGACCGCCTGGCCGAGGCCTGTGCCGAATGGTTGCACGAGCAGGTGCGTAAAGAGCACTGGGGTTATGCCCGCGACGAACACCTGGACAACGAAGCGCTGATCAAGGAGCAGTACCGCGGCATTCGCCCGGCTCCCGGCTACCCGGCCTGCCCGGACCACACCGAGAAGGAAACCCTGTTCCGCCTGCTTGATGGCACTGCCATCGGCGAGACCGGGCCGAGCGGCGTGTTCCTCACCGATCACTTCGCGATGTTCCCGGCGGCGGCGGTCAGCGGCTGGTACTTTGCCCACCCGCAGGCGCAGTACTTTGCCGTGGGCAAGGTCGACAAGGACCAGATCGAGCGTTACAGCGCGCGCAAAGGCCAGGATGTGAGCGTGAGCGAGCGCTGGTTGGCGCCTAACCTCGGGTACGATAGCTAAGACCGCGTTGGCTTCTTCGCGGGCTTGCCCGCTCCCACAGGTACGACACAGGCCTCAGGTCCGGTGACATACCTGTGGGAGCGGGCGAGCCCGCGAAGAGGCCGGCAAAGCCAACCTCGATCTCATTGCCTACACTGTCCCTGATTGCCTCTGATTTCCTCAGGAGCCACCATGGACGATTCCAGCCAGGGCAAACCCCCGACCTTCTGGCAGATGCTGCACAGCATCCTCGCTGCCGCCTTCGGCGTGCAAAGCGGCAAGAACCGCGCCCGCGACTTCACCCACGGCAAGGCCAGCCATTTCATTGCGCTGGGGACGCTGTTCACCCTGGTGTTCATAGCCGTATTGATCGGCCTGGTGCAGTTGGCCCTGCACCTGGCTCGCTAGCCCGCGAAGAGGCCGGCACAGGCAAAGCAAAAACGCCCGCGGGACTCCCTCCCGCAGGCGCTCTGGCTGCATCACGGTCTTGAATACAAGTCTACTGGTGGCTGACCCAATACACGGCAGTGACCACCACCAGAACGATCAGGCAGAGGATCGCCCAGGCATCGACGCTGCTGTCAGCTTTGCGGACCTTGGTTGAGTTTCCCATTGCATTGCCTCTTGTAGTGGTTATGGGAATGCACTTCACCACCAGCAGTTAAGACGAGCAATGCCCTTCCCTCAAGCAGGGTCTTTCAATAATTGATCGGTGACGTCAGAAAGGGGTACTGATAGCCGGGCGGCCGCCCTTCGGCGCTGTACTGCTGGAAATCGACGCCGTAGTCGGCCCGTTCCAGCAGTTTCAGCCAATGCTTCGCCTTGGCCTGGTCGATCGGCTGCAACACCGGCGTGCGATGCTCGCGCAGACCGTCGCGGTTCACCGCCAGCCCCTGGGCGTCATCGTGAAGCATCACCATGGCCCAACCGCCGAGGGTGAAATGCCCGCCCATCAGCACGCTCAGACGCCCGTCGATACGTGCCCGCAGGGCAGCGGGCGAGCTGTTGATGGCGCTGAACAGCACATCGCGCCCCGGCTTGCGCCCCGCCTCCTCGAACGCCTGCATGGCACCAAAGGCCATCTCGTCATTGGCCGACCACACCAGGCGGGTAGCCGGGTAGCGCTCCAGCAGCTGCTGCGCCTGCTCGTAGGCGCGCTGACGGCTCCAGCCGCCATACACCACCTGACGCAAACGCACCTGGGGGAAATCGGCCAGGGCGCGGCGCATGCCTTCCTCGCGCAGCTGCGAGGCCGGTGTGGTCTTGACCCCGGCAAAGGCCACCAGGTCCACCGGCCCACTGTCGCGGGGCAACTGCGCGACCATCTGGTGCAACATCTGGAAGCCCGCCTGCTCGTCGTTGGCCGTCAAGGTGCCCAGCAGCTCGGCATACTTGTCGGGCTGGGCCTCGATGCTACGGGCCTGGCTGGCAGTCAGGCCGTTGTTGACCAGGAACAGCTTGACCCCGCTGCCACGCGACAGGCGGATGATCTCCGGCGCCACGTACTGCTCGTTGACCAGCACCAGGTAATCCGGCCGCTGCGGCCCGCTCAGGATCGCCTTGGCCTGGGTCAGCGCCAGGTCGGCGCGGCGCTCGCTGTATTCCACGCGCAGGGTCATGCCCAGCTCGTCCGCGGCGGCCTGCATGAAGCGGGTATAACTGGTCCAGAACGTCTCGGAGGACAGCCCCGGGTTGAGGAAAACCACCGAAGCCGGCTGCGCGCTTGCCGCCAGCGGCAAGGCAAGACACAAGCTATGGCACAACGCCTTGAGCATGGGCTGAAATCCCTGCGAAGCAAACAGCGGATTATAAACGCCAGGCCACTCCAAGCGCACAAATGGCAGTCAGTCTCACATAGTCCATTTGGTTCTTTTCATATGCAAAAACATCACTTTAGCGCATAAACACAACCTGCTATCGTTCCTCGGCTCCGAAGCGGAGTGCGCGGCCGTGCGCGCGAATAGCTGCATGCCTGAGACAGGACTTTTATGTACGTATACGACGAGTACGATCAGCGGATCATCGAGGACCGCGTCAAGCAGTTCCGTGATCAGACCCGCCGCTATCTGGCCGGTGAGCTGAGCGAAGAAGAATTCCGCCCTCTGCGCCTGCAGAACGGCCTTTACATCCAGCGTTTCGCGCCGATGCTGCGTGTCGCCGTGCCGTACGGCCAGCTGAACGCCACCCAGGTCCGTACGCTGGCCAAGATCGCCCGCGACTACGACAAGGGCTACGCCCATATCTCCACCCGCCAGAACGTGCAATTCAACTGGCCGGCGCTGGAAGACATCCCGGACATCCTCGCCGAACTGGCCACCGTGCAGATGCACGCGATCCAGACCAGCGGCAACTGCCTGCGCAACACCACCACCGACCAGTTCGCCGGCGTGGCCGCAGACGAAATCGTCGACCCGCGCCCGTGGTGCGAAATCGTCCGCCAGTGGACCACCTTCCACCCGGAATTCGCCTACCTGCCGCGCAAGTTCAAGATTGCCATCAACGGCTCGCAGGAAGACCGCGCCGCCATCGAAGTGCACGACATCGGCCTGGAGCCGGTGCGCAATGCCGCTGGTGAACTGGGCTTCCGCGTGCTGGTCGGTGGCGGCCTGGGCCGTACCCCGGTGGTGGGCTCGTTCATCAACGAATTCCTGCCATGGCAAGACCTGATCAGCTACCTCGACGCCATCCTGCGCGTGTACAACCGTTACGGTCGCCGTGACAACAAGTACAAGGCGCGGATCAAGATCCTGGTCAAGGCCCTTACCCCGGAAGTGTTCGCCGAGAAGGTCGAGGCCGAAATGGTCCACCTGCGTGGCGGCAGCACCACCCTGACCGAAGCCGAAGTGCAGCGTGTGTCGCGCCACTTCGTCGACCCGGCCTACCTGGCCCTGGACAACGTCGATTACACCGCCCAGGACGCCGAGTACCCAGGCTTCGCCCGCTGGCGCTCGCGCAACACCCGCGCTCACAAGCGCCCTGGTTACGTGGCCGTGACCCTGTCGCTGAAGCCCACCGGCGTTGCCCCGGGCGACCTGACCGACAAGCAGCTGGACGCCGTGGCCGACCTGGCCGAGCGCTACAGCTTCGGCTTCCTGCGCACTTCGCACGAGCAGAACATCATCCTTGCCGACGTCGAGCAGCGCCAGCTGCACGCCCTGTGGCTGGAACTGCGCGAAAGCGGCTTCGCCACCCCGAACATCGGCCTGCTGACCGACATCATCTGCTGCCCGGGTGGTGACTACTGCTCGCTGGCCAACGCCAAGTCGATCCCGATCGCCGAATCCATCCAGCGCCGCTTCGACGACCTGGACTACCTGTTCGACATCGGCGAAATCGACCTGAACATCTCCGGCTGCATGAACGCCTGCGGCCACCACCACGTGGGCCACATCGGCATCCTCGGCGTGGACAAGAAGGGCGAGGAGTTCTACCAGGTGTCGCTGGGCGGCAATGCCGCGCGTGGCGCGAGCCTGGGCAAGATCCTCGGCCCGTCCTTCGCCCAGGAAGACATGGCCGATGTGATCGAGAAGCTGATCGCCGTGTACGTCGAGCAACGTACCGAGGAAGAGCGTTTCATCGACACCTACCAGCGTATCGGCATCGACCCCTTCAAGGAACGCGTCTATGCAGCGAATCATTAAGAACAACCAGATCGTCGACGAAACCTGGCACCTGCTGCCCAAGGAAACGTCCTTTGACGAGCTGACCAACTGCGACGACTACATCGTCCCGCTGCAGATGTGGCGCGACCATGCCCACGTACTCAAGGCCCGCGACGGCGGCCTGGGCGTGTGGCTGGACAGCGACGAGCAGGCGGAAGAAATCGGCGAGGACGTACATCACTTCCAGGTCATCGCGCTGAACTTCCCGGCGTTCACCGACGGGCGCAACTACTCCAATGCGCGCCTGCTGCGTGACCGCTACAAGTTCAAGGGCGAGCTGCGCGCCATTGGCGACGTGCTGCGCGACCAGCTGTTCTTCATGGCCCGTTGCGGTTTTGACGCGTTCGCCATCCGTGCCGACAAGGACCCGGAAGACGCGCTGCAAAGCCTGAAGGACTTCTCGGTGACCTACCAGGCCGCCACCGACGAGCCGCTGCCGCTGTTCCGCCGCCGCTGATTGTCGCCTTGCAATGCCAGACGGCCCGCCTTCATGGCGGGCTGTTTCGTTTTCCTGTACCGGCCTCTTCGCGGGTGAACCCGCTCCCACAGGGTCTGCGCCGCACTCAGGAACGGTGCAGTACCTGTAGGAGCGGGTTCACCCGCGAAGAGGCCGGGTCAGGCTTACCCTGCATTCCTGCAGCAACAGTCACGACACAAAGGCCTATTCTTGCCTCCCGGTCAAATGACCTTGGCCCCGCCCCACCTTAATCAATCCCCCTCAAAGCCGCACACTGCTCCCCACACGAAAAGCGATCGAACCCGAGCGATCAGGCTCGGTTCGGTTCACCCCTTACGCATCAGGAGCAGATCCATGAGCATTCCACCCTTCGGCCTCGGCACCTTCCGCCTCACCGGCCAGGCCGTCATCGATTCCGTCAAGTCGGCCCTGGAACTGGGCTACCGGGTCATCGACACCGCGCAGATCTACAAGAACGAAGCCGACGTTGGCCAGGCTATCGCCGAAAGCGGCGTCAAGCGCGACGAACTGTTCATCACCACCAAGATCTGGATTGAAAACTACGCCGCGGACAAGCTGATCCCCAGCCTGCGCGAGAGCCTGCAGAAACTGCGCACCGACTACGTCGACCTGCTGCTGATCCACTGGCCAGCCCCAGGCAACGGCGTTGAACTGCCCGAATACATGGCCGCCCTGGCCGAAGCCAAGAAGCTCGGCCTGACTCGCCAGATCGGTGTATCCAACTTCAACATCGAACTGACCCGCCAGGCCATCGAAGTGGTCGGCAAAGGCGAAATCGCCACCAACCAGATCGAACTCAGCCCGTACCTGCAGAACAGCAAGCTGACCGCGTTCCTCAAGGAGCAAGGCGTCACCGTCACCTCGTACATGACCCTGGCTTACGGCAAGGTCCTGAAAGACCCGGTACTGGCCGACATCGCCGCCAAGCACAAGGCCACCGTCGCCCAGGTTGCCCTGGCCTGGGCCCTGCAGCTGGGCTACGCGGTGATCCCGTCGTCGACCAAACGCGAAAACCTGGCCAGCAACCTGCTCGCCCGTGACCTGAAGCTGGACGCCGACGACATGGCGCGCATCGCCAAGCTCGAGCGCAATGGCCGCGAAGTCAGCCCTGACGGCCTGGCGCCAATCTGGGATTGATGCCATGACCACACCCCTCGAACGCCTGACCGCTGGCGGCTTCAGTGTCGGCCTGGAAGCGCCGCTGGACCACGACTGGACGCCCGCCGGTGAACAGGCACGGCGCCGCGACGGCCGCCAGTTCGGCGAGCCGGACCTGGCCCGCCACGCAGAACTGGCACAACTGGCCGACCGCCTGGGCTACCGCGCCCTGTGGATCCGCGATGTGCCGCTGTATGACCCGTCGTTCGGCGACGCCGCCCAGGTGTTCGAGGTGTTTGCCTACCTCGGCTACCTGGCCGGGGTAACCCGCGACATCCTGCTCGGCACGGCTGCCGTGGTGCTGCCGATTCGCGAACCGCTGCTGACCCTGAAGTCGGCCAATAGTGTGCAGCGCCTCAGCGGCAATCGCCTGCTGCTGGGCGTGGCCAGTGGTGACCGGCCGGTGGAATACCCGCTGTTCGGTCGGGATTTCGAGGGGCGCGGCAACGCATTCCGCCAACAGGTCGCGCTGCTGCGTGATGGTGCCAACGGCCACCTGCCCGAAGGACTGGCCGTATTACCCGGCACCGCCTCGCCGCTGCCGCTGCTGGTAGCCGGCCTGGCCCAGCAAAGCCCGGCATGGATCGGCAGCAACCTGGACGGCTGCCTGGCCTACCCCGGCACGCCGGATGACCACCGCCGGCGGGTCGCCGCCTGGCGCGCGGTGGCGGGCGACAAGCCCTACAGCAGCTTCATCCACCTGGACCTGGCGGACAACCCCGACGAACCGCTGCAACGCTGGCGCTTCGGTTTTCGCGGTGGCCGCAAGGCACTGGCGGCCGAGCTCGGCGCCCTGCGCGCGGCGGGCGTCGACCATATCGGCCTGCACCTGCGGCGTAACGTGCGACCGCTGGACGAAACCCTGCACGAAATCGCCGAATACGTACTGCCACAGTTCCATGAGACACCAGTCAAACTGACGGAGGCCACCCCATGCCCATTGACCGAGTTGGCCGCGCCGGAGCACGCGCAATGAACGCCGGGCGCGTCCTGTTTGCCCTGGCCATCGGTGCCTTCGGCATCGGCACCACCGAGTTCACGCCGATGGGCCTGCTGCCGGTGATCGCCCAAGGTGTCGACGTCAGCATCCCCAGCGCCGGCATGCTGATTACCGCCTACGCCATTGGTGTGATGGTCGGCGCGCCGATCATGACCCTGCTGTTCAGCCGTTTCGGCAAGCGCGCCGCACTGATGGCACTGATGGCCATCTTCACCCTCGGCAACCTGCTGTCGTCGCTGTCACCGGACTACTACACCCTGCTCGCCTCGCGATTGGTCACCAGCCTCAACCACGGCGCATTCTTCGGCCTTGGCGCGGTGGTGGCCGCCAGTGTGGTGCCCAAGGAGAAACAGGCCAGTGCCGTGGCCACCATGTTCATGGGCCTGACCATCGCCAATATCGGCGGCGTGCCGGCCGCCACCTGGATCGGCCAGCAGGTCGGCTGGCGCATGGCCTTTGCCGGTACCGCCGTGCTGGGCCTGCTGGCCATGGCCGCGCTGTGGTACGCCCTGCCCAAGGGTGAACGCGGCAGCGTGCCGCATGTACGCAAGGAGCTGGCGGTCATTGCCCGCCCCAGCGTGCTGCTGGCAATGGCCACCACCGTGCTCGGTGCCGGCGCCATGTTCACCTTGTACACCTACGTGGCACCGGTACTGGCCGAACTGACCGGCGCCTCGGACAGCTTCGTCACCCTGGGCCTGGTGCTGATCGGTATCGGCTTCACCCTGGGCAACAGCCTGGGTGGCCGCCTGGCCGACTGGTCGCTGGAGGGTGCGGCGCGGATCGTCCTCGCGGCACTGGCAGTGATCATGCTGCTGATGCCGCTGGTACTGGGCAGCCACATCGGCGCCGCCATCGCCTTGCTGGTGTGGGGCATGTTCACCTTCGCCGTGGTACCGCCGCTGCAGATGCGGGTGATGATCGCCGCCATCGAAGCACCGGGGCTGGCCTCGTCGATCAACGTCGGCGCGTTCAACCTGGGCAACGCCTTGGGCGCGGCGCTGGGTGGTGCGGTGATCAGCCTGGATCTGGGCTTTGCGGCCGTGCCGATGGCCGGTGGCGTGCTGGCGGCTGCCGGGCTGCTGCTGGTGTGGCTGGGTGGCCGTAGCAAGGTCGCCGGGAAAGCCGCAGCCGACGCAGCCTGATAGAGTCCCCCTGTGGGAGCGCAGCCCAAAGGACTGGGCGATCCCCCACAGGGATTGCGCAAGCTTTCTCGACCGATCTGAATTGTTCCATGCACTGCAATTATGAAGTGCCAGGCACACCCATTCTCTGTTCGGCCATCGGCTACTACTCTCCTTCAAGCCAACCGACCTGAGGAGAACCCCGATGTCCCGCCCACCCCTGCCGCCCTTCACCCGTGAAAGCGCCATCGAAAAAGTCCGCCTGGCCGAAGATGGCTGGAACGGCCGCGACCCGGCCAAGGTCGCGCTTGCCTATACCATCGACACCGTCTGGCGTAACCGCGCCGAGTTCCCCCGCGGCCGTGCCGAGGTCGAGGCGTTCCTGGCGCGCAAATGGAACCATGAACTGGAGTACCGCCTGATCAAGGAGCTGTGGGCCTTCACCGGCAACCGCATCGCCGTGCGCTATGTCTACGAGTACCACGACGACAGCGGCCAGTGGTACCGCGCCCATGGCAACGAGAACTGGGAATTTGCCGACGACGGGCTGATGCAGAACCGTCATTCGAGCATCAACGAACACCCAATCAGTGAAGCCGAGCGCAAGTTCCACTGGCCGTTGGGCCGGCGCCCGGATGATCACCCCGGGCTCAGCGAAATGGGGCTCTGATCAGCCCAGCGGCAGCATGATCCTGACTTCCAGACCGCCACCGGGGCGGTTGCCCAGGGTCACGCTGCCTCCCTGCTCCAGCACGATGGCCCGTGCTGCGGGCAGGCCCAGCCCAACACCACCGGTATTGCGGTTGCGTGAACCTTCGATACGGTAGAACGGCGCGAATACCTGCTCATGTAGCTCCGGCGCGATGCCCGGCCCGCGATCCTGCACGGTAATCTCGATCTGCCTGGCGTTTACCGCCAACACCACCATGGGCTCACGGCCATACTTCGCGGCATTGTCGATCAAGTTGACCAGCACTCGCTTGATGCCCACCGGTCGCCCGGTGTACACACAGCGGCGCGGCCCGCTGAGGCCGACCTCGACCCCCGCATCCTTGAAATCGTCCACTACGGTCAGCAGCAATTCGCCCAGGTCGAATACGGTCATCTGTTCCAGCCGTGCATCATCACGGAAGAACCCCAATGCCGCATCGACCATTGCCTGCATCTCGTCGACGTCCTTGAACAACTTGGCCTGTAGCTGGGCATCGTCGATGAACTCGGCGCGCAAGCGCATGCGCGTAAGCGGTGCACGCAAGTCATGGGAAATGGCCGCAAGCATCTGGGTACGGTCATTGAGAAAATGCTTGAGCTGCGCCTGGGTGGCATTGAACGCGAGGATGGCCTGGCGCAGGTCATGCGGGCCGACCACCGGAATGGGCGGAGCATTGAAGTCCTTGCCAAAACGCCGCGCACCTTCGGCAAAGCGCTCCAGCGGCTTGGCCAGGTAGCGCGTGGCCAGCAGCGCGACGGCAAGGCTGGAAACCAGCATCAAGCCCAGGATGATCAGGTTGCGCGGCAGTTCATCCAGGCCCCAGCTGCGGTCGGTGGCACGGTACAGCACCCAGGACTTGTCGGTCAGCTCGATCATCAGCGCATAGCCACGCTCAGGTGCGTATTCCGGCATGTCGGACGGTTCGAAGGCCTCGACCCTGGCATCCGGGCGCTTGAGCAGCGCGCGCAGTATAGGCGTACCCTGGCTGAACTCGGCATCGACCAACACTGGCACGCCCGCTTCGTCATGGCGGCGCAGCCATCGTACAGAGTACGAGCCGTCACCCGCCGCGCTGGCAATGTTGGCACGCTGCTCCATGGGCGCGGCATCGAGAATGCGGGTGACCGCTGCAACCTTCTCGATCACCCCGCTCTCCAGCAGCGGTGGCTGCGCCCAGACGCTCAGCAACAGGCTGAACAGCACCTTGAGCAGCAGCAGGAACAGCATCGCTGTCAGGGTGGTCAGCGCGATCCAGCGGGCAATGGTGATCTTGGGCCGTGGCAGGGCCTGGCGAACCCTGGCGAGGACCTTCATCGCTTCGCGACCGTGGGCGTGAACAGGTAACCAGCGTTGCGCAGGGTACGGATCAAGGGCTCGTTGCCGTGGTCGGTTTCAAGCTTGCGGCGCAGCCGGCTCACCTGGACGTCGATGCTGCGATCATAGGCGTCGTAGGCATCGCCGCGGGCCATGTCCAGCAATTGCTGGCGGCTGAGCACCCGCCGCGGATGCTCGGCGAACACCAGCAGCAGCTCGAACTCACCGTTGGACAAGGGGATCATGACGTTGTCCGGCGAACGCAGTTCGCGCCGCACCACATCCAGTCGCCAGCCGGCAAACTCCAGAATCGCGCAGGCATGGCCCGCCGCGCCACCGGCCGCTTCGCCGGCACGGCGCAGTACTGCCCTCACCCGGGCCAGCAGTTCACGGGCGGCGAACGGTTTGGTCAGGTAGTCGTCCGCCCCCAGCTCCAGGCCAACCACCCGGTCACTCAGCTCGCCCATGGCGGTGAGCATGATCACTGCCACCTTGTGCTCGGCCAGCAAGCGCTGGCACAACACCAGGCCACTGTCGCCAGGCAGCATCACATCCAGAATGACCAGGTCTGGCACCCGCCGCTCAAGGGCCTGCCAGAGCGCCTTGCCATCCCTGGCCACATCAACCTCGTAACCATGCTGGCAGAGAAACTTCTGCAACAGGTCGAGCACCTCGACATCATCGTCGACTATCAGCAAAAGGCTCACAAAAAAGCACCGCAAAACAAGGTTACCAAGCCGTACTTTAAGGCCATCCCTACGCAGACGTCATATATTTCAACCCTGAAACAAAGTGTCGACGCCGAGACAATCCGGACATTCCCGGGCAAAGAAAACTGCGCAGCATCGCCGCCAGTTCTTGCCAGGAATGTATCTATGTCCCGTTCATCATCCGCCTCCCGTTCAGCGCGCTCTGCCGCGCTGGCCTTGTCGCTGCTCGTGGCGGGAAGCTGCAGCCAACGTGCAGCGGCCACGCCTGCCTGCGGCAATGTCGCCTATCAGGTCAGTGATCCGGCCGAGCCCGCCAACCGCGCCGTATTCGCCTTCAACCGCACGGTCGATGACTATCTGCTGGCCCCCGTCGCCCGCGGCTACACCGCGCTGCCCGGTTTTGCCCAACAGGGCCTGCACAACTTTGCCAGCAACTTCGGTGAGCCCAAGGTGTTCGTCAACGACCTGCTGCAGGGCAATGGCGAGCGGGCGATGACCAGCCTCAGCCGCTTCATCTTCAACACCACCCTGGGTGTGGCGGGGCTGGTCGACGTGTCTGGCAAAATGGGCCTCAGCCAGCACCGCTCGGACTTTGGCCAGACCTTCGGAGTGTGGAACATCGCCGATGGCCCCATCGTCGAGCTGCCGCTGCTGGGCACCCACAACCTGCGCGATGCCACCGGCACGGTACTGGGCCTGGCGCTGGACCCGTTTGGCGGCAACAGCAATACCGTCGAAACCCTGGGCAAGGTAGCCACGGCTGGAGGCATCGTCGATGCACGGGCCGAAGCACTGCCACTGACCGACCTGCTGCGCACCTGGCCTGATTACTACCTCGCACTGCGTGACTACACCGCGCAGCGGCGCAGCAACCGGGTGGCAGAAGGCAAGGCCGGCGAGCCGGGAGCGTGGCCAGTGGATTGTGCAGGAGATGCCCGTGAAGAATGATGCCCAAGCCGCCATGCTGCTGTTCAGGCGCCTGGAAGGCGCTGCCCGGCAACCGCTGTTGCTGCATGAACTGGAGGCCCGGGTTTCGGCTGATGGCCGGAGCCTGGTGCTGAGCCGCTATCGCGAACGCTTTACCGCCGAAGGCAAACCCTACCGGCACGAGGTTCATCGCAGCGTACCGATTGCCGCCTTGCTGCGCTGGGTGGCGCGGCACGAACGATGAATCCGGGGCGGCCAGGTATTAGCAGGGACCCTGTAGGAGCGGCTTTAGCCGCGAACACCGGCGCAGCCGGTGCCATGCACCGCGTTGGATTCTTCGCGGGTAAACCCGCTCCCACAGGGTACGCGGACCGCTTGCGAATCCAGGGCGTCAGGCCCGGAATGTCCGAAACGCGACAGTAGCTGCCTGTTCGGCGTGAGACAGGCAACCCGGGTACTGGCTAACCTGCGGCGGCAATGCCTTGCTCCCTTTCCACGGAAGAACCTTGCCCATGACGACCTCCACCGCCTCCATGGCCGCCGCCACACCTGCCGACCAACCCCAGGGCTTTCTGGTCCGCATCGTCGGCGCCGCCGCATTCGCCCACCTGCTCAACGACCTGATCCAGGCCGTGCTGCCGTCGATCTACCCGATGCTCAAGAGCGATTTCGCGCTGAGCTTTGCCCAGATCGGCTGGATCGCCCTGATCTACCAGGTGACCGCCTCCCTGCTGCAACCCTGGATCGGTCTGTACACCGACAAGCACCCGCAACCCTACCTGCTGCCGGCTGGCATGCTGGTGACGCTGGTGGGCATCGCCCTGCTCGCCTTCGCCGGCAGCTATGAAATGCTGCTGGTGGCCGCGGCGGTGGTCGGTGTGGGCTCGGCGACCTTCCACCCCGAAGCCTCGCGAGTGGCCAGGATGGCCTCCGGTGGGCGCTTCGGCACCGCGCAATCGACCTTCCAGGTCGGCGGCAACACCGGCTCGGCCCTCGGCCCGCTGCTGACCGCTGCCATCGTCATTCCGCACGGGCAGCCGGCCATTGCCTGGTTCATGCTGGCCGCCGCGCTGGCGGTATTCGTGCTGTTGAGAGTAACCGGCTGGACCGTGCGCCACGGCCAGACCCGGCTCAAGACCTTCGCCGGCCAGCAGGCAGCCGGCTTGTCGCGCGGCGCCATGTGGCGTGCCGTGGCGGTTATCGCCGTATTGATGTTCGCCAAGTTCGTCTACATCGCCTCGTTCACCAACTACTTCACCTTCTACCTGATCGAGCATTTCGGCCTGAGCGTGCAGCACAGCCAGCTGTTCCTGTTCGTGTTCCTCGCGGCCGTGGCAGTGGGCACCTTCGCCGGTGGCCCGGTGGGTGACCGTATCGGGCGCAAGGCGGTGATCTGGGTCTCGTTCCTCGGCGTGGCGCCCTTCGCCCTCGCCCTGCCCTACGCCAACCTGGCCTGGACCGTGGTACTGGCGGTGGCCATCGGCCTGGTGATGTCCTCGGCCTTCGCCGCCCTGGTGGTGTATGCCCAGGAGGCCGTGCCGGGCCGGGTCGGCATGGTGTCGGGGGTGATGTTCGGGTTGATGTTCGGTATCAGCGGCATCGGCGCCGCCGGGCTCGGTGAACTGGCCGATCGGCATGGCATCGAGTGGGTGTACCAGGTCATCTCGTTCCTGCCGCTGCTGGGGCTGGCCACCGCGCTGCTGCCGGCGACCCGCTCGCAAGCCCGCCCCAGCCGCTGCTGTTAAAATGGGCGTGCCGGGCTGCCTGTACAAGAGGTCGAAATGCTAAAGCCGCAGCGGGAATTGCTGGTGGAGGTCGATGAGTGGACCTGGGAAGTGGGCAGCCGTGCGACGGACTACCCGACCGACTGGTTCATCGAGCCCCACAGCCATGCCAAGCACCAACTGATCTATGCCACCAAAGGCCTGATGATCGTCGAGTCCGGGAACGAACGCTGGACCGTGCCCCCCAGCCGCGGCGTCTGGATGCCCTGCGGCCAGGTGCACGCGATCCGCTGCGTGGGCGATGTGAAGATGCGCAGCGTGTTCGTGCGCACCGACGCGGCAGTGCTGTTGCCCGTGCAGAGCAAGGCCATCAGCATCTCGCCGTTGCTCAGCGAACTGATCAAGGCCTCCGTAGGCTTTACCGCGCCGTTTGCCGAAGACTCGCGTGAAGCCCGGGTGATGCGCCTGATCCTCGACGAGATCTGCGTGCTGCCGACCTTGCCGCTGAAGCTGTCGCAGCCCGGCGACAAGCGCCTGCAGGCGATCTGCTCGGCGCTGCATGAGCGACCTGACGATAACGCCACCTTGGCCGACTGGGGCCAGCAGCTGGGGGTGGACGAAAAGACCATCCAGCGCCTGTTCCGCAAGGAAACCGGCATGACCTTCGGCCAGTGGCGCCAGCAGGCGCGGCTGATGCAGGCACTGGAGCGGATCGCCCTGGGCGAGCGGATCATCGATGTGGCGGGGACGCTGGGGTATGACAGCCCCAGTGCCTTCGCCAGCATGTTCAAGCGCCAGTTCGGTATCACGCCGAGTCAGTTCTTCAAATAGCCTGTAGGAAACATATGAGATCGCCCCGCGTCGCCTGATCTCGCGCATCAACCCTGTCAAGCCGTGTACAGTAGCCTCACAACAAAGCCCCCAGAAGGAGCCCGGCACATGACCGTGACGCTGTCCCCCCTGCAGATCGACTGCGATTTCGACTCCGGCAACATCCAGGTGCTGGATGCCAGCAACCCGGCCCAGGTACACCTGGCCATCCGCCCGGACACCCACAGCGGCCACTACCAGTGGTTCCACTTCAAGGTCAGCGGGCTGACGCCGGGCCAGGTCCATCGCTTCAGCCTCGACAACGCCTCCGGCTCCTCCTACAAGAATGCCTGGAGCGGCTACAACGCCGTGGCCTCCTACGATCAGCACACCTGGTTCCGCGTCCCCAGCCAGTTCGACGGCACGGCGCTGTCGTTCGAGGTAAAGGCCGAACAGCCACACATCTGGTTCGCCTACTTCGAGCCCTACCCGCGCGCGCGCCACAACCAGCTGATCGAACGTGCCCGGCAACTGCCAGGGGTCGAATTGCTCGCCAATGGCCGCAGCGTACAGGGCCGCGACATTCCCCTGCTGCGCGCCGGTGACGGTGCCGCTGGCAAGCGCAAGCTGTGGCTGATTGCCCAGCAACACCCGGGCGAACACATGGCCGAGTGGTTCATGGAAGGCGTGATCGACCGCCTGCAGGCCAACGACGCGGTGATCCAGCAATTGCTGGCCAAGGCCGACCTGTACCTGATCCCCAACATGAACCCCGACGGTGCCTTCCTCGGCCACCTGCGCACCAACTTCAAGGGCAAGGACCTCAACCGTGCCTGGCAGGACGCCAGTGTCGAACTCACCCCAGAGGTGTTCTTCGCCCAGGCGCAGATGAAGCAATACGGCGTGGATGCGTTCATCGACGTGCATGGCGATGAGGAGATTCCCCATGTATTCACCGCGGCCTGCGAGGGCAACCCGGGCTACACGCCACGGCTGGCCAAGCTGGAAGAGCAGTTCCGCAGCACCCTGTGCAGCCTGACCCGCGACTTCCAGACGGTGCATGGCTACACCCGCGACGAACCGGGGCAGGCCAACACGACGCTGGCCTGCAATGCGGTGGGGATGGCGCATGACTGCCTGTCACTGACCCTGGAAATGCCGTTCAAGGACCATGACGACGCGCCGGATGCCGTCACCGGCTGGTCGGGGGCGCGCTCGAAGGCGTTGGCCGGGGCGGTGCTGGAGACATTGGCGAAGATGGTTGGCGATTTGCGTTGACTGAAACGGCCCATCGCCGGCAAGCCGACTCTCACAGGACTGCACATGACTCATGGCATTAGCAGGGCCCCTGTGGGAGCGGCTTTAGCCGCGAACACCGGCGCAGCCGGTGCCATGCACCGCGTTGGATTCTTCGCGGCTAAAGCCGCTCCCACAGGTTACGCGGACCGCCGCTCCCACAAGGTCCCTGCACTCAGAACTGCACATCCAGAATCACACTGTCGGTATAGGTCGCCGCCGGCGGTGTAGCCTGGTCGGTGTAGACCTTGGCGTTGTAGTTGAACACCTGGCTACCGGTGCCGGTACCCGTGCCGGGGTTTACATCGGCATCGGCACTGGCCCGTCGCGCAGCCCCTACCGAACCCCAGCGCACCGCACCGGCGCCCTTGAAAATGTCATAGGCCAGGTAGTTGTTGGCCGCCGACTTCATCCGCCGTCGCCCATTGGCTGCGTTCTGGCCGTCATCCAGGCCCACGGTGTAATTGCTGCCCTTGGTGCACGATACACTCAGGCTCTGGCTCACCGTGCCGAAGCCTGCCACCACCGGCGCACTGGAGAAGCTGATAGTGGGTGTGGTGATCTGGCAGTCGTTGGTCACCGTCAGGCTCACGTACAAATTCTGGCTACCCGAGTTGATGTCACGCCCCGCGCAAAGCCCGCCGAGGCCAATTCCCGCACAGTAATTCCAGCTCCAGGCCACGGTCAGGGTCTCCTGGTACAGGCCTGCGGCGACGTTGCTGCCAGTCTGGGTACGCATGTAGATCGGCACAGTCTTGGGCGTGGAGCTGCCGAGCAACCCCAGCACGTCGATGATACTGTTGCGGGCGAAGTCGTAGGGCTGGCCACGGGTCAGCGGATAGTTGGTACTGTTGTCGGCATACAGCGTGTAGGGGATGACGTCGCCCGTCGGACCGACCAGGCCGCCCGACGCGGGCAGGATGGTGGCGTAGAAGTGATCATCGCTGCTGAGCAGGGTAAGCAGCGAACCGCTGCACTGTAACCCCGAGTTCAGCGTCGAGGTGCTTTGTACCGTGTTGAGTACCTGCCGCGAGCTGAGGCTGCCGAACGCTGCCGGCGACGTCGCGACCGACGAGCACAGCGCCCACGCCGAACCTGCCGGCAGTAACAGTAACCCCGCCCACAACCCACGCCAGCAGGCCGTCATTTGCACACCAACGGGCCGATCAAGGGGATCGAGCCTTGCGCTTCAGGCAGGTCGAACGCCACCTGGCAATGCCCGCCCCCTTCCAGCTCCACCTGCAGGCGGTTATGCGCCGCCAGGTTCTCCAGGTACACCAGGCCATCCCAACCGACTACAGCCTGGCCGCCACTTTCAGCATGGGTGACACGGCTGCCCAGCTTGAGCGCCTGCCGGTCAGCGTCCACCAGTTCGACACTGGCCGCCAGCACGCGCCTGAGCGGGAACTCCAGCAAGTAGCCGCTGCCTCGGCGCACCGCCACCCGCTGTTCCACTTCCGGCGCGAGGATGTCCGGCGGCAGGTCCATGGGGTCGATCTCGTACTTGCCGCGGTAGTAACCGCTGCCGTACGGCACCAGCAGGTGGCCGTCGGCATCGGTGCGGCCTACTTCCTGGTTTTCATAGCGCACCGGCACATCGGCGTAGCCACCGGTGCTGACCACCACGAAGGCATCGTCGATACGGTTGGCAGCGAACAGCCCGGCATCCATCCACACCAGCGAACCACTGGCGTCGGCCCAGCGGGTCATTTCGCCACTGCTGCCATACACACCGGCCTGCAACTGCACCGACTGCAGGCGCCAGGTGACATCGGCCTGGCGGTAAGCATCGCGCTCGCTACCGGCGGCATAACCCAGGTTGTACCCGAAACCACCACCCACCGGCGTCGCGCGGCTGTAGTTGACCCGCTGCAAGGTCTCGCCTTCCTGGCTGCGCTCCATGCCCAGGGCCAAGGTGCCGTGCAGGTCGAACGGGATCACCAGTTGTGCCTGCACCGCCCACTGGCTGTCCCCCACTTCACGGTTGGCCGACAGGTACACGCTGCTGTTCCCCCACAGCGGCCTGCTGTAGCTCAGGTTGATCAGCCGGGTACGCGTGCCGTCGCCGGCGCGCACATCGAAGTAGCCGGCACCGATGTTGCCGTATTCGTTCAGGTTCAGGCTCAACGTGACCTGTTCGCTGCGCTGGCTCAGCTGTATGTCCTGGCTGTCGACCCGGGTCAGGTCGGCGTAGTCGCCATGGCGTTGCAGGCGCTGGTAGCTGAAGCCGATGCGCTGGCTGTTGTATTGGTAGCCGAGGGCGACCTGGTGGCCCTTGTCGCCGTCGAACCGGCTCTGCGCCAAGGCAGCGTTGAGCACGCCGAAGTTGCCCAGGCGCAGGTTGCCGCCCAGGCCGCCCAGCATCAGCGATTCGGCAGTTTCGGCATGGGTCTCCAGGGTGAGGATGTCGCTGACCCCGTAGCGCAGGCTGGCCGAGGCAACCCCTGGGCCATAGGCAAAATCGCGCACTCCGTAGTCGCGGCGCAGGCTACCGGCTGCCACCGAATAATCCGCCAGGCCCTGCTGCAGCAGGCTGCTGGTGACGTAGAACGGCAAAGTGGTCGACACCTGCCGACCAAGGGCATCGGTGGTGACCACCACCGCTTCCCCGGCGCCGTTGATGAACGGCACGTTGGTCAGTGTGTAGGGGCCCGGCTGCAACTCGGTGGTGCTGGACTTGTAGCCATTGATGAACAGGTCCAGCGAGGTCGGGACCGCGGCTTCACCGGAGAACGCCGGCAACGGGTAGGTGACCAGGTCGGGGCGCACAGCGAAATCGCGCGATAGCTGCAGGCCACCGACCCGCACCGAGCTGGTCCAGGGCAAGGCGCCGGTCACCAGGTCACCGGCTTCGTAGGTCAGCAGGCGCTGCTCGTCGGTGAAGCGCCAGGTGGTGTCGTAACGCAAGAAGCCCTGGCGCGTGTCGTCGGCCGGCGCACCATTGAACGACTGGCGCCACTGCCCGGTGCTGGAGAACGTACCCCAGCTGTCGAACAGGCGCAGTTCGTTCCAGGCTGCCAGGTAGCTGCCGCCGTCATCGGTGTCGTTGAGGTACAGGTCGTAGTTGAACAACGCGCCGAAACTGCTGCGCGCATCGCTGGCCGTGTACAGGTTGCGGTCGCCCAGTTGCTGGTCGGGCAGCCAGGCCGGCGGCACTTGCAGCAGCAGGCGCTGGTTCTGGCTGTCGTAGTCGGCGTGCAGCCCCGCGATGGCCTCCAGCGCCACCTCGCCCTGGGGGTTGCCCGGCAGCGAGACACCGGCCCCACGCAACACCTCGCTGTCCAGGTACAACTGCCCGGCGCGCTGCTGCACCGGCACCAGTTCAGCCTTGGGCATCTGGTTCACCAGCAGCTCGAGGTACAGCGTGGCGTCGGCGATGGCGGACAGCTCCGTAGGCGGTGGCGGCAGGTCGTCGGCCAGCACCAGGCCAGAGCCGACCAGGGCCAGCCCCAGGCACCAGCGGTGCATCGCCGCCGTCAGCCACCTCACACACGGTTTCCAACCATTGCCAGGTCCTCCCTGGGCCCTGCTCGGCATTCAGGCGCGAGCTCATTGGCTTTGGCGGATGGCGTCCGCACTGCTCTGGCCGTTCAACCTACCCTTCAGCACACTGCCGGCATTCAGTGCCAACGGTGCCGGCCAGCGCATGCTGGCCCCCGGCAGCACATAGCCCAGCAGGCCCTCGGCCAGTGGCGTGCTCTGGCTGCCCTGTTGCACCACTACATCGGTCAGGCGTGCATGCACCGGGCCGGTGTTGCGCAGTTCCACATAGGGCTTGCCCTGCACGGTTACCGCGCGCCAGCTGAGTTGCGGCTTGCCGACACCCTCGGCATTGCGCTTGCCCGCAGGGTCGGCCTTGCCCCACAGGCCTTCGCCGTAGACGAACAGGGGCACCGAGTAGCGCATCTGCAGGCGGATCGCCGCAGTGGTACCGGGCTCGGCCTTGTCGACGGGGATGGCGGGCGGGATTTCGTCGATGATGATGCGGTAGGCCTGCTCCTGGCCGACTGGCGAGGGGCCGGTGCGGGTCAGGCGGATCAGTTGCTTCTGCCCGGGGGCGATGTTGGCCACCGGCGGGCTGCCGATGATCTCGCGCTGCGCCTGGTACTGTTCCTGATAGTCACCCTGGCGCCAGGCGAACACCCGCACCTGCAGGTTGGCCGGTGCAGTGCCGCGGTTTTCCAGCCATAGTGCGCCGGCCTTCTGGTCAGCCTCCAGCACCGGGTCGATCGGCCAGATCAGCACCGAGGTGGCGGCCCCGGCCGGCAGGCTCGCCAGCCACAACGCACCGATCAATCCACGCGCCCACTTCGCGCCTGCCCCCATGAAGCTCTCCTTGGATACTGGTCGTTGGTGCCGATGTATTCACCAGGTCACCGTCATCTGCACTACATCGGTATAGGTCCCTGCCGGCAGCGTACCGCTCAGCTGGAGCCGGCCGTACACCGGCAGCTTGATCGCCGTCGGGTCGGTGTAGCTCACGGCCACGCTCTGGCCGATCCCCAGGCTCTGGCTGTAAGCCGCGTCCCGGTACAACTGGTATGCCAGCACCTGCGTGCCGCCCGTGCGCTTGAGGTTGCGTGTGCCGCTGGAACTGTTCTGTCCGCCATCCACACTCATGCTCAAGGCCACCCCCGGGGTGCACTGAAAGGTCACCGTGGTACCGCCCAGCGAGGTGCCGAGGACACCGGTGGCCAGCGCTGACTGCGTGCCATAGTTCAGCGTCCCGTAGTTGCTGACGCCGCCGACCACCAGGCACCCGGCAACGATCTGCGCCGTCACCATGAAACTGCTGGTGGTCGCCGCATCCAGAGGTGCGGCCAGCAGCACGCCGAGGCCGCTCAGGCCGCCCGCCAGCCAGCTGCGCATGACTCAGAACGACAGCTCGACGGACACTGTGTCGGTATACGCCCCCGCCGGCAGGCCGGCCTTGCCACGCGCCTGGCCATACAGGTTGACGGTCTGGGCCGCGCCGCTGCTGGTCGGCAAGGTGATGGTGCCGTCGATGGCCAGCACCTGCGTGTGCCCGGCATCGGTGTAGAAGTCATACGGCACGAAGTTGCCGGCGCCATCCGCCAGCGCACGGTTGCCCCCGGCCGACTGGCCATCGTGGAGGCCGCCCCTGACACGGATCACCGGTACCGTGCCGGCCGAACAGAGAATGCTCATCGCCCCTCCGCCGCCGCCGATTACCTGGGCGTCGGCAGTGGTGAACAGGGCATCCTTGGTGCCGAAGTCCAGGGTACCAAAGCTCACCCCCGAGGTGCCTGAGCTGCCATTGACCTGGCACGCCGCGGTCAAGGTCAGCGTCGAGTCGATGGTCCCGGTCGTGGCGGCCTGGGCCTGGGAAGCCAGCGCCAGGCCCAGACCGGCGAGGATGCAGCGTGAGAGGTTCATTCGCATCGAAGTCTCCTTGCGTCGTTACCAGTCCAGGGTCACCCTGAGGGTGTCACGGTACAGCCCGGCCGGCAGCGCGCGCGGTTGCGCCACTACCACACCGTAGATGGGGATCGGTATCTGCCGGGTACTGCTGATGGTGAAGGCACGCGCCTGGCCGATGCCGTAGCGGCTGTTGCCGCCCGGGTCGATCGCCAGCTGATAGGGGATCAGCTCGCGGCCGTTACTCAGGCGCCGTATGCCGTCACTGCCATTCAGGCCACCGTTGATACGCACGTTGAACGCCCGCACTTCGGGCGTGCAGCTGATCTGCAGGCTGCCCTCGCCGCTCACATCATCGACCTGGCTACGCAGCGGTTGGTCCCAGTGCGGACCGCGCTCGCCGAAGTCCAGCACCCCCGGGTTGCCCACCACTGTCGGTTGCGTCTCGTTGCTGCTGACCTGGCAAGCCGCGCTGATTACCAGCCGCGCCTGGATGAAACCGGTGCTGGTGCCATGCGCGGCACCGCCGGGCACCAGCAGCGGGCCCAAGGTAAGCAGCAGGATCGAGGTGCGGTTCATGGGGTCGCGTCCTTGTGCATGTTGGCATCCCTACCAGGTGACGGTGACTTTGAGCAGGTCGGCATACCTACCTGCGTGCGGTACCCAGGCCAGCTTGTCGATCCGTGCATACAGCGGCAGCTCGACCGAGCCGCTGTCCGGCACCCGCGCCGAATGCGCCACATTCACCGCCAACGGTTCGCGCCAGGCGGCGTCGCGGTAAAGGCGATAAGGGATGGGCCTGGCCTTGTCATCGTCGCTGGCCAGGAAACGCAGCTCGCCGACGCCGCCATGCTGACCACCGTCGACGCGGACCTGGTACGGGGTGTCGGGATTGCACTCCAGGCGTGGCGGGCGCTGGCTCAACAGAACGCCGCTGAGCGGCGCGCCAGGGCCATCCAGCCGCGCAGCAGCGCCCATGTCGATCCGCCCCAGCGCCTGTGCACCGGCATCGCGGGGCTGGTTGACCAGCATGCAGCCGCGCTGCACCAGCACCCGTACCTCCACCAGGAAGTCCGTCGCCATGGCACCACTGCTCAACATAAGGCCCAACAGGGCGGCCAGGGAACGCTCCGTCACCTTATTATCCTTGTCGAAGTCTGCTGAACTGAGCGTAGCAGTGAGGTGGCATCACGGTGCTGGCATCAAGCCACTTTTTTTGTATTAGTGATAAAGCGGGGGGAAGGACTGCATATGGATGCAAAAGACAGAAACGACAAAGCCCAGCGCTTGTCTTTCCAAGCACCGGACCGAGATACGTTTGAAGCAGGAAAATGGCAGGGGCGGCTGGATTCGAACCAACGCATGGCAGGATCAAAACCTGCTGCCTTACCGCTTGGCGACGCCCCTGTATCGGATGCAGCGTTTGCTGCTCTGACAATTCCAACTGAGTGACAACTGGGTTGTTGTCTTGGAATGCGCGGCACTTTAACAACAAACTTTCGGTCTGTGAACCCCCTGATGAAAAAAAATTACCAAAAAACAGCGAGTTAGTCATTTTCGCGGTTGGCGCAGCGACCATCCGTCGTTTTCTCCCCGCTTCGCTTCAACACATTCGCATTCCTCCCTTCCAATCAGATGAGCCAACTGCATCGACCAAGGAGGACCCCATGCCTGTTTCCCACGATCTTTACCAGGACTTGCACTACCCGCGCGAAATCGTCCAGCAGCGCCGTCAGGAGGACAGGGAGCTGGACCGGCTGCTGGACGAGTACATGGACATCGACAACCAGGTGCTGGCCGCCGAGTCGATCTCGGCGGGCAACTTCGAGGATGAAGACCTGCGCCGCCTGAAGGAGCGCCGGCTGGCCGTGAAGTACATGATCGAACGCCAGCTTCAGCACAAGCCCTGAGCTAACCCGACAACATGGCCAAGGTCAGGGCGTCCGGCTCACCGTCGTAGAATTGCACCAGCGCAAACTGGAACAACGGATTGTCAGGCGCTGCCCGGGCGAACAGGGTCAGGCACGAGCGCAACTTGAGATGGTCGGGGCTACCGAGGATTTCGCGGGCACTCTTGTCGCCGTGCTGCAGCAGTGCGGTCACGCAGGCTTCCAGGCGCGGGCCAAGCAGCGGATGAGCCAGGTAGGCCCGGGCCTCGTCGATGCCGGCCAGCGCATAACGTTCGGCCATGGCGCTGTGGCCCAGGCCATCGAGTTGCGGGAACACGTACCACATCCAGTGGCTGCGCTTGCGCCCGGCCTGCAACTCCTCCATCACCTGGCCATACACAGGGTTCTGCGCCTCGACGAAACGCTCCAGATCAAGATCGGTGTGCATGGCTCGCCCTCCTCGCATCGGTTCCTGCCTTTACTGTACGCCTGCATGGCCTACCTATCTCGTCAGGCGATCATTGCCGCGCACTTTCTGTATTAGTCAAAATGGCCGCCCTCGGGCAAGCTGCACGCTACCCCGCCATCGCCCAAGGAGCTTTGCTTTTGCCTGCCTGGATCCCTACCCCGCTACGCCAGCTTGGCCAACGCCTGCGCGGCGCCGCCGCCAACCAGAGCGAACTGCTCGGCTGGTTCGAGGACAAGGCGCACAGCCGCGGTTACCAGCTTAGCGACGGCCAACGCCGGGTGATCCACTGCATGGCCGAACAACTGACGCAGCTCGAACAAGGCCAGCCGCGTAGCCTGTACCTGTACGGCTCGGTGGGCCGTGGCAAGAGCTGGCTGCTCGATGGTTTTTTCCAGGCCGTACCGGTGCAGGCCAAGCGGCGCCTGCACTTCCATGACTTCTTTGCCCGCCTGCATCAGGCAGTGCACCGCCACCGGGCGCTGGACGACGCATTGGGCGCGGCCCTCGACGAGCTGGTGGGCGATTGTCGGGTGCTGTGCTTCGACGAATTCCATGTGCACGACATTGGCGATGCCATGCTGCTCACCCGGCTGTTCAATGCGTTGTTCAGCCGCGGCGTGTTCCTGCTGGTAACGTCCAACTATGCTCCCGAAGGGCTGCTGCCCAACCCGCTGTACCACGAGCGGTTCCTGCCGGTGATTCGTCTGATCAACAGCGCGATGGAAGTGCTTGAAGTGGGTGGCGATACCGATTTCCGCAGCCTGCCGGCCAACCGCGAGCATCAGCGCTTTACCCGGGGTCACTATGTCTGGCCGGGCAATGCAGCGCAGCGCCAGGCGCTGAATGTGCCCGAACCGCAACCGGTGATGCTGGAAGTGAACAAGCGCCCGCTGCGCGCACTGGCCGTCGATGGTCGGCGGGTCGTGCTGGGCTTTGACGACCTTTGCGAAAAGGCCACGGCAGTGATCGACTACCTGGTGCTGGCCGGGCAGTACGATGAGTGGATCATCGATGGGCTGGATGACCTGTCGGAATGTTCGCTGGCGGCGCAGCAGCGCTTCGTCAACCTGGTGGATGTGCTGTATGACCAGGATCGGCAGGTGATGGTGATCGGCAGACGCCCACTGGAAGAGAGCCTGGGCGGGCCGCTTGCCGACCTGATGCGTACCCGTAGCCGGTTGGGGCAGCTGCATCAGGTAGGGCCCTAGAACTGTATTGCCTGGGCCGGCCTCTTCGCGGGTAAACCCGCTCCCACAGGGATGTCACAGGCCTTGAGAACTGTGCAATACCTGTGGGAGCGGGTTTACCCGCGAAGAGGCCGGCAAGTCAAAACATCAACCCGCCCTGGGCAAATCCGCCAGCACCGCCTCGATCTCCCCCAGCACCGCCGGGTCATCCAGGGTCGAAGGCGGTACATAGTCCTGCCCGTCGGCAATCTTGCGCAGCACCGCCCGCAGAATCTTCCCGGAGCGGGTCTTGGGCAAGCGCTTCACCAGCCGCACCCGGTTGAAGCACGCCAATGCGCCAATCTCCTCGCGCACGCTGCCCACCAGGTCCACCAGCAGCTGCGCTTCGGCAATGCCCTCGCCATCCTTGAGCACCACCAGGGCCAACGGCACCTGCCCCTTGATCTCGTCATGCACGCCAATCACCGCGCACTCGGCCACCGCCGGATGGCGCGCCACCAGGTCCTCCATCTCGCCGGTGGACAGCCGGTGCCCGGACACGTTGATCACGTCATCCGTGCGCCCCATGATGTAGACGAAGCCGTCTTCGTCCAGATAGCCGCCATCGCCGGTGTGGTAATACCCCGGGTAGGTACGCAGGTAAGCCTGCAGGTAACGCTCGTGGTCGCCCCACAGCGTCTGGCTGCACCCGGGCGGCAATGGCAGGGCGATGACGATCGAGCCCTGGTGGTTAGGCCCCAGCAAGTGGCCCTCGTCATCCAGCACGCACACGTTATAGCCCGGCACCGCCCGGTTGCTCGACCCCGGCTTCGCCGCGCTGCCTTCCAGCCCCACACAGGGCGCGGTGACCGGCCAGCCGGTCTCGGTCTGCCACCAATGGTCGTGCACCGGCTTGCCACTGACCCGTTCCAGCCATTCGTGGGTGCTGGAATCCAGTTTTTCGCCCGCCAGGAACAACTGGCGCAGCGAGCTCAGGTCGTGCTTGCGGATCAGCTCACCCTCCGGGTCTTCCTTGCGGATGGCGCGCATGGCGGTGGGCGCGCAGAACAACGCGTTGACCTTGTATTGCTCCACCACCCGCCAGTAGGCCGAGGCATCCGGGGTACGGATCGGCTTGCCTTCGTAGAAGACCGTGGTGCAGCCGCTCATCAGCGGCCCATAGACGATCAGTGAATGGCCAACCACCCAGCCCACGTCGGATATGCCCCACCACACATCACCAGCCTGCATGCCGTAGATATGGCGCATGGCGTAGCACAGTGCCACGGCATTGCCGCCGTTTTCCCGCACGATGCCCTTGGGTTTGCCGGTGGTGCCAGAGGTATACATGATGTACAGCGGGTCGCCCGCATCCAGTTCCACCGGTGGCACCGGCTCGGCCTTGGCCAATGCCGCCTGCCAGTCCAGGTCACGGCCTGGCTGCAACTGGGCACGCGCCTGCGGCCGCTGCAGCACCAGCACGTTGCGCGGCTGGTGGCGGGCCAGTTGCAGGGCTCGGTCGACCAGCGGCTTGTATTCGATTACCCGGTCGAACTCCAGCCCGCAGGACGCCGTCAGCAGCAGCGTCGGCCGGGCATCGTCGATGCGCAAGGCCAGCTCGTTGGCGGCAAAGCCACCGAACACCACCGAGTGCACTGCGCCAATCCGCGCGCAGGCCAGCATGGCCATGGCCGCCTGCGGCACCATGGGCATGTAGATGATCACGCCATCGCCCTTGTTCACCCCCAGCTGGCGCAACAAACCGGCCAGACGCGCCACTTCGTCACGCAGCTGATGGTAGGTGTAGGCCTGCTGTACGCCGGTCACCGGCGAATCGTAGATCAGCGCCAACTGCTCGCCACGGCCCTGCTCGATCTGGTGATCCAGGGCCAGGTAGCAGCTGTTAAGGCGGCCATCGGCAAACCAGCGGTGGGTACCGTCGGCATTGTCTTGCAGCGTGAGGGCAGGCTTGCGGTGCCAGGCCAGGTGCGCGGCCTGTTCCGCCCAGAACGCGGCAGGGTCGGAAATGGAATGGGCGTAGCTGTGCTGGTAGCTCATATCGAAAGAAACCCGGTACTTGTTGTTATTGAAGGGCGAAACTTGAGTATGGACCGCTACACCCGCGCCGCCATGGGACTAAAGTCACAACCGACCTGCAAATTTGCAGAGAACGCCCCACAACGGTGCAAAGCTTCTAGAATAGGCCACCCCTTCAGCCACCGAGCAGCTCATGGACATCGATCAGGCCCGTACCTTCCTGGAAATCGTGCGTTGCGGCAGCCTGGTCGCCGCCGCCGAACGCCTGTTCGTGTCCCAGACGGCGATCACCGCACGGGTGCAGCGCCTGGAGCAGCAACTGGGCTGTCAGCTGTTCGTGCGTAGCCGTAACGGCGCCAGCCTGACCAGTGATGGCGAGGCATTCGTCAGTTACGCCAACCAGATGGTACAAACCTGGGAAGCGGCGCGCCGCGACCTGCCGCTGCCCGAAGGCTGCCAGCAAGTGCTGCACGTGGGCGGTGAGGTGAGCCTGGGCAACCCGATGATGCTCGACTGGGTCAGTGCCCTGCACCGCGAGCTGCCCAGCCATGCCATCCGCAGCGAGGTGAGCGACGGCGAATCGCTGCTGCGCAAGGTCGAGATGGGCCTGCTGGACGCCGCGCTGGTCTACCAGCCGACCTACGGTCCGGGCCTGCAGGTGGAGCAGTTGATGGAGGAGAAGCTGATACGTGTGCGCCGGGTCGACCAGCCAGACCCGTACATCTATATCGACTGGGGCGAGGCCTTCCGTCGCCAGCACGATGCCGCCCTGCCCGACTGTGCGCGCCCGGCGCTGAGCTTCAACCTGGGCCCTTTGGCCTTGCAGTTCATACTCGACCAGGGCGGCAGTGGCTACTTCCGCACGCGGGTGGTGCAGGCCTATCTGGACTGCGGGGTGTTCGAGCGGGTACCGCAGGCACCAGAGTTCACCTACCCGACCTTCCTGGTGTACCCGCGCAAACGCGACAGCGAAGCCCTGCAACAGGCCTTCGCCATCCTGCGCCGGCTGGTGGCCGCCGGCGCCAGCGACTGGTCACAACGCTGGGACCCGGTTATCTGAAACCTCGGCTTTGCTGAGCAGCTGGCGCTTGAGGCCGGCGATCAGGTCGGTCTGAGTGATCACCCCCACCAACTGGTCGGCATCGAGCACCGGCAGGCAATGCAGGCCCTGCTCGCACAGCAATGGCAGCAAGCGCTCCAGCGGATGCTGGCTGCTGACGCTGATTACCCGGCGGCTCATCACTTGCTCCATGCGCACCACCTTGCGGCCGAACAACCCGCGCCAACCGAAGCGGCCACGCTGCATGGCCGGGCCGACCAGGTCGCTGAGGCTGACGATGCCCACCAGCTTGCCCTGTTGCAGCACCGGCAGGGTTTTCAGGTGGTGGCTGGCCAGCATCTTCCAGGCCTGCTCCAGGGTGGTATCGGGCGTAGCGAACTGCACGTCGCGGGACATCACCGACGCGGCCGTGATGCCGCCGAGGCTGCGCTGCAGGGCGTGTTGCTCGGTGGCCAGGATGATGCGTTCCAGTTCGTCACGGGTGACGTCGACGAACTCGCCCAGTTCTTCCAGGGCCTGGTCCAGGTCTTCCCCGCGGATGCCAACCCGCTCGCTGGGCAGCGGGTCATGGGTGTGGTGCAGGTCCCTGCGCGGCACCACGCTTTTCGGGTAGCGCACGCCGGTGAGGCGGTTGTAGAGGATCGCCACCGTTACCAGGATCAGCGCGTTGAGCAGCACCGGCTCCAGCAGGTGGTCGCCCATGGCGGTCAGCCCCGCGTCGGCCAGCACCGCACTCACCGCCACCCCGCCACCCGGTGGGTGCAGGCAGCGCAGCAGGCACATCACCAGGATCGAGATACCCAGGGCGGCGGCGGCCACCCACAACTCCGGGCCGAAGCCCTGGCGCATGGCCAGGCCGACCGCGCCAGCCAGGGCGTAGCTGCCCAGCACCGGCCAGGGCTGGGCCAACGGGCCGGAGTGCACGGCGAACACCAGCACGGCCGAAGCCGCCAGCGGGCCGAGCAGGTGCAAGGCGATGCCGGGGCCATAGGCCATGCTGGTCAGCCAGCCGGCGAGGAACAGGCCGAGCAGCGCGCCGATACCGGCACGCAACCATTCTTTGGGGGGAATATTCAGGGGCGCTGGCAACAGCCGCTGCAGACGACTTTCGGAACGCGAGGCAGACATGTAGGTAATCGGAATCTGTGGTTTTTCTGGTTAAAAAGAAAGCCCATCCGAGTTGGCCTGGGCCTCGTATTGCGGTTGCAATAGCACAAGGGGCTCCGTCCGTGGAGAGATGGAAACCGCAGGGTTTCGTGGGGGGAGTTTGCCGGGCGGGGTGAGATTGGGCCAATTCAAAAAAATGCGCCTGTACTGCAATTTTTTTGCAGTGGTGATATGGCCAGCACATTTCTCAGGCGCGCCGCGCAACTTGTGGGAGCGGGTTCACCCGCGAAAAATGCAACACGGTGCATGGCACCGGCTTCGCCGGTGTTCGCGGGTAAACCCGCTCCCACAGGGCCCCGACGTTATCGAGCCTTGCGCGGCAAGTCGATGCTTACCCGCAACCCGCCCAAGGGGCTATCCTGCAGCGCCAGGCGCCCGCCCCAGGCCTCGACGATGTCGCGCACGATGCCCAGGCCAAGGCCGTGCCCGTCAACCTGCTCGTCCAGCCGCGAACCGCGCTCCAGCACCTGTTGCCGCTGGCTCTCGGGGATACCGGGGCCATCGTCATCGACCCACACCTGGTAGCCCTCGGCACTCGGCGCAATACCCAGTCGCACCTCGCTGTCGGCCCACTTGCAGGCGTTGTCCAGCAGGTTGCCGAGCAGTTCCAGGAAATCCTCGCGGTCCCACGGCAGCAGCAGCCCGGGCGGCACATCCCTGGCCAACAGCAGGCCCTCGCCATGGATCATGCCCAGCGTCCCCAGCAACCCCGGCAGCTCGACATCGCAATCGAACTGCGCGCCTGGCAGCGCATCCCCCGCCAGCCGCGCACGGTTCAGCTCACGCGCCAGGCGCTGCTGAATCTGTTCCATCTGCTCGCGCAGCTGCGCGCGAACCTCTGGCAGGTCCTTCAGGCGCTCGCTGGAGGCCAGGCTCAGCAACACCGCCAGCGGCGTCTTCAGCGCGTGGCCCAGGTTGCCCAGGGCATTGCGCGAGCGGCGCAGGCTGTCTTCGGTATGGCTCAGCAAATGGTTGATCTGCCCCACCAGCGGCGCCAGTTCGCTGGGCACTTCAGCGTCCAGCTGCGAGCGCTGGCCCTGCTGCAACTGGGCGATCTGCTGGCGTGCCCGCTCCAGTGGCCGCAGCGAGCGGGTCACGGTGATGCGCTGCAACACCAGCACCAGGATCAGCGCCACCAGGCCCATGCCCAGGCCGATCTGTTGCAGGCGCCGAAAACCTTCGCGTACTGGCGAATAATCCTGTGCCACGCTGATCGAGATGTCCTGGCCCAGGCGCCGGTAGTCGGCACGCAGGGCCAGCAGTTGCTGGCCTTCCGGGCCGAGTTCGTGGCTGTCGGAAAGGCCCGGCACGGCGGGCTTGGGCATGTCCAGATCCCACAGCGAGCGGGAACGCCAGGTGCCTTTATCGAAATCGATGCGGAAGTAGTAGCCGGAAAACGGCCGCTGGTAGGCGGCCGAGATCCGCCGCTCATCCAGCTGCAGGCCGGAAGGCCCGCGCACCAGGGCCACCAGCAGGTTTTCACTTTCCTTGCGCAGGCCGTTTTCCAGGTAGCGCTGCAGGCCGACCTCGAACAACCACAAGGTCAGCTGTGCCAGCACCAGGCCAACCACCACCAGCACCGCCACCAGGCCCAGGCTCAGGCGCGCCTGGATCGACTTCACGCGACGCTCCCGGCGTAGATGTAGCCTTGCCCGCGGCGGGTCTCGATGACGCTGCGGCCCAGCTTGCGCCGCAAGTGGTTGACGTGCACCTCCAGCACGTTGGAGTCGCGCTCGGTTTCACCGTCGTAGAGGTGCTCGGCCAGGTGGCTCTTGGACAGGATCTGTTGCGGATGCAACATGAAGTAACGCAGCAGGCGAAACTCGGCAGCGGTCAGCTGGATATCCACGCCGTCACGGTTCACGCATTGCCGGCTTTCGTCCAGTTGCAGGCCGGCCGCTTCCAGCGTCGGCTGGTTGGCCAGGCCACGGGCACGCCGCAACAACGCCTGGATGCGCAGCTGCAGTTCTTCGGGGTGGAAAGGTTTGCTCAGATAGTCATCGGCCCCGGCCTTCAGCCCTTCGATCCGCTCGGCCCACGAGCCACGGGCGGTGAGGATCAACACCGGCGTGACCAGGCCTGCAGCGCGCCACTGGGCCAGCACCTCCAGGCCCGGCAAGCCCGGCAGGCCAAGGTCCAGGATGATCAGGTCGTAAGGTTCGCTCTGGCCCTGGTACACCGCGTCACGGCCGTCGGCCAGCCAGTCCACGGCGTAGCCCTGGCGCTGCAGGCCGGCGGTCAGTTCATCGGCCAGCGGCACATTGTCCTCGACAAGCAACAGGCGCATTCAGTCGTCTTCCTCGTCTTTGAGCAGGGCACCGCTGCTGGCGTCGAGCTTGATCTCGCGCACCACACCTTCAGCCGTCAGCACCTCGACTTCGTATTCGTAGCGACCGTCGTCTTCTTCCAGCTCGGCCTCCAGCAGACGCGCCCCGGGGTGACGCCCCAGGGCGGTTTCCAGCAGATGTTCGAGCGGCAGGATGATGCCCTTCTGGCGAAGTTCCAGGGCTTCGTCCTGGTCAAGGTCGCGGGCAACGGCCAGGGAACAGACCGCCAGCAGCGCCAGCGCGAGGTAGCGCGCCGGCCGCGGTAGGTGGATCATCAGTTATCCCGCTCGTCCTTCAGCACTTCACCGGTCCTGGCGTCCAGCGCCACGTCCCATTCGACGTTCTGCGTGTCGCGCAGCTCGACCTTGTAGATGTAGCGGCCGTACTCGTCTTCAAGCTCGGAGTCGGTGACGGTGGCGCCGGGGTGCTTGGCCACGGCGGCGGCCTTGAGTTCGTCCAGCGACTTGACGGTCTTGGCGTTGACCAGTTTGACCACTTCGTCGGGCTGCACATCCTTGGCGATGGCGGAATGGGCACCCAGGGCAAGGGCGGCGGCGACGGTGAACAGGGCAGTCAAGGGTTTCATCGTTCTTCTCTCCTGAGAACTGTACAAGTTGTCTACGGGGTTAAGATTAACCACCGGTCCTTAATTCAACCTGAAAACAACTGGCGGCATGATAGCGCAGGTCAGGCTACTGTCTCGCCATCACCCAATCCTGCGCGCCCCTGTGGGAGCGGTTTCACCCGCGAACACCGGCGCCACGGCGTTGGCTTCTTCGCGGCTAAAGCCGCTCCCACAGGGTATTCGCCTGAAGCCCTATAATGACCCGTCTGTCGTCCAAGAGTCCCGCCATGAGCGCCATTCACATCAAATACCCCGCCCTCACCTTCAAGGCTGGCCAGCGAGCCATGCGGCAGATCCGCGAGCGCGGCCTGCAGGCGGCCGATGTCGGTGTACTGCCGGGTGCGGCAGGCGGGCCGAAACCGCTGGGCATCCAGGGCCTGGACCTGGCGCTGTTCGGTGAATGGCTGCCGTCGGCACCACGCCAGCGTGCGCTGATCGGTGCCTCGATCGGCGCCTGGCGCTTCGCCAGTGCCTGCCTGGAAGACCCGGTTGCAGGCATCCGTCGCCTGGGCGAGCTGTACACCGAGCAGGATTTCGCCAAGGGCGTCACCCCTGCCGAAATCAGCCGCAGTTGCCAACACATGCTCGATGACCTGCTGCAAGGTCGTGACGGCCAGTTGCTGGCCAACCCACACTATCGCCTGAACATCCTGGTGGTGAAGAGCCATGGCCAGCTTGCTCACGACCATCGCGGCCGCCTGGGCCTCGGCCTGGGTTCGGTGATCGCCAGCAACCTGCTCGGCCGTTCGCGCCTGGCCCGGCACTTCGAGCGCATCATCCTGCACGACGGCCGCGCCGCGCCGCCGCTCGACACGCTGACCGACTTCCCCTCGCGCTGCCTGCCGCTGGACCTGGCCAACCTGCGCCACGCCCTGCTCGCCTCCGGTTCCATCCCTATGGTCATGGAAGGTGTGAAAGACATCCCCGGCGCAGGTGCAGGCACCTACCGCGACGGCGGCCTGCTCGACTACCACCTCGACCTGCCCTACCGCGGCGACGACCTGGTGCTGTACCCGCACTTCACCGACAAGGTCGTACCAGGCTGGTTCGACAAGGCCCTGCCATGGCGCAAGGGCGATGCTACCCGCCTGCAGAACGTGCTGCTGATGACCCCCTCGCCGCAGTACCTGGCGGCCCTGCCCTACGGCAAGCTGCCCGACCGCAACGACTTCAAGCGCTTCATGGGCGATGCGCCTGGCCGCAGGCGCTACTGGTACAAGGCCATTGCCGAGAGCCAGCGGCTGGGCGACGAGCTGCTGGAGCTGATTGCCACCGGGCGGTTGCATGAACGCCTGCAAGCCTTGTAGCGGCCATGCTGGTAGACTGCGCGCATTCTTGATTCACATAGAGTTATGACAGCGTGGAAATCTTCAAGGAATTCACATTCGAATCGGCCCACCGCCTGCCTCACGTCCCAGCCGGGCACAAATGCGGCCGCCTGCACGGCCACTCGTTCAAGGTCGGCCTGCACCTGACCGGCCCGCTCGACCCGCACACCGGCTGGATCCGCGACTTCGCCGAGATCAAGGCGATCTTCAAGCCGATCTACGAGCAGCTGGACCACAACTACCTGAACGACATCCCGGGCCTGGAAAACCCCACCAGCGAAGTGATCGCCAAGTGGATCTGGGACCAGGTCAAGCCGCTGCTGCCGGAGCTGTCGAAGGTGCGCATTCACGAAACCTGCACCAGCGGTTGCGAATATACCGGCGACTGATTCAAGTCATTTACCCGCGAAGAGGTCGGCAGAGTCATTACAAGGCTTCAGCCTTGCCCCGCCTCCAAGGCATCGCGCAGTAAGCCGGGGGCGATATAGCGCTGGTAATGCGCTTCTGAAAGCAGGAAGAACTCGCGGTCGATGGCATCGCGCAGCTGCGGCAGCTCCCAATCGCGAAATTCCGGCAGCAGCACCATGCCGTAGGCCTCCAGGTCACGGATCATCCGCGCCCCGCGGGCAATCAGCTGGTACGCCCAGCAATATTCCGACTGCTGCTCGACAAAGCGGATGGAGCGCTGCTCCAGTTGCTGGCGCAGCAGGCCTTTGTCGAACACTTCCAGCTTGGCCATCATCACCTGCACCAGCAGTTGCTCCAGGCGCAGCCACACGGCGCGCTTCTGCGCATCGTCGTAGCCGTTCCAGTGGATCACTTCGTGGTGGAACCGCTTGCAGCCACGGCACACCGTGTCTCCGTACACCGTGGAGCACAGGCCGACGCAAGGGGTCTTGATGGACTTGTTGGACATGAAAAACAACAGCTTGGCGGTGGAACACGGGCCCATGTTAGCCCTTTGTCTAACCAGGGTCACTCGTTAAAGTCATCTTCACCGCCTTACCTTCAGGCTTTTTTTACCGTAGAATCATCCCGCCTTTTCAAGGCAACAATGTCCGTTGGAAGCTGTTTTCAAAGCGTCACGAGCACAGTTCATCCGGTAGAACGGCGTTGGCCCGGGCCATGCATCCCTCGCATGCCCGTGCCAGCCCTCATCAGCTCCCGTTCTGCAGGCGTAAAACTTTGAAAGCAGCTTCTGTAAGGATTCTTTGCGACTCTGGCTGGGCGGCCCACAAAGCCGTGGCAGCGCATGGGTGCATCGAATGCTGGATGAGCGTCCCGGACTCCCTTTAGGGACCACTGATGAGGGTAATAACTGTGCTTGAAGCCTACCGCAAACACATCGAAGAGCGTGCCGCCCTGGGTATCGTGCCCCAGCCGCTGAACGCCGAACAAACTGCAGGCCTGGTCGAGCTGCTGAAAAACCCGCCGGCCGGCGAAGAAGCCTTCCTCGTAGACCTGATCACCCACCGCGTACCACCAGGGGTCGACGAAGCTGCCTACGTCAAGGCCGCTTTCCTCTCCGCCGTTGCCAAGGGCGAAGCCAAGTCGCCTCTGATCGACCGCAAGCACGCCACCGAACTGCTGGGTACCATGCAGGGCGGCTACAACATCGAAACGCTGGTCGCACTGCTGGATGACGCCGAACTGGGCGCCGTCGCGGCCGAACAGCTCAAGCACACCCTGCTGATGTTCGATGCCTTCCACGACGTGGCCGAAAAGGCCAAGGCCGGCAATGTTCACGCCAAGGCCGTGCTGGAATCCTGGGCTGCCGGCGAGTGGTTCACTTCGCGTCCGGCCATCGCCGACAAGTACACCCTGACCGTGTTCAAGGTGCCTGGCGAAACCAACACCGACGACCTGTCCCCTGCCCCGGACGCCTGGTCGCGCCCTGACATCCCGCTGCACGCCCTGGCCATGCTGAAAATGGCCCGTGACGGCATCGAGCCGCAGCAGCCTGGTTCGGTCGGCCCGCTGGCCCAGATCGAAGCGGTCAAGGCCAAGGGTTTCCCGGTTGCCTACGTCGGTGACGTGGTCGGTACCGGTTCCTCGCGTAAATCCGCCACCAACTCGGTGCTGTGGTTCTTCGGCGACGACATCCCGTACGTACCGAACAAGCGCGCCGGTGGCTTCTGCTTCGGCACCAAGATCGCCCCGATCTTCTACAACACCATGGAAGACGCCGGCGCCCTGCCGATCGAATTCGACTGCACCAACCTGGCCATGGGCGACGTCATCGACGTTTACCCGTTCAAGGGCGAAGTACGCCGTCACGGTAGCGACGAGCTGGTTACCAACTTCGAGCTGAAAACCGAAGTGCTGCTGGATGAAGTCCGCGCTGGCGGCCGTATCCCGCTGATCGTCGGCCGTGGCCTGACCGAAAAAGCCCGCGCCGAGCTGGGCCTGGGTAGCTCCGACCTGTTCAAGAAGCCAGAGCAGCCTGCCGATTCGGGCAAGGGCTTCACCCTGGCACAGAAAATGGTCGGCCGTGCCTGCGGCCTGCCGGAAGGCCAGGGCGTGCGCCCAGGTGCCTACTGTGAGCCGAAGATGACCACCGTCGGTTCCCAGGACACCACTGGCCCGATGACCCGCGACGAGCTGAAAGACCTGGCGTGCCTGGGCTTCTCCGCCGACCTGGTGATGCAGTCGTTCTGCCACACCGCGGCCTATCCGAAGCCGATCGACGTCACCACCCACCACACCCTGCCAGACTTCATCCGCACCCGTGGCGGCGTGTCGCTGCGCCCGGGCGACGGTATCATCCACAGCTGGCTGAACCGCATGCTGATGCCTGACACCGTGGGTACCGGTGGCGACTCGCACACCCGCTTCCCGATCGGCATCTCGTTCCCGGCCGGCTCCGGCCTGGTGGCCTTCGCCGCCGCCACCGGCGTCATGCCGCTGGACATGCCAGAATCCGTGCTGGTGCGCTTCAAGGGCAAACTGCAGCCAGGCATCACCCTGCGTGACCTGGTCCACGCCATCCCTTACTACGCCATCCAGAAGGGCCTGCTGACCGTCGAGAAGAAGGGCAAGAAGAACATCTTCTCCGGCCGCATCCTCGAGATCGAAGGCCTGAACGAGCTGACCGTCGAGCAAGCCTTCGAGCTGTCCGACGCCTCGGCCGAGCGTTCCGCTGCCGGTTGCACCATCAAGCTGCCAGAGAAGGCCATCGCCGAGTACCTGCAGTCCAACATCACCCTGCTGCGCTGGATGATCGGCGAAGGCTACGGCGATGCCCGCACCCTGGAGCGCCGTGCCCAGGCCATGGAAGCCTGGCTGGCCAAGCCTGAGCTGCTGTCGGCCGACGCCGATGCCGAATACGCCGAAATCATCGAAATCGACCTGGCCGACGTGAAAGAGCCTGTGCTCTGCGCGCCGAACGACCCGGACGATGCCCGCCTGCTGTCCTCGGTACAGGGCGAGAAGATCGACGAAGTGTTCATCGGTTCGTGCATGACCAACATCGGCCACTTCCGTGCTGCCGGCAAGCTGCTGGACAAGGTCAAGGGCGGTATCCCGACCCGTCTGTGGCTGGCTCCGCCAACCAAGATGGACGCTCACCAGCTGACCGAAGAAGGCTACTACGGCATCTACGGCAAGGCCGGCGCGCGCATGGAAATGCCAGGCTGCTCGCTGTGCATGGGTAACCAGGCACGCGTGCAGACCGGTTCGACCGTGGTCTCCACCTCGACCCGCAACTTCCCGAACCGTCTGGGCGACGCCACCAACGTGTACCTGGCATCGGCCGAGCTGGCTGCTGTCGCTTCGATCATCGGCAAGCTGCCGACCGTCGAAGAGTACATGCAGTACGCGAAAGACATCGACAGCATGGCTGCCGACGTTTACCGCTACCTGAGCTTCGACCAGATCGCCGAGTTCCGCGAAGCGGCAGAAAACGCCAAGATCCCGGTGGTTCAGGCGTAAGCTGAGTTGTAAGATGTAAAAGAAAGCCCCAGCAGAAATGCCGGGGCTTTCTTGTTTCAACCTGTACCGCCTTTTCGCGGCTAAAGCCGCGAAGAGGCCAGCACAGGCAACCTCAGATCACAAACAAATCCACAAACCTGTGCACCGCCATCTGTTCCAGCTTCTGCTGGTCCTTGCACACCTCAAGAATCTCCCCACACCGCTGCCTTGCAAAGCGCGTCGCCAGGTTGTCCCTGAACTTGGCCTCCAGCAACGGTATGCCCTCCCCTCGCCGCCGGCGATGCCCGATCGGGTATTCCACCACCACCTGCTCAGTATTGCTGCCGTCCTTGAAGAACACCTGCAGCGCATTGGCGATCGAGCGCTTGTCCGGCTCCAGGTACTCACGGCTGAAGCGCGGGTCCTCCACCACCTCCATCTTCTCGCGCAGGCGGTCGATGCTTGGGTGGTTGGCATGGAAGGCGTCTTCATAGTGCTCGGCCACCAGGTGACCGAAAATCAGCGGCACCGCCACCATGTACTGCAGGCAGTGGTCGCGGTCGGCGGCATTGGCCAGCGGGCCGCTCTTGGAAATGATGCGGATCGCCGACTCCTGGGTGGTGATGACGATACGGTCGATTTCGTGCAGGCGGTTACGCACCAGTGGATGCAGGGTTACCGCCGCCTCGCAGGCGGTCTGAGCGTGGAACTCGGCCGGGAAACTCACCTTGAACAGCACGTTTTCCATCACGTAGCTACCCAAGGCTTGCGGCACCTGCAACGCTTGCTGCTCGGAAGGCTTGAGTGCCAGGTCCTTGTTGGTGTGGCTGAACAGCACGTCGTAGAAGCCCCACTGCGGCGCCGTGAGCACGCCCGGCACGCCCATCTCGCCACGCAGGGCGATATCGGCCAGGCGCACACCACGGCTGGAAGCATCGCCAGCGGCCCACGACTTGCGCGAACCGGCGTTGGGCGCGTGGCGGTAGGTGCGCAGCGCCTGGCCATCGACGAAGGCGTGGGACAAGGCTGACAGCATCTGCTCGCGGTTGGCCCCCATCAGCCTGGCACACACGGCCGTGGAGGCTACCTTGACCAGTATCACGTGATCGAGGCCAACACGGTTGAAGGCGTTTTCCAGTGCCAGCACACCCTGGATCTCATGGGCCATGACCATGGCTTCGAGCACGTCACGCATGAGCAACGGCGCCTCACCACCAGCCACGCGTTTCTGCGACAGGTGATCGGCAACGGCCAGGATACCGCCGAGGTTGTCCGAAGGGTGGGCCCATTCGGCCGCCAGCCAAGTGTCGTTGTAGTCCAGCCAGCGCACGGTGCAGCCGATGTCCCAGGCGGCCTTGACCGGGTCGAGGCGGTAGGCGGTGCCGGGGACTCGCGCGCCGTTGGGCACCACGGTGCCTTCTACCTGAGGGCCGAGGAGTTTGGTGCATTCGGGAAAGCGCAAGGCCAGCAGGCCGCAGCCGAGGGTATCCATCAGGCAGTTGCGCGCGGTGTCCAGGGCTTCGGCGGATTCGACCCGGTACGTGAGGGCGTAATCGGCGAGGGTTTGCAGCACCCGGTCATAGTCCGGGCGGGCGTTGAAGTCTACGTTGGCGCTCATATGCAGCTCCTGTGAATTGGGGCTGCACAGCAGCCCTCTCTCGAAGCCGAGCGCCAATGGTGCGTTAGAAGCTATCGCCAGGCACGCGAACCCAGCCTTCCATCAGCACGCGAGCACTGCGGCTCATGATTGCCTTGGTCACTGTCCACTCACCATTCACCTGGCGTGCCTCGGCCCCCACCCGCAGGGTGCCCGAGGGGTGGCCGAAACGCACGGCGCTGCGCTCGCCTCCGCCAGCTGCGAGGTTGACCAGCGTGCCGGGAATGGCTGCCGCGGTACCGATGGCCACCGCGGCCGTACCCATCATTGCATGGTGCAGCTTGCCCATCGACAAGGCCCGTACCAGCAGGTCGATATCACCCGCCTGCACCGCTTTGCCACTGGACGCAGTGTAGGTGTTCGGTGGCGCGACGAAAGCCACTTTCGGCGTGTGCTGACGCCCGGCAGCCTGGTCGACGTTGTCGATCAGCCCCATGCGCACGGCGCCATAGGCGCGAATCGTCTCGAAGCGCAGCAGCGCCTGCGGGTCGCCGTTGATGGCGTCCTGCAGTTCGGTACCGGTGTAGCCGATATCCGCCGCATTGACGAAAATGGTCGGGATACCGGCATTGATCAGGGTCGCCTTGAAGGTACCGACACCCGGCACTTCGAGGTCATCGACCAGGTTGCCGGTGGGGAACATAGCCCCGCCGTCGCCATCTTCGTCGGCCGCCGGGTCGAGGAACTCCAGTTGCACCTCGGCGGCCGGGAAGGTTACCCCGTCCAGCTCGAAGTCGCCGGTTTCCTGCACTTCACCTTCGGTGATCGGCACATGGGCGATGATGGTCTTGCCAATGTTGGCCTGCCAGATGCGCACGGTGGCGATGCCGTTGCGCGGAATGCGTGCGGGGTCGACCAGGCCGCTGCTGATGGCGAATGAACCGACCGCGGCGGAAAGGTTGCCGCAGTTGCCGCTCCAGTCGACGAAGGCCTTGTCGATGCTGACCTGGCCGAACAGGTAGTCGACATCGTGTTCAGGCTTGATGCTTTGCGACAGGATCACGGTCTTGCTGGTGCTCGAAGTGGCGCCGCCCATGCCGTCGATCTGCTTGCCGTACGGGTCGGGGCTACCGATCACCCGCAGCAGCAGTGCATCGCGGGCCGGGCCGGGGATTTGCGCCTGCTCGGGCAGGTCTTGCAGGCGGAAGAACACGCCTTTGCTGGTGCCGCCACGGATGTAGGTGGCGGGGATTTTTACTTGCGGTACATGAGCCATGTTCAATTCCTGTCTTGCGCAGCCCCCTGCGGGAGCGGGTTCACCGGCGAAAGCGTCCGATCAGAAAACAATGTTGTATCTGCTGACGCATTCTCGGGTAAACCCGCTCCCACAGAGGACCGCGCTGCTCTTGATTAGGCGGTCGCTTCGAGGAAGTCCTGGGCAAAGCGCTGCAGCACCCCGCCGGCCTCGTAGATCGACACTTCCTCGGCGGTGTCCAGGCGGCAGGTCACCGGTACCTCCAGGCGCTCGCCGTTGGCACGGGTAACCACCAGGGTCAGCGTGGCCCGCGGCGTACGCGCGCCCAGCACGTCATAGGTCTCGCTGCCGTCCAGGCCGAGCGTCTTGCGGTCGGTGCCCGGCTTGAACTCCAGTGGCAGTACGCCCATGCCCACCAGGTTGGTACGGTGAATACGCTCGAAGCCTTCGGCGACGATCGCCTCGACACCGGCCAGGCGCACACCCTTGGCCGCCCAGTCACGGGACGAACCCTGGCCGTAGTCGGCACCGGCGACGATGATCAGTGGCTGCTTGCGATCCATGTAGGTCTCGATGGCCTCCCACATGCGGGTGACCTTGCCTTCCGGCTCGATACGCGCCAGCGAGCCCTGCTTCACGCTACCGTCTTCCTTGCGCACCATTTCGTTGAACAGCTTGGGGTTGGCGAAGGTGGCGCGCTGGGCGGTCAGGTGGTCGCCACGGTGGGTAGCGTAGGAGTTGAAGTCCTCTTCCGGCAGGCCCATCTTCGCCAGGTACTCACCGGCAGCACTGTCGAGCATGATGGCGTTGGACGGCGACAGATGGTCGGTGGTGATGTTGTCCGGCAGCACCGCCAGCGGGCGCATGCCGCGCAGGGTACGTTCGCCGGCCAAGGCCCCTTCCCAGTAAGGCGGACGGCGGATGTAGGTGCTCATCGGGCGCCAGTCGTACAGCGGCGCCACTTTCGGCCCACGGTCTTCCTCGATGGCGAACATCGGGATGTACACCTTGCGGAACTGCTCCGGCTTGACCGCGGCACGCACCACGGCGTCGATCTCTTCGTCGCTGGGCCAGATGTCCTTGAGGCGGATTTCCTTGCCATCGACCACGCCCAGCACATCCTTCTCGATGTCGAAGCGGATGGTACCGGCAATGGCGTAGGCTACCACCAGCGGCGGCGAGGCGAGGAAGGCCTGCTTGGCATACGGGTGGATACGCCCGTCGAAGTTGCGGTTGCCCGACAGCACGGCAGTGGCGTAAAGGTCACGGTCGATGATCTCTTGCTGGATCACCGGGTCCAGGGCGCCGGACATGCCGTTGCAGGTGGTGCAGGCGAAGGCGACGATGCCAAAGCCGAGCTGTTCCAGTTCCTTCTCCAGCCCAGCCTCTTCCAGGTACAGCTGCACGGCCTTGGAGCCAGGTGCCAGCGACGACTTGACCCACGGCTTGCGGACCAGGCCCAGCTTGTTGGCATTGCGCGCCAGCAGGCCTGCGGCAATCACGTTGCGCGGGTTGCTGGTGTTGGTGCAGCTGGTGATGGCGGCAATGATCACCGCGCCGTCAGGCATTTGCCCCGGCACTTCTTCCCAGCTACCGGCGATGCCTTTGGCCGCCAGGTCGCTGGTGGCGACGCGGGCATGCGGGTTGGACGGGCCGGCCATGTTGCGCACCACGCTCGACAGATCGAAGCTCAGGGTGCGCTCGTAGACGGCGCCGCCCAGGCTGTCGGCCCACAGGCCGGTGGCCTTGGCATAGGTTTCCACCAGCTTGACCTGCTGTTCTTCGCGACCGGTCAGGCGCAGGTAGTCGATGGTCTGCTGGTCGATGGCGAACATCGCCGCGGTAGCGCCATATTCCGGGGCCATGTTGGAGATGGTGGCACGGTCGCCCAGGGTCAGGGCACGGGCACCCTCGCCGTGGAACTCCAGGTAGGCGCCGACGACTTTCTGCTTGCGCAGGAATTCGGTCAGGGCCAGCACTAGGTCGGTGGCGGTGATGTTCGGCGCCAGCTTGCCGGTCAGCTCGACGCCGACGATTTCCGGCAGGCGCATCCATGAGGCACGGCCGAGCATCACGTTCTCGGCCTCCAGGCCGCCCACGCCAATAGCGATCACGCCCAGGGCGTCGACATGCGGGGTGTGGCTGTCGGTGCCGACGCAGGTGTCCGGGTAGGCCACGCCACGGTCGTTGTGGATCACCGGCGACATCTTCTCCAGGTTGATCTGGTGCATGATGCCGTTGCCCGGCTGGATCACGTCGACGTTCTTGAACGCCTTCTTGGTCCAGTTGATGAAATGGAAGCGGTCTTCGTTGCGGCGGTCTTCGATGGCGCGGTTCTTTTCGAAGGCCTGCGGGTCGAAACCACCGCACTCGACGGCCAGCGAGTGGTCGACGATCAGCTGTACCGGTACCACCGGGTTGACCTGGGCCGGGTCGCCGCCTTTGTCGGCAATGGCGTCACGCAGGCCGGCGAGGTCGACCAGCGCAGTCTGGCCGAGAATGTCATGGCACACCACACGCGCCGGGAACCACGGGAAGTCGAGGTCGCGCTTGCGCTCGATCAGCTGGCCCAGCGAGGCGTCGAGGGTAGCCGGGTCGCAGCGGCGCACCAGGTTTTCGGCGAGTACGCGGGAAGTGTAAGGCAGGCCGTCGTAGGCGCCGGGCTTGATGGCCTCGACCGCCGCGCGGGCATCGAAGTAGTCCAGGTCGGTGCCTGGCAGGTGCTTGCGGAATGCAGTGTTCATATCGTTATCAGGCTCGGTCACGGTATTCGGGGGCAGGTGCGGCTCAGGCCTCGGGGGCGCTACGCGCCCCTTTCGCGACACAAGGCCGCTCCCACAGGTACTGCGCCGTCCCTGTGGGAGCGGCCTTGTGTCGCGAAAGGGCTGCACAGCAGCCCCAGCGATCTATGACTCAGCGCTGTTCGATCGGTACGAACTGGCGCTGCTCGACGCCGACATACTCGGCGCTCGGGCGGATGATGCGGTTGTTGGCACGCTGCTCGAAGACGTGCGCCGCCCAGCCAGTCAGGCGCGAGCAGACGAAGATCGGGGTGAACAGCTTGGTCGGGATGCCCATGAAGTGGTACGCCGAGGCATGGTAGAAGTCGGCGTTGGGGAACAGGCGCTTCTGCTCCCACATGGTCTTGTCGATGGCTTCGGAAACCGGGTACAGCACCTTGTCGCCCACTTCGTCAGCCAGTTGCTTCGACCAGCCCTTGATCACCTCGTTGCGCGGGTCGGACTCTTTATAGATGGCATGGCCAAAGCCCATGATCTTGTCCTTGCGCTCGAGCATGCGCAGCAGCTCGGCAGTGGCTTCCTGCGGGCTCTGGAAGCGCTCGATCAGCTCCATCGCTGCCTCGTTGGCACCACCGTGCAGCGGGCCGCGCAGCGAACCGATGGCCGCGGTGACGCAGGAGTACAGGTCGGACAGGGTCGAGGCGCAGACGCGGGCGGTGAAGGTCGAGGCGTTGAACTCGTGCTCGGCGTAGAGAATCAGCGACACGTTCATCACCTTGACGTGCAACTCGCTCGGCTTCTTGCCGTGCAGCAAGTGCAGGAAGTGGCCACCGAGGGTGTCTTCGTCACTGGTGCAGTCGATGCGCACGCCGTCGTGGGTGAAGCGGTACCAATAGCACATCACCGCCGGGAACAGCGCCAGCAGGCGGTCGGTCTTGTCGCGCTGGGCCTCGAAGGTCAGTTCGGGATCCAGGGTGCCCAGCACCGAGCAACCCGTGCGCATCACGTCCATCGGGTGGGCGTCACGCGGGATGCGCTCGAGCACTTCCTTCAGGGCTTGAGGCAGGTCACGCAGGCCCTTGAGCTTGCGCTTGTAGTCGGCCAGCTCGGCCTTGCTCGGCAGCTCACCGTACAGCAGCAGGTAGGCGACCTCCTCGAACTCGGCACCGGCGGCCAGGTCACGCACGTCGTAACCACGGTAGGTCAGCCCGGCACCGGCCTGGCCCACGGTCGACAGCGCGGTCTGGCCGGCCACCTGGCCGCGCAGGCCTGCGCCACTGAGTACTTTTGCTTCGGCCATGGTGTTTCTCCTTTCTTGAACTTGTTATGGAAGTCTGGCTAATCGTTGAAACCTGTGCCGGCCCCTTCGCGGGTAAACCCGCTCCCACAGGGTTCCACAGGCATCGAGCATCACGCCGTACTTGTGGGAGCGGGTTCACCCGCGAAGAGGCCAGCCGCTCCAATGCAAATCTTCGACCTTCAGCCCTTCTTCTGGGCAAACAACGCATCGAGGCTCTGCTCGAAGGCGTGATAACCAATGGCATCGTAGAGTTCCATGCGGGTCTGCATGGTGTCGATCACGTTCTTCTGCGTACCGTCACGGCGCAGCGCGGTGTACACGTTCTCGGCCGCCTTGTTCATGGCGCGGAACGCCGACAGCGGGTACAGCACCAGCGACACGTCGACCGAGGCCAGCTCTTCGGTGGTATACAACGGCGTCGCGCCAAACTCGGTGATGTTGGCCAGGATCGGTGCCTTCACCCGGTCGGCAAAGGTCTTGTACATCTGCAGTTCGGTGATGGCTTCCGGGAAGATCATGTCGGCGCCAGCCTCGACGCAGGCGGCGGCGCGGTCCAGGGCGGCGTTCAAGCCCTCGACGGCCAGGGCGTCGGTACGCGCCATGATCACGAAACTGTCATCGGTACGGGCATCGACTGCGGCCTTGATGCGGTCGACCATTTCCTGCTGGCTGACGATTTCCTTGTTCGGGCGGTGGCCGCAGCGCTTGGCGCCAACCTGATCCTCGATATGGATGGCGGCAGCGCCGAACTTGCTCATCGAGCGCACGGTACGGGCGACGTTGAAGGCCGAGGCACCGAAACCGGTGTCGACATCCACCAGCAGCGGCAGGTCGCACACGTCGGTGATGCGGCGCACGTCGGTGAGTACGTCGTCCAGGCCACTGATGCCCAGGTCCGGCAGGCCCAGCGAACCGGCGGCGACGCCGCCACCGGACAGGTAGATGGCCTTGAAGCCGGCGCGCTTGGCCAGCAGGGCATGGTTGGCGTTGATGGCGCCAACCACCTGCAGCGGATGTTCAGCGGCAACGGCGTCGCGGAAACGCTGACCGGGGGTGCTCTTCACAGTCATTTCTCACCTCGTGGGCTGTTGTTGTGGGCGTCCAGGTAGTGACGCTCGATATTGCGCTTGGACGCGCCGATGTGGCGGCGCATCAGGAGTTCGGCCAGCTCGCCGTCACGGTCGGCGATGGCATCGAGAATGCGGTGGTGTTCGGCAAAGGCCTGGCGTGGCCGATTGGGCGTGGCGGAAAACTGGATGCGGTACATGCGCACCAGCTGGTACAGCTCGCCGCAGAGCATCTTGACCAGGGTCTGGTTACCGCTGCCCTGGATGATCCGGTAATGGAAGTCGTAGTCGCCTTCCTGCTGGTAATAGCCCAGGCCGGCCTGGAACGCGGCATCGCGCTCGTGGGTGTCGAGCACACGGCGCAGTTCGTCGATGTCGGCCTGGCTCATGCGTTCGGCGGCCAGGCGGCAGGCCATGCCTTCCAGCGATTCGCGAATTTCGTACAGCTCGATCAGTTCGGCGTGGTTGAGCGACACCACCCGCGCGCCCACATGCGGCACGCGCACCAGCAGGCGCTGGCCTTCGAGGCGGTGGATGGCCTCGCGCAGCGGCCCGCGGCTGATGCCGTAGGTACGCGCCAGCTCCGGCTCGGAAATCTTGCTGCCGGGGGCGATATCGCCCTTGACGATGGCCGCCTGGATGCGCCGGAAGACGTTTTCGGACAAGGTTTCCGTTTCGTCAGCCAGCACCGGGCTGGGGGTGGAGAGGTCCTGCATATTGTCGACACCTTGCAAATCTCTTTGCCAGAAATTAGCTAATTCGACCGAAGCAGTCAAAGACAAAATGAACATTGTCGACAATCGTCTAAGAACGAACTAACGCCGCCCCGGTGCTGTCTGATCGCGCACCGCTGGCGTCAAGGCGCCGGCGTGATAGAATGCCGCGCCTCCGATGGAGTATGGATAGCCTGTCTGTCATACATTCATGCTGTTGACAGATGAACGAGGAAGCTTGCGCAGTCGCTGCCAGTCGCCTTGCCCTGAACACGGCTCTGAACATGGCTTTGAAAACAGCCCCGAACCTTGCACTGCACCGCGCCAGGAATATGAGACTTACACCCGCATTATTGCTGCTCTGCCTCACCCTGCTGCCGGCCCTTGGCCAGGCTGCAGGCAAGACCGTGTACGGTCTCAACGAATATGCACGCCTGGGCGACCTGGACCTGGAAGTGGCCGCCAAGCTCGACACCGGCGCCAAGACCGCGTCGCTCAGCGCCCGCGACATCAAGCGTTTCAAGCGCAATGGCGAAAGCTGGGTGCGCTTCTACCTGGCCATCGACGCCGCCCATTCGCACCCCATCGAACGCCCGCTGGCACGTGTAAGCAAGATCAAGCGCCGGGCCGGCGACTATGATGCTGAATCGGGCAAGGCCTACACCGCACGCCCGGTCATCGAACTTGAAATCTGCATGGGCCAGGCCGTGCGCACCATCGAAGTCAACCTCACCGACCGCAGCGCCTTCCAGTTCCCGCTGCTGATCGGCTCCGAGGCGCTCAAGCACTTCGACGCGCTGGTCGACCCAAGCCTTAAATACGCGGCCGGCAAACCTGCCTGTGCCACCGAAGCTCCCAAAGCAGAGTAATCCCGATGCGCTCTCTTACCCTCCATCTGAAAGTCCTGATCACCGTGCTGGTGCTGTTGGGCGTGGCGGTCACGGCTTATCAGATCTTCGTACTCGGCATCCCGGTAACCGAGGATGAAACCGACGACCTGTGGAACATCGACGCCAAGGTCGAGTTCGTGGCCAGCACCAAGGACCCGGTCAAGGTGCAGATGTTCGTGCCACCGCTGAACCGCGACTACGTCAGCCTCAACGAGAGCTTCATCTCCAACAACTACGGGGTGAGCGTCAACCGTGCCGACGGCAACCGCAAGGTCACCTGGTCGGCCCGCCGCGCCAGCGGCAACCAGACCCTCTACTACCGCCTGGTGCTGACCAAGCGCTACAGCAACGAGAAGACCACGGTCAAAGGCCCGACCTTCCGTGACAGCCTGGCAGTGGAAGGCCCCGAGAAGATCGCCGCCGAGGCCCTGATGGCGCCGATCCGCCAGCACTCGGCCGACGTCGAGACCTTCGTCAGCGAGACCATCAAGCGGGTCAACAACCTCAACGACGACAACGTCAAGCTGCTGCTGGCCGGCGACACCACGACCATGAAGAAGGCCCAGGTCATCGACCTGCTGCTGTCGATCGCCCACGTACCGATGGAGAAGGTGCACACCATCCGCCTGGTGGCCGACACCCCGCAAACCCCGGAACTGTGGCTGCGCAGCTTCAACGGTACCGACTGGCTGTACTTCAACCCGGACACCGGCGAGCAGGGCCTGCCCAGCGATCGCCTGCTGTGGTGGACCGGTGACGACAACCTGATCACCGTCGATGGCGGCAAAAAGGCCAACGTTACCTTCAGCATGAACAACAGCGAGATGAACGCCATCCGCCTGGCCAAGCTGACCGACGAGAATACCGACGCCGACTTCCTCGAATATTCGCTGTACGGCCTGCCGCTGCAAACCCAGCAAACCTTCATGATCATGGTGATGATCCCGATCGGCGTGCTGGTGATCCTGGTACTGCGCAACCTGATCGGCCTGCAGACCCTGGGTACCTTCACCCCGGTGCTGATCGCCCTGGCCTTCCGCGAGACGCAGTTGGGCTTCGGTATCATGCTGTTCACGGTAATTACCGCGCTGGGCCTGTCGCTGCGCTCGTACCTGGAACACCTGAAGCTGCAAATGCTGCCACGCCTGTCGGTGGTACTGACCTTCGTCGTGGTGCTGATCGCAGCCATCAGCCTGTTCAGCCACAAGCTGGGCCTGGAGCGCGGGCTGTCGGTAGCACTGTTCCCGATGGTGATCCTGACCATGACCATCGAGCGCCTGTCCATTACCTGGGAAGAGCGTGGCGGCGGCCATGCCATGAAAGTGGCCATCGGCACCCTGTTCGCCGCTTCCCTGGCGCACCTGTTGATGATGGTGCCGGAGCTGGTGTACTTCGTGTTCACCTTCCCTGCCGTGCTGTTGATCCTGGTGGGCTTCATGCTGGCGATGGGTCGCTACCGCGGCTACCGCCTGACCGAGCTCGTGCGCTTCAAGGCATTCCTGAAGAAGGCTGACGCCTGATGTTTGGTCTGATCAAGACATGGAAAGCCCTGGAGGCCCGGGGCATCATGGGTATCAACCGGCGCAACGCGGACTACGTGTTGAAGTACAACAAGCGCCACCTGTACCCGATCGTCGACGACAAGATCATCACCAAGGAGCGTGCCCTGGCGGCCGGTATCCATGTGCCGGAAATGTACGGCATCATCGAGACCGAAAAAGAGATCGAGAAACTCCACCAGATCATCGGTGGGCGCAGCGATTTCGTCATCAAGCCGGCGCAGGGCGCCGGCGGTGACGGCATTCTGGTGATCGCCGACCGCTTCGAGGACCGCTACCGCACGGTGTCGGGCAAGATCATCAGCCACGAGGAAATCGAGCACCAGATCTCGAGCATCCTCACCGGCCTGTACTCGCTGGGCGGCCACCGCGACCGCGCGCTGATCGAGTACCGGGTAACCCCCGACCAGATCTTCAAGAGCATCAGCTACGAAGGCGTGCCGGACATCCGTATCATCGTGTTGATGGGCTACCCGGTGATGGCCATGCTGCGCCTGCCGACCCGCCAGTCCGGCGGCAAGGCCAACCTGCACCAGGGCGCCATCGGCGTCGGTGTCGACCTGGCCACCGGCGTGACCCTGCGCGGCACCTGGCTGAACAACATCATCAGCAAGCACCCGGACACCACCAACGCGGTGGATGGCGTGCAACTGCCGAACTGGGACGGCTTCATGAAGCTGGCCGCCGGCTGCTACGAGCTGTGCGGCCTGGGCTACATCGGTGTCGACATGGTGCTGGACCAGGACAAGGGGCCGCTGATTCTCGAGCTCAACGCCCGCCCGGGCCTGAACATCCAGATCGCCAACGACTGCGGCCTGACCCAGCGTACCCATGCCATCGAGGCGCACATCGAAGCACTGGCCAAGGATGGCATCAGCGAAGATGCCGAACAGCGCGTGCGGGTATCACAAGGCTTGTTCGGGCACGTGCACCCGCGCTGAAATCGCCGGGGCTGCTGCGCAGCCCATCGCGACACAAGGCCGCTCCTACAGGATCACGCAATCTCCTGTAGGAGCGGCCTTGTGTCGCGATAGGGCCGCAAGGGCGAAACACAGTGTTTGAATGTCGCCACAAAGCTAGGCGCATTTCCTGCACAGGTCTACAATCGCCCTCCTCGCTTTTACATCGCCGTCCACACTGATGCCGACCTGTACGCTCCACCCCCTGCCCTACCAGCCCGACCCTGCCGCCTATTTCGCCCGCCTGCGCCAGGCCCCCGGTGCGATCCTGCTGGACAGCGCCCGCCCCGGCGCCGAGCGCGGCCGCTTCGACCTGCTCAGCGCCTGGCCGCTGCAACACTTGCAGGCGCAGCCCGACGAAGATGGCCGCGCCTTCCTCCAGCGCCTGCGCGACGGCCTGGCGCAACTGGGCCACGCACAGCTGCCCGCAGGCAGTGAGCTGCCATTCGCCGGCGGCCTGATCGGCTACCTGAGCTATGACTTCGGCCGCCGCCTGGAACACCTGCCCAGCCTGGCCGTGGACGACCTCGGCCTGCCAGACGCGCAACTGGGCCTGTATGCCTGGGCGCTGGTCACCGACCACCAGTGCGCGACCAGCCAGCTGGTATTCCACCCGAGCCTGTCGGGCAGCGAATGCGAACGCCTGATTGCCCTGTTCGAAGCTGTCGACAACGCTGAAAGCGGCAGCTTCCAGCTACTTGCGCCGATGGCCGGCGACCTGCAGCCCGAGCAGTACAAGGCTGCCTTTGACCAGGTGCAGCGTTATATCCAGGCCGGCGACTGCTATCAGATCAACCTTACCCAGCGCTTCCGCGCGCCCTGCCAGGGCGACCCGTGGCACGCTTACCAGGCCCTGCGCAAAGCCTGCCCCACACCCTTCTCCGGCTACCAGCAACTGGCCGACGGCAGCGCCCTGCTGAGTTTTTCGCCCGAGCGCTTCATCCGCGTCAGTCAGCGCCAGGTGGAAACCCGGCCGATCAAGGGCACCCGCCCACGCGCCAGCAACCCGGCCGAGGACGCGCGCAATGCCGAGGAGCTGCTGCATAGCCCCAAGGATCGCTCGGAAAACCTGATGATCGTCGACCTGCTGCGCAACGACCTGGGACGCACCTGCGAGATCGGTTCGGTGAAGGTGCCGGAGCTGTTCAGCCTGGAGAGCTACCCCAACGTGCACCACCTGGTCAGCAGCATTACCGGCCAACTGGCCAGCGACAAGGACGCCCTGGACCTGATCGGCGACAGTTTCCCCGGTGGCTCGATCACCGGCGCCCCGAAAATCCGCGCCATGCAGATCATCGACGAACTGGAGCCGGCGCGCCGGGCGCTGTATTGCGGCTCACTGCTTTACGTGGACGTGCGCGGCGAGATGGACAGCTCGATTGCCATTCGCAGCCTGCTGGTCAAGGGCGGACAGGTCAGCTGCTGGGGCGGCGGCGCGGTGGTGGCCGACTCCGAATGGCAGGCCGAGTATGAAGAGTCGATTGCCAAGGTGCGGGTGTTGATGGAGACCCTGCAAGGCTTGTGATCGGTGGTGAATTCTTCGCGGGCACACCCGCTCCCACAGGGTACAGCGCACATCTGTCATGCTTGCACGTATCCTGTGGGAGCGGGCGAGCCCGCGAAGCAGCCACCACCGACTCCAAGTCCGTCTACCCCGCCATTTTTTGTTACCATCACCTTACTACGAGCGCACAGCGCCACAGCCACGATGGAAACCGCCTGATGAGCCAACCCTTCGACGTCGCCGCCCTGGCCGCGACCTATGCCAACAAGTCCCCGCAGGACATCCTCAAGCTTGCCTTCGAGCACTTTGGTGATGACCTGTGGATCTCCTTCAGCGGCGCCGAGGACGTGGTGCTGGTGGACATGGCCTGGAAGCTGAACAGGCAGGTCAAGGTGTTCAGCCTCGACACCGGCCGCCTGCACCCGGAGACCTACCGGTTCATCGACCAGGTGCGCGAGCAGTACAACCTGCCGATCGAAATCCTCAGCCCCGACCGCGCCAAGCTCGACCCGTTCGTCAAGGAAAAGGGCTTGTTCAGCTTCTACAAGGACGGCCACGGCGAATGCTGCGGCATCCGCAAGATCGAGCCGCTGCGCCGCAAGCTGGCCACCGTAAGCGCCTGGGCCACCGGCCAGCGCCGCGACCAGAGCCCGGGTACCCGCAGCCAGGTGGCGGCCCTGGAAATCGACAGCGCCTTCTCCACCCCCGAGCGCACCCTGTACAAGTTCAACCCGCTGGCGCAGATGACCAGCGAGGAAGTGTGGGGTTATATCCGCATGCTGGAGCTGCCGTACAACAGCCTGCATGAGCGCGGCTTCATCAGCATTGGCTGCGAGCCCTGCACCCGCCCGGTGCTGCCAAACCAGCATGAGCGTGAAGGGCGCTGGTGGTGGGAAGAGTCGACGCAGAAGGAATGCGGGTTGCACGCTGGCAACCTGATCAGCAAGGCATAAACGACTGGGGCCGTTGTAGGAGCGGGTTCACCCGCTCCCACAGGGGCCGTGAGGCCCCCAATATTTCTTGATCAGTGCACCGGCAGTTCGACGCCTTCGAACAGCTCTTCCAGCTCTTGCTTGTTATGGCACTGAATGGCCTTGGCCATCACTTCACGGGTCAGGTGCGGGGCGAACTTCTCGATGAAGTCGCACATGAAGCCACGCAGGAAGGTGCCACGGCGGAAGCCGATCTTGGTGATACTGGCTTCGAACAGCTCGCTGGCATCCAGGGCCACCAGGTCGCTGTCCAGCTTGGCGTCCACGGCCATGCCAGCGACGATACCCACGCCCAACCCCAGGCGCACATAAGTCTTGATCACGTCGGCGTCTGCCGCAGTGAACACCACCTTCGGCGTGAGACCACGGTGGTTGAAGGCCTCGTCCAGCTTGGAGCGCCCGGTGAACCCGAATACATAGGTGACAATCGGGTATTCGGCGACGGCTTCCAGGGTCAGCTTCGGCAGCTTGGCCAGCGGGTGACCTTGCGGCACCACCACGCAGCGGTTCCACTTGTAGCACGGCATCATGATCAGGTCGCCGAACAGTTCCAGCGCCTCGGTGGCGATGGCGAAGTCGACGGTACCATCCGCGGCCATCTCGGCAATCTGCATGGGCGAACCCTGGTGCATGTGCAAGGACACTTCCGGGTACTGCTTGATGAAGCTGCTGATCACCGGCGGCAAGGCATAACGCGCCTGGGTGTGAGTGGTGGCGATGGACAGCGTGCCCTTCTTCTCGTTGGAGAACTCCTGGGCAATCTGCTTGATGCTTTCGACCTTGCGCAGGATTTCGCCGGCGGTATTGATGATGCGCTCACCTGCCGGGGTGACGCGGGTCAGGTGCTTGCCGCTGCGGGCAAAGACTTCAACACCCAGTTCATCCTCGAGCAGGCGGATCTGCTTGCTGATACCTGGCTGGGAGGTATACAGGCTCTGCGCCGTCGCGGAGACGTTGAGGTCATGGTGCGCCACTTCCCAGATGTAGCGCAGTTGTTGAAGCTTCATAGGTTCCCCTCGGTTCAGCGATGAGTCCGCGGCAGCAGGCAGCGACGATATATAACTATATTAGTGGTTCTGGAAATAAATCTAGAACTATTTTGTTACATACCCCCGGAAATAGCCTACGGCTATCTTCATGCTTTCCTACGCCCCAAATGCTGCGCCAGCGGCACCATGTACACCGGCACCGGCGACAGCTGCAGCAGCCGCACCGCCGTGCGCCCCAATGGCACATCCACGCCGGCGCCGGCACTGTGGCTACCGAAAATCAGCAAGTCGACACTCAGCCGCTGCGCCTGCTCGAGGATCACCTGCGCCGGGTCGCCCTGACGCACCCGCACGGCCCTGATCACCGCCAGGTCGGCCTCCTCGCCCAGCTCGTCTCGAAAGTTTTCCAGCACGCGCTGCTCGATATTGGCCATCACCGTGTTCACCCCTTGGCTGTGCAGCTGGTCGAGCGTCTGTTCATCAAGGTAGCTTTGCAGGAGGGATTCAGCGAACTGACCCATGGGTTCTACCGCGTGGATCACATACAACTCGGCGCCGAATGTGCGCGCCAGCGCCAGCGCGTGTTGCATGACAAAAGGGGCGTAGACACCGAGGTCGGTGGCGTACAGCATGGAGTGGATCATTCGACCTCCTCGACTGCCACTGCGGCAGAGCAAGCTTCAGCTTAGCAGCGCGCCGGACACGCGCTTTGCCGTCCGGCGTGCTGCTGCCGCGGGCTGCAGAGCCCCGGCGAGGCCAACGCCCCCCTTAGCGGGGCTGCTTGCCGCGGTCGATAAAGGCCAGCGCCTGGTACAGCATTTCCATTCGCGGCAAGTGGCAGCCTGCCGCACGCGCCTGCGCCAACGGCTCGGCATAGATGGCCTGCAGCTCCAGCGGGCGCTTGTGGACATGGTCGTGGTACATGCTGGGCCAGTAGTCGGGCATGCGCTCGGTCACCTGGAACAGGTGCTCGGCATACCCCTCGGCCAACACATGGCCACACGCCGCCGCGCCCTGCACCACCTCGGCCATCAAGGCCTGGACAAGGGCGCGACTATGGCTGTCGGCCATCAGCGGCGTGGTACTGGCGCCGAGCAGCACCGACAGGCCGTTGTAGGGCACGTTCCACACAAGCTTCTGCCAGCGTGCCTGGGCCAGGTCGGGCATGGCCTGGGAGTCGATGCCCGCGGCCTGGAACAACCCCGCGCCTTCATTGACCAGCGCGACACCGCCATCGCTGGCCGGCCCGCTGTGGTAACCGAGGTTGACCGCACCCAGGGCCTGGTGGCGGATCACGCCGGGCGCCTGGCGGTTGACGCAGATGAAACACAGGCCGCCAAGCAGGTGCATGTCACTGCGCAAGGCGGGGCGCAACTGCTCCTCCACGCCCAGGCCGTTCTGCAGCAGTACCACCTTGGCGCCCGGCGCGGCCACCTGCACGATCAGCGGCGCCAACTGGTCATTGCTGGTAGCCTTGGCCCCTACCAGCAGCCAGTCGCAGGGCGGCATGTCGGCGGCACTGGCATAGGCCTGCACCTTCATTTGCAAGGTGCCGTGAACGGCACTGTCCAGCGCCAACCCTTGCTCGCGGACAACCTCGTACTCGCTGCGCAACAGGAAATGCACATCGAAGCCGGCCCGGGCCAGCATCAACCCATAGAAGCCGCCGATGGCGCCACTGCCAATGATGCCGATACGTGGTGTGTGCGGATGCATGCCGATCTCCAGGTAAAAGTCAGCCCTCTTTTTACACAGGTTGTGCAGCGCTGGGCAGCCCATGCGCGGCAAACACCTGCCATCTCGGAAAAACCCCACACGGACTGGGCCTGGCCCATTGTCGCGCCACCTGTAACGCGCTAAGGTTCGGCTCCCCGCTGCGATTATTCTTGCTGCTGGGCCGCACGGGGATAGTTGGCGGCCGGCACCCGTGACCTGACGAGTAACACGATGGCTGATTTACCGATCGATGACTTGAACGTTGCCTCCAACGAGACCCTGATCACCCCCGATCAGCTCAAGAAGGAAATCCCCCTCAGCGCCAAGGCCCTGCAGACCGTGACTGCCGGCCGTGAAGTGGTGCGCAATATTCTCGACGGCAAGGACCATCGCCTGTTCGTCGTGGTCGGCCCTTGCTCGATCCACGACATCAAGGCCGCCCACGAGTACGCCGAGCGCCTGAAAGTGCTGGCCGAGGAAGTGTCCGACACGCTGTACCTGGTCATGCGCGTGTATTTCGAAAAACCGCGCACCACCGTCGGCTGGAAGGGCCTGATCAACGACCCGTACCTGGATGACTCGTTCAAGATCCAGGATGGCCTGCACATCGGCCGCAAGTTGCTGCTGGACCTGGCCGAAATGGGCCTGCCGACCGCCACCGAAGCGCTCGACCCGATTTCCCCGCAGTACCTGCAAGACCTGATCAGCTGGTCGGCCATCGGCGCCCGCACCACCGAATCGCAGACCCACCGCGAGATGGCTTCGGGCCTGTCCTCGGCAGTCGGCTTCAAGAACGGCACCGACGGCGGCCTGACCGTTGCCATCAACGCCCTGCAGTCGGTGTCCAAGCCGCACCGCTTCCTCGGCATCAACCAGGAAGGCGGCGTGTCGATCGTCACCACCAAGGGCAACCCGTACGGCCACGTGGTACTGCGCGGCGGCAACGGCAAGCCGAACTACGACTCGGTCAGCGTCGCCCTCTGTGAACAGGACCTGGCCAAGGCCAGGATCAAGGCCAACATCATGGTCGACTGCAGCCACGCCAACTCCAACAAGGACCCGGCCCTGCAACCGCTGGTAATGGAGAACGTCGCCAACCAGATCCTCGAAGGCAACCAGTCGATCATCGGCCTGATGGTCGAAAGCCACCTGAACTGGGGCTGCCAGTCGATTCCGAAGAATCTGGACGAGCTGCAGTATGGCGTGTCGATCACCGATGCCTGCATCGACTGGTCGGCTACCGAGAAGACCCTGCGCAGCATGCGCGCCAAGCTGAAGGATGTGCTGCCGCAGCGCAAGCGCGGCTGATACAAGAAAGCGGGGCCGCTTCGCGCCCC
>NZ_JAMBDI010000003.1:0-12634 GCF_036858055.1 Pseudomonas sp. SF2 | reverse complement strand
CCCCGCTCTTTTTTACAGAATCAAACCTTGCTCGAATGCCGCTGCTGGCGCTCCATGTAGCGCTCCACATACGAGCAGGACGGAATCACCGTGTAGCCCATCTGCTCTGCGTACTCCAGGGCCCGCTCGGTCAGGGCGGCAGCAATCCCGCGGCCTCGCAGGGCGTTGGGTACGAAGGTGCGATAGATGTCCAGCGTCTGCTTACCCAGATCCATGTACGTCAGATAGGCACGATGACCGTCCACGTTGGTCTCGAACTGATGACCGGCCTGGTCATGGTGGATGGTCAGCGCTTCGCTCATCACTACTCCTCGCAGGTCTTCTCGGCAGACCCATACCTTAACCGATGGTGGTTTATCCGGCACAGAATCCTCTACGCCACCTGTTGCCCCCTTCGACCACTGGACGATTGCAATCGTTCGGATCCTCTGGCACTCACAAGATAGTAGGCGCCGCAGGCGGGATTGCTCAAGGTGGTGGCGGTTAAAAAGGGCGGAAACGCAGCCAGAGCGACTCTTGCTTGCACGCAAGCAGCCACCGGATGTACTAGGGCTAAGACGCTGAAGGACAGTTAAAGTCACCGTTAGTTCAGCAAAAAAGTTCCTGTACTACAATCGCTTGCGATCCCTGTACGTTTTTTTCACAGACGTGTCGCAAATCTTGTCGGAAAGGCGTCAAGCAACATTTTTTTTGCAGTTCTTGCGCTTAGTCAGTTTACTTACTACAAGTAATGGGTACTATGTACGCCGGCCAGTTTCTCTTTTCCGAGAGATGGCTATTTAATAGAAAGTCCTTGAAGGGGAACACGATGAACAACGTTCTGAAATTCTCTGCTCTGGCTCTGGCCGCAGTTCTGGCTACCGGTTGCAGCAGCGTATCCAAAGAAACCGAAGCTCGTCTGACTGCGACTGAAGACGCAGCAGCTCGCGCTCAAGCTCGTGCTGACGAAGCCTACCGTAAGGCTGATGACGCACTGGCAGCCGCTCAGAAGGCTCAGCAGACCGCTGACGAAGCCAACGAGCGCGCTCTGCGTATGCTGGACAAAGCCAGCCGCAAGTAATAGTCCTCACGGATTGTTATGGAGCCGACCCACTTGTGGGTCGGCTTTTTTATTGCCCGCGCACAAGGCAAACACGCCAGACAGAAACAAAAAGGCCTGCACTAAGGCAGGCCCTGATGCGTCGCAAAAACCCTACTGCAGTTCGGGCGGAATGCTCGAAACCATCGGTGCGCCACCCTGGCTTGCGGTCGGCACGGCAATTTCCACCGGCATGCCATCTTCTGCCGCAACCACGTCACGCACCATATCCCAGTTCATGCGTAGGTTATTGGCCAGGTCTTCACGTTTGAGCAAGGCGTTGATAACAGCGGTATGTTTGTCGACCACTGACGGATTACCCTGGTCGTCCAGCGGCGTGTGCGCCTCCAGATAGACCTTACCGCCACTGATACCGAACTTGTAGGGCTCGTTGATGATGCGCACCGGCGTACCCACCGGCACCATCTTCGACAGCTCCAGCACGTTGTTGTTGAGCATGCGGAAGCAACCGTGGCTGGTACGCATGCCGATGCCGAACTTTTTGTTCGAGCCGTGGATCAGGTAGCCCGGCACCCCGAGAGTGAACTTGAACGGCCCCAGCGGGTTGTCCGGCCCGGCCGGCACCACGCTCGGCAGGATGTCACCGTCCGCCGCATGCTCTTTGCGGATCGACGCTGGCGGGGTCCAGGTCGGGTTCGGCGTCTTGGCGGTAATCTTGGTGTTGGCGATCGGCGAACCCCAGCCTTCACGGCCAATGCCCAGCGGGAAGGTATGCACCACGTTCTGCCCTTTCGGGAAGTAGTACATGCGGTATTCGGCCAGGTTGATGACGATGCCCTCACGCGGGCCCGGCGGCAGGATATAGCGGGTCGGCAGGACAATCTCGGTGCCCGCACCTGGCAGCCATGGGTCTACGCCCGGGTTGGCGGCGATCATTTCCAGGTAGCCGAGGTCGTTGGCAGTGCCGATATCGGCGAACGTGTCCTCGTACTTTGCCTTGATCACCTGCACCTGGCCGATGATGTCTTCACCGGGGGGTGGCAGTGGCAGCTCCAGCGCAGCAGCGGGGCCTGCTACCAGCAGGGCGGCCAGGGACAGGCTACGGGTGACGGCAGGAAAGCGCGGCAACATCCGGTAAATCCTTCGAAAGGTGGGTCAAGAGAATCGATTGTACACCCGCGCCGATGCAAGCGGGAGGCATTGGCGCCATGCAAGCGTTTCAGATGATGAAAGGCGTGGCGTTCAGCCGCCCTGCAGCTCCGGCCAAACCGGGCGCATGCCGCGCCGCTGGGCATCGAGGATGGCGCGGCACAGGTCGCACAGGCGGCCGTCGCGGTAGATCGAGCGCGGTACCCCCGACCAGCGCGGTTGCGCCGGCAGCAGGCCACCGCACAGGGTACGGTCGACCGGCACGCCCAGCTCGAGCTGGCGGGCCACCAGATGGACGCGGACTTCCTGGCAGGCGAACAGGTCGAGCTGCTCATCGGGCTCGATCAGTTGGTAGGCATACAGGGACCAGGCAGGGCGCGGCATCGGTGGCACTCGAAACGGGGGGCGCAACATTAGCCGAAAGCCGGCGCCGTTAAAAGCGTCACAGCAAGGGTTTTATCGCCGGCCAGGCATTTTCCAGCAGGCGTTGCTGGGCGGCCTGGGCCGGGTGAATGCCATCGGCCTGCATCAACTCAGGCACGCCCCCTACCCCCTCGAGGAAAAACGGCACCAACGGCACCTGTTTTTCTGCCGCCAGCTGTTCATACACCTGGGCGAAGGCGGTGGTGTAGCGCACGCCATAATTGGGTGGCAGGCGCATACCCAGCAGCACCACCTTGGCACCGGCCTTGCGCGCACTCTCGATCATCGAAGCAAGATTTTGTTGCAATTGCGCTGGCGGCTGCCCGCGCAGGCCATCGTTGCCACCCAATTCCAGCACCACCAGGCTCGGCTTGTGCACTGCAAGCAGCGCCGGCAACCGCGCCTGGCCACCTGCACTGGTGTCGCCACTGATCGATGCATTGACCACTTTGTCGTCGAAACCTTCGTCCCGCAGGCGGGTCTGCAACAGGGACACCCAACCCTGGCGGGTATCCAGGCCAAAACCGGCGCTGATACTATCGCCGACAATCAGCAGTGTTCCCGCCGCCGCGCTCTGCGCCAGGCAATACAGGGCCAGACCGGCACTCAACCACCACACTCGCATCGGATTCTCCATGGGCCCCAGCATTCTCGTTGCGCAGAACCTTAGCAAAGTGGTCCCCAGCGCGGAAGGTGACCTGACCATCCTGCACGCGTTGTCCCTCGACCTGGCCCAGGGCGACAGCCTGGCCATCGTCGGCGCCTCGGGCTCGGGCAAGTCGACCCTGCTCGGCCTGCTCGCCGGGCTAGACCAGCCCAGTGCCGGCAAGGTCATCCTCGCTGGCCACGACCTGGGACCACTGGATGAAGACCAGCGCGCGCGGGTACGCGCCGAACATGTGGGCTTCGTGTTCCAGTCGTTCCAGCTGCTCGACAGCCTCAACGCCCTGGAAAACGTCATGCTGCCGCTGGAGCTGGACGGCCGTCGCGACGCCCGCGAACACGCGCGCACCCTGCTTGAACGGGTTGGCCTGGGCAAGCGCCTGAGCCACACCCCGCGCCAGCTGTCGGGCGGCGAACAGCAACGGGTGGCCATTGCCCGTGCCTTCGCCGCGCAACCGGCAGTGCTGTTCGCCGACGAGCCCACCGGCAACCTCGACAGCCACACCGGCGAGCGCATCAGTGACCTGTTGTTCGAACTGAACAAGGAGCGCGGCACCACCCTGGTGCTGGTTACCCATGATGAGCGCCTGGCACGGCGCTGCCGCCGCCAGATCCGCCTGGATGCGGGGCGCCTGGTGGCCCCGGTGGAGGCCTGATGACCCACATGCCGCTGTCCCGCCTGTGCGGCCTGGCCCTGCGCCAGCTGCTGCGCGACATTCGCGCCAGCGAAGTGCGCGTGCTGTTCTTCGCCCTGCTGGTGGCAGTCGCGGCCAGCACTGCCATCGGCTATTTCGGTGCCCGCCTCAACGGCGCCATGCAACTGCGCGCCAGCGAGTTTCTCGGTGCCGACCTGGTGCTGCAGGGCAGCGCCCCGGCCCGCGACCCGCAGATTGAGGCTGGCAAGGCGCTTGGCTTGCGCCACGCCCAGGTGGTCGAATTCACCAGTGTGGTCGGCGGCGACAACGGCATCCAGCTGTCCAGCGTCAAGGCTGCCGATGGCGCCTACCCGTTGCGCGGGCAAGTGCGCAGTGCCGCGGCGCCCTATGCCGCCGAAACCCCGGGCGGCGGCCCGGCACCTGGCGAGGCATGGGTCGAACCGCGCCTGCTGGCGGCACTGGGGCTGAAGGTTGGCGACAGCATCGACGTGGGCATGAAAACCCTGCGCATGAGCCGCGTGCTGACCTACGAACCGGACCGCGCCAACAACTTCTACAGCCTTACCCCGCGGGTAATGATGAACCTGGCCGACCTGCAAGCCACCGGCGTGGTCCAGCCGGGTAGCCGGGTCACCTACCGCGACCTGTGGCGCGGCGATGCCGAAGCGCTGGTCCAGTACCGCGAGACACTGAAAAAAGACCTGGCCGCCAACCAGCGCCTGCGCGACACCCGCGATGGCAACCAGCAGATCGGCGGCGCCCTGGGCAAGGCCGAACGCTACCTGAACATGGCCAGCCTGGTGGCGGTGCTGCTGGCAGGCGTCGCCGTGGCCCTGTCGGCCAGCCGCTATGCCGCACGCCGCCTGGACGCCAGCGCCCTGCTGCGCTGCCTGGGCCTTTCACGCCGCCAGGCACTGGGCCTGTACTGCCTGCAATTGGCCATGCTCGGCCTGGCCGCCGCGCTGGCCGGCGCCCTGCTCGGCTGGCTGGCCCAGCTGGGCCTGTTCCGCCTGCTGCATGGCCTGCTGCCAAGCGTGGTGCCCGCAGGCGGCATCGTCCCGGCCCTGGCCGGCATCGCTACCGGGCTTGTGGCCCTGGCCGGCTTTGCCCTGCCGCCAATTGCCGCCCTGGGCCAGGTGCCGCCGCTGCGCGTGCTACGCCGCGACCTGCTGCCGATACCGCCCAGCAGTTGGGTGGTGTACGGCGCGGCGTTGTTCGCCCTGGGCCTGATCATGTGGCGCCTGAGCCTCGACCTGCTGCTCACCTTCGCCCTGCTCGGTGGCGGCCTGGTCGCCGCGCTGCTGCTCGGTGGCCTGCTGCTGCTCGGTTTGCGCAGCCTGCGCCAGTTGCTGGCCGGGGCCCCACTGACCTGGCGCCTGGGCCTGGGCCAACTGCTGCGTCACCCCATGGCCGCCGCCGGCCAGGCCCTGGCCTTTGGCCTGATCCTGCTGGCCATGGCCCTGGTTGCCCTGCTGCGCGCGGAACTGCTCGATACCTGGCAAGCGCAGCTGCCCAAGGATGCGCCCAACCATTTCGCCCTGAACATCCTGCCGGATGACCGTGAGCCCTTCGCCCAACGCCTGCAGCAGGTCAACGCCACCTCGGCGCCGCTGTACCCGGTGACCCCCGGCCGCCTGGTGCGAATCAATGAGCAACCGGTGCAGCAGGTGGTCAGCAAAGACTCGGCAGGCGAGCGCGCCGTGCAGCGCGACCTCAGCCTGACCTGGGCGGCCGAACTGCCCGAAGGCAATGCACTGACGGCCGGCAACTGGTGGCAGGCGTTGCCAGCCGGAGATGAAATCCCCGGTGTGTCGGTGGAGGCGGAACTGGCCAACAGCCTGAAGCTGCAACTGGGTGACCTGCTGACCTTCGACATCGGCGGCCAGCAGCGCCAGGCGCGGGTAAGCAACCTGCGCAGCGTGCACTGGGACAGCTTCCAGCCGAACTTCTACATGATCTTCCAGCCCGGCACGCTGCAGGGACTGCCGACCACCTACCTGACCAGCTTCTACCTGGCACCGGGTCATGACCTGGATGTGGTGGCGCTATCACGGGCATTCCCGGCGGTGACCATCCTCCAGGTGGACGCCTTGCTCGAACAGCTGCGCAGCATCCTCGCCCAGGTGACCCTGGCGGTGGAGTATGTGTTGCTGTTCGTGCTGGCAGCCGGGCTGGCAGTGCTGTTCGCCGGCTTGCAGGCGACACTGGACGAGCGCATCCGCCAGGGCGCCTTGCTGCGTGCGCTGGGCGCGGCGCGGCCATTGCTGGTCAGGGCGCGGCGGATCGAGTTCGGCTTGCTCGGTGCGGCGAGCGGCTTGCTGGCGGCGGTCGGGTGTGAGCTGATTACCCTGGTGCTGTACCGCTATGCCTTCGACCTGCAATGGAGCCCACATCCGTGGTTGCTGGTATTGCCGCTGGCAGGGGCGCTACTGGTGGGCGGTGCAGGGGTGCTGGGGACGCGGCGGGCGTTGAATGCCAGCCCGCTGGCGGTTTTACGCGAGAGTTGATGACAGCCTGTGCCGACCTCTTCGCGGGTAAACTCGCTCCCACAGGTTCACCACATGACTTGAAACCTGTGCCGGACCTGTGGGAGCGGGTTTACCCGCGAAGAGGCCGGCACAGTCAATATCAACTCACTGGCCGTAAGTGATGCTGTTCACGTACCAGGTCGCTTCACCGGTAGGTGTGTGCACCACCACCTCGTCACCCTCCTCCTTCTTCAGCAAGGCGCGGGCCATGGGCGAGTCGATCGAAATGTAGTCATTGCGCCCATAGATCTCGTCATAACCGACAATGCGAAACTTCATGGTCTCGCCCTCGTCGTTCTCGATCTCTACCCAGGCACCGAAAAACACCTTGCCCTCCTGCTGCGGCGAGTAAGCCACCACCTTTACATCTTCAAGACGCTTGCGCAGGTAACGCACCCGACGGTCGATCTCGCGCAGCAGCTTCTTGTTGTACTGGTAGTCGGCGTTCTCGCTACGGTCGCCCAGCGACGCCGCCCAGGTAACCTTCTGGGTAATCTCCGGGCGATACACCCGCCACAGGTGGTCCAGTTCTTTCTTCAGCGCCTCATGGCCTTCCGTGGTGATGATGTTGGTACTCAACAGCGCGCTCCTCAGCGGCGGGTAATCAGGCCCTGGCGCGCAATGCGGGTGATGTGGCCGATGATTTCGGCGGCCTCGTCCGGCGCCGGGGCCTGGATCACGGCCAGGTCGAAACGGTCATTGCCATACTGCGCGAGGTGGCAGCCGGTATCGGCAAACTGGATCAGAAAGGCACGCGCCTGGCCCTTGCGCCGGGACAGGCCTTCGAGGTGACGTAAAAGAGTGGGCTGATGCTGGCCGCCGAGCAGGATGCGCGGTGTGCGGGACGCCTGATTGGCAGGCAAAGGGCTCAAACAGACACTGGTACGTGGGCAACTCATGGAGCTTCTCTCCGCCTCGCGAATCCCGCTGGGCAGCGGTGGGAGGCGTCACCGAACCAGCGCTTTAGCGGTATTTCGGATGACCCGCAGAGGGGCTTTCCTGCGCCCCGCAAGTAGCTGTTTAAATCGGCGCAGACGGTATGCTAGAGCTACAAGCGGCAAGATACAAGCCTCAGGCCGAAAGTGATCGGCCTGAGGCTTGTATCTTGCTGTTTGCGGTGTATCAGCGGGCGATCAGGCGGTCCAGCGAGAAGCGGCCAGCGCCTTCGATCAGCACCGCGACGGTGCCGGCCAGCAGGGCCAGACCGAACTCATAGCCGTTGTTGGACATGAACAGGCCGTTGCCGATGTGTACCGAGAGGATCGCCACTACCAGGGTTATGGCCAGCACCAAGGCCGCCGGGCGGGCCAGCAGGCCGATCACCAGGGCCAGGCCGCCGAAGAACTCGGCGCTGCCGGACAGCAGCGCCATCAGGTAACCCGGGGCCAGGCCGATGCTCTCCATCCACTGGCCGGTGCCTTCCAGGCCATAGCCACCGAACATGCCGAACAGTTTTTGCGCGCCATGCGCGATGAAGATGATGCCGACCAGGATACGGATGACGCTCAGGCCAGCGCCGGCGCGGGTAGAGAACAGGGCGTTGAGGGTAGCGTTGTTCATGTCTTGGTTTCCTTGAAGCGGGGAAGTTGTGTTGGGATGGGCGCCATCATAATCAATTCAATAGATATGAAAATCGCAAAAAACCCAACACAACAATCGATAAAATCGATTTATTAACGCTTCGCCACACGCTCCAGTGCGGCACGCTCCCGGTTGAACGCTACAAAATACTTGTTGACGCTGTTGACGAAGTTGACTGGCCCCATGCCCACCTGCTCCATGGCGATGCGTTCGGTCTGAAAGAACCACTGATCGCCATTCAACCCACGCCGCCGCGCCTCTGCGCGCATGGCCTGGACCCGCTCGGGCCCCAGGTTGTAGGCCGCCAGCACGAAGGCCATGCGCTCGCGGTCGTTGATCTTGGCGCTGGCAAAGAACTTGCGTCGGATCAGCGCCAGGTAGCGGGCGCTGGCCTGGACATTGCCATCCACCGTGGCGGTGTTGCTCACCCCTACGCGCTGCGCTGCCGAAGGGGTGATCTGCATCAGGCCATGGGCCCCGCCGGTACCGCGCGCTGCCGGGTTGAGCGTCGATTCCTTGAAAGCCAGCGCGGCCAGGTTGAGCCAGTCGATCTGCTGCGCTTCACCGTGTTTCTGCAGCACCGCCCGCAGCGCGGTCAGGCGCTGGCGATTCTTGCTGGCCAACGGGTCGTGCACCCGATACTGGCGGCGGTAGATGCGCTCGAACGCGGCATCCTGGTTGTCCGGCGCGCGGTAGCCCTGCAGAAAGCGGTCGACCGTGGCCAGCAACTGCGGCGCATCGCGCCCCACATACCAGCGCATGGCTTGCGGCGCCCCCAGTTGCACGCGGCTGTCCAGGCGCAGGCGCGGCATCACCCGGGCCCAGCGCCGGGCGATCGGCTGCTCGACCACGGTCAGGTGATAAATGCCGGCCTGGACCATTTCCAGCACATCCTCCACCGCCAGGGTCGAGTCGACCCACTCCACCTTGATCGGCGCGCGCTTGCGCAGCGCCAGTTGCTGGTTGACCTGCTGGATCAACGGGCCGGCGGCACTGGCGCTGGTCAAGGCCACGGTACGCCCGGACAACTGCTCGACATGGCTGAAGCTGCGTTCACCCTTGCGCCCCACCAGCAGCAGCGGCACCTGGTCGAGCACCGGCGCGCTGCTGCTGACCCCGCGCACCATGCCGGGGTCGAGCAGCTCGCCCGGCGCGGCCAGGTCACCCTCGCCACGGGCCAAGGCGCCCAGCAGCTGCTCCTTGGCCCGTGGAATCAGTTTGAGTTGGATCTCTTGGCCGTCGGCAGCGCGGGCATTGAGGTAATGCTCCAGGGCACGCAGGCGATAGTATTCGATGCCAACCGGCTCGCCCTTGACCTCACCAGAGCTGTTGCGGCTCTGGTTCACCAGCACCCGCAGCACCTGGCTGGAGCGAATCTGTTGCAGGTCACGGACCTTGGCCGACGGGATGTTCTGCTGCGGCCCTGGCGCGCGCGCGTGGGCAGGCCCGGTCAGGGTCAGCCCAAGCGTCAGCAGGAAAATGAGCCAGCATCGCAGCATGCGAAAACGTATCCGTGGGCGGTGGGCGGCATCCATGGGGTTGCACCGCCAAGAGAGAAATGACGGCAAAAGACCACGGCAACAGCATGAAGTTCTTGGTTTTTTCAGAAAAACGCGGTTTTTGCTATGCTGGCCGCCCCGCGGCACGAGGTAGCACCATGCAACTGATCGATATCGGCGTCAACCTGACCAACAGCAGTTTCCACGACCAGCAGGCGGCAATCGTCGAGCGCGCCCTTGAGGCCGGGGTCACGCAGATGGTGCTGACGGGCACCAGCCTGGCGGTCAGCGAACAAGCACTGGAGCTGTGCCAGCAACTGGATGCGAGCGGCGCACACCTGTTCGCCACGGCAGGCGTACACCCCCATGATGCCAAGACCTGGGATGCCGGCAGCGAGCGCCAGTTGCGCCAGCTGCTGAATGAACCGCGGGTGCGTGCCGTGGGCGAATGCGGCCTGGACTTCAACCGCGACTTCTCCCCTCGCCCGCTGCAGGAGAAAGCCCTGGAGGCCCAGCTGGCATTGGCTGCCGAGTTGCGCCTGCCAGTGTTCCTGCACGAACGCGACGCCAGCGAACGCCTGCTGGCGATCCTCAAGGATTACCGCGACCACCTGGCCGGCGCGGTGGTGCATTGCTTTACCGGCGAGCGCGACGCGTTGTTCGCCTACCTGGACATGGACCTGCACATCGGCATTACCGGCTGGATCTGCGACGAACGCCGCGGAACCCACCTGCATCCGCTGGTGGGCAACATTGCCGAGGGGCGGCTGATGCTGGAGAGCGATGCGCCTTACCTGCTGCCGCGCAGCTTGCGGCCCAAGCCGAAGAACGGGCGCAACGAGCCGGCGTTCCTGCCGGAGGTGTTGCGCGAAGTGGCCTTGCACCGGGGTGAGTCGGTCGAGCATACGGCGGCGCATACCACGGCAACGGCGCGGGCTTTTTTCCAACTTCCCTGAACCTGACGCGGCCTCTGTAGGAGCGCGTCAACACCTGCGGCGGAATTTTCTTGATACACATCAAGAAAGGCCCTGACGGATGCAGGCACAATGATGGCACCTTGCCAATATTGTTCCCGCTCAACTCAGAGAAGACCTGCCCATGGGTGCCTGGCTTAGCAATGTTTCCCTGAAGTACAAGTTCTGGGCCGTCAACGCGGTGGCCTTTGTCACGACCTTGATGCTGGTGCTCTATGCCGTGCACCTGGAGCAGCGCGCCCGCGCCGAGGCCGCGCAAGCCCAGGCGGCCGCGCAGGCCCAACTGCTGGCTGCCTGGCCAGCCGGGCAGCCGCTACCCCGCGCGGCCAATCTCATCAGCTGGTCGGCCGGGCAAACGCCTACCTTCGCGGGTGAACCCCTCGAGGCCCTGCGCAACGCCCAAGGCTGGGTCGAACTGCCCGCCGCCCGGCTCTTCGGCAACAACCCGTTACAGGGTGCGCAGGTGCTGCGCAACGGCGATCAACAAATGGCCGTGCTGGCCCAGTCGCCGAGCCTTCGCCAGGTGTTCTTCGACCGTTTCAGCAACTACGCGGTGTGCGTACTGGTCCTGATGCTGGCCATGCTCGGCGCCTCGCAACTACTGATCCGCTTCCTGCTCAGCCAGCTCAACACCCTCAAGGACGTGATGCTACACGTGGAAAAAACCGGCGACCTGTCGGCCCGCGTACCGCTGGCCTGTGGCGACGAGGTCGGCCAGATGGCCGGGGCTTTCAACGCCATGCAGGCGACCTATCACCGCGTGGTCAGCACCGTCGCCCACACCGCCGCACAACTGGACTCCGGTGCCGCGCGCCTGGCAGCGAGCATGAGCGACGTACGCCACGGCATGCTCGGCCAGCAGAGCGAGACCGACCAGGCCGCTACCGCCATCAACGAAATGTCGGCGACGGTGCACCACATTGCCCAGCATGCCGGCGCCACCCGTGACCTGTCACAAACAGCCGATACCCTGGCCGGTAGCGGCCAGGAGGTGGTCAGCCGGGTTCAGGATTCGATCTCCGGGCTGTCCAGCGGTGTGCAGCAAACCGCCGAGATGATTCGCCAGCTGGCCGAAGACAGCCAGAAGATCAACGGCGTGGTCAATGTGATCCACAGCATCGCCGAGCAGACCAACCTGCTAGCCCTCAATGCCGCCATCGAAGCAGCGCGCGCCGGCGACCTGGGCCGCGGCTTTGCGGTGGTGGCCGATGAAGTGCGCAACCTGGCCAAGCGCGTGCAAACCTCCACCGACGAGATCACCACCATGGTCTCGGCCCTGCAGTCGGGCACCCGCGATGCAGTGGAGTTCATGCAGGAAAGCTCGTACAAGGCCGACGACTGCGTCAGGCAGGCCCAGGAGGCCGGCGAAGCACTGGCCGAAATTACCGGTGCCGTGGCGCAGATGCGCGAAAGCAACACCCAGATTGCCGTGGCCGCCGAGCAGCAAAGCCAGGTGGCCGAAGAAATGAACCGCGCCGTGGTGAGCATTCGCGATGTCACTGAACAGACCGTGCAGCAGACCGTGGGCTCGGCGACCACCAGCAGCGAACTGGCGACCCTGGCCGGCGAACTGAACAAGGCCATTGGCCAGCTCAAGCTATAGTCACCATAGCCAGCCTCGATTGGCCCCCACCCGGGGGCCGCACTAAGCTTTGGGCATGACCGAGAGGAAATGCCCATGAGCAAACGTCTGCCCAACCTGCCCACCTGGCAATGGCGCGGCTACCACCATAACCACCGCCACCCGACCAACCTGGTGCTGCACCTGATCGCCGTGCCGCTGTTCATTCTTGGCGCGTTGCTGATTCTGTCCGGCCTGTTCGGCCTGGATCTGGGCCAGATTGCCGTTGGCATCATTGCCTTGATCGCCGGCCTGGGCCTGCAGCGCCAGGGCCATCGCCTTGAAGCCGAGCAACCCGAGCCATTCGCCAACCGCAAGGATGCCGTGCAGCGCCTGCTGACCGAGCAGTTCATCACCTTTCCGCGCTTCGTGCTGAGCGGTGCCTGGTGGAAGGCCTGGCGGGAACGGCATAAACATCGGCGCTGATGCCATTGGGGCTGCTCTGCAGCCCAATCGCGACACAAGGCCGCTCCCACAAAATGAGGTGCGCCCCATTTGTTG
>NZ_JAMBDI010000029.1:0-139679 GCF_036858055.1 Pseudomonas sp. SF2 | reverse complement strand
CGCGGGCGGCGCTCGGTCTCCAAGCCACAACAAATTCAACGGCATGCACCCGATGCAATCAATTCCCGCGGATCAATTTACGCAACCCAAACCGGTTGGGGTGGCACGCCTCCGCCACCGCCCGTGGCAACGGCAGCGGTTCCCCGCACACCCACGCCGCCACCAGTTCGCCGCTCAACGGCGCCGTGATCAACCCGCGTGAGCCATGCCCACTGTTCACATACAACCCGCCCAGCCAGGGGCAGGCCACATCCGGCACCTGGCGCGCATCCCGGCCCAGCACTGCGTAGGCCTCGGCGAACGCCTGCGCATCCGCCACCGGCCCGACGATCGGCAGGTAATCCGGGCTGGTGCAACGGAACGCCGCACGCCCCTGCAATTGCCCGGGGTCCAGTTCGGTGGTGCCCAGGCGCCGGGCCAGGTCGACAGAGATCTCGTCCAGCAATGCCAGGTTGCCCTGGTGCTCGGCCGCCGTCGGCGCCAGGTCTGTGCTGTGGAAGTCGAAGCTCGCGCCCAGGGTATGTTCATCCCCGCGCGGCGGTGCCACATAGCCTTCCGCGCACACCACGGTTCGCAGCGCGCGGCTTTCGGCGGTTGCCGGCAGGCGGGTGATCTGCCCGCGGATGCGCTTGAGTGGCAACTGCGCGCACGGCTCGAAGCGCTGTACGTCGGCGGCACCGGCCAGGACCACCACCGGCGCGCTGGCCAGCAGGCGTTCGCCAGCCCAGGCTTGCCACTGCCCGTCGACTTTGCGCAGGTCGAGCACCTCCTGGTGCGTCAGCAGGCGAATACCCGGGTGCTGCAACTGCTGCTCGCACAGCGCCGGCGGGTGCACCCAGCCACCTTCGGGATAGAACAGGCCACCCGCCGGCAAGGCCACCCCGGCGATGGCTTCAGCCTCTGCACGTTCCAGTGGCTGCAGCAGGTCATGTTCGAAGGCGGCGGCCAGTTTGCCCTGGCGTTCGGCTTCCTTGCTGTCGAAGGCCAGTTGCAGCACGCCACAGGCATCCCAGTCGCGGCCACGTTGCAGGCGCTGCAGCTGGCGCCGGGTGTAGCCGAAACCGGCCAGGATCATCTGCGACAGCGCCGTGCCATGGGCGGACAGCTTGAGGTACAGCACCCCTTGCGGGTTACCCGAAGCTTCCTGTGCCGGGGTATCGTGGCGTTCCAGCACGGTAACCTGCCAGCCACGCCGGGCCAGGCTGGCGGCGGTTGTGCTGCCGGCGAGCCCGGCGCCTATGACCAGTGCTTCACGCGGCCCTGCTGCGGCAGCCGGGCGCGCGTACCACGGTGCGCCGGGGCTGGGCACAGGGCCGACGTAGGCGCCGCTCATCACTTCCCATTTCTTGCCGATGCCCGGCACCTTCTTCATGGCGAAGCCGGCGTCGACCAGGCTGCGGCGTACCCAGCCGGTAGTGGTGAAGGTGCCTAGCACCGTGCCCGGGTGTGACAGCCGTGCCAGCTGCGCGAACAGCTCCGGGGTCCACATGTCGGGGTTCTTGGCCGGGGCGAAGCCGTCGAGGAACCACACATCGATCTGCGCATCGAGTTGCGGCAGCTGTTCCAGCACATCACCGATCAGCAGGGTGAGGGTGACCCGGCCGTTGTCGAAGGTGAACTGCTGGAAGCCCGGGTGCACTGCCACGTACTGCTCCAGCAGGGGCTGGCTGTAGGCCGCCAGTTCCGGCCACAGGCGTATGGCGCGGGCCATGTCGTCGCGACCGAGGGGGTACTTTTCGACGCTGACGAAATGCAGGCGGGTCTCGGCGTGGGCGTGTTGCTCGAACAGTTGCCAGGCACAGTAGAAGTTCATGCCGGTGCCGAAACCGGTTTCGCCGATCACCAGGCAGGTGTGCGGGGCGAGGTTGGCAAAGCGCTCGGCCAGGCGGGTTTGCCCAAGAAACACGTGCCTGGTTTCTTCGATGCCTTCGTTGACCGCGAAATAGACGTCGTTGTATTGCCGCGAATGGGGGCGGCCCTGGTCGTCCCAGTCGATCTGGGCGTGCTGGAGGAGGGTGGACATGGTTGGCTCGGTTGCAGCGGATGGGCGGATTTTATGCCATCCGGGACGTTTGCGCAGGCTGTGCCGGCCTCTTCGCGGGCACGCCCGCTCCCACAGGTACTGCACAAGCCTTCAAATCCGCTAGTCTTGCTTATCCATTGAAGGAGCCAGTGCATGTTCGAATCCGCTGAAATCGGCCACAGCATCGACAAGGAGGCTTATGACGCCGAGGTACCCGCTTTACGCGAGTCCCTGCTCGAAGCCCAGTACGAACTCAAGCAGCAGGCGCGCTTCCCGGTGATCGTGCTGATCAACGGTATCGAAGGCGCCGGCAAGGGCGAGACGGTCAAGCTGCTCAACGAGTGGATGGACCCGCGCATGATCGATGTGCTCACCTTCGACCAGCAGACCGACGAAGAGCTGGCCCGCCCACCGGCCTGGCGCTACTGGCGGGCGCTGCCACCAAAGGGGCGGATGGGCGTGTTCTTCGGCAACTGGTACAGCCAGATGCTGCAGGGGCGGGTACACGGGGTGTTCAAGGATGCCGTGCTCGACCAGGCCATCACCGGCGCCGAACGGCTGGAGGAGATGCTGTGCGACGAAGGTGCGCTGATCATCAAGTTCTGGTTCCACCTGTCCAAGAAGCAGATGAAGGCAAGGCTGAAGTCGCTCAAAGACGACCCGCTGCACAGCTGGAAGATCAGCCCGCTGGACTGGCAGCAGTCGGAAACCTACGACCGTTTCGTGCGCTTTGGTGAACGCGTGCTGCGCCGCACCAGCCGCGACTATGCGCCTTGGCATATCATCGAGGGCGTCGACCCGAACTACCGCAGCCTGGCGGTAGGGCGCATCCTGCTGGAAAGCCTGCAGGCGGCACTGGCCAACAACCCCAAAGGCAAGCATCAGGGCAACGTCGCCCCGCTGGGCCGCAGTATCGACCAGCGCAGCCTGCTCGGTGCGCTGGACATGACCCTGCGCCTGGACAAGGCCGACTATCAGGAGCAACTGGTCACCGAGCAGGCCCGCCTGGCTGGCCTGCTGCGCCACAAGCACATGCGCCGACATGCCCTGGTGGCGGTGTTCGAAGGCAACGATGCTGCCGGCAAGGGCGGTGCCATCCGCCGCGTGGCCGCCGCGCTGGACCCGCGCCAGTACCGCATCGTGCCGATTGCCGCGCCCACTGAAGAAGAGCGTGCGCAGCCATACCTGTGGCGGTTCTGGCGGCACATTCCGGCGCGCGGCAAGTTCACCATCTTCGACCGCTCCTGGTATGGCCGGGTGCTGGTGGAGCGGGTGGAAGGCTTCTGCAGCCCGGCTGACTGGATGCGCGCCTACAGCGAGATCAACGATTTCGAAGAACAGTTGGTGAATGCTGGCACGGTGGTGGTCAAGTTCTGGCTGGCGATCGACCAGCAGACCCAGCTGGAGCGCTTCGAAGAACGCGAACAGATCCCGTTCAAGCGCTACAAGATCACCGAGGATGACTGGCGCAACCGTGACAAGTGGGACGACTATGTCCAGGCGGTGGGGGACATGGTCGACCGCACCAGCACCGAGATCGCACCGTGGACGCTGGTGGAGGCCAACGACAAGCGCTGGGCGCGGGTGAAGGTACTGCGTACCATCAACCAGGCGCTTGAGGCGGCGTTTGCCAGGGACAAGAAATAATCGAAGTTCCTGTTTGCATGTGCCGGCCTCTTCGCGGGTGAACCCGCTCCCACAGGGATCACACAAAATTCGACTCTGTGATATTCCTGAGGTGCGGGTTTACCCGCGAAGAGGCCAGAACAGGCAGCACACCTGCCAAGCCATGCCGTAGAAGAATGACCTGATGAATTCTTTTCCCGGCACCCGCCACCGTCTCCGCCCTCCAAGCCCGTAGAATTCAATCACCCCCACCACGGGCTTGATCGAGGACTTTATGCATACCACTACCGGCCGCTGGGGCTATGGCCTGTTCCTGGCACTTCTGACTGCGCTGCTGTGGGGCATCCTGCCGATCAAGCTCAAGCAGGTGCTGCAAGTGGTCGACCCGGTCACCGTCACCTGGTACCGCCTGCTGGTCTCCGGCGGCCTGCTGTTCGCCTGGCTGGCCGCCAAGCGCAGGTTGCCTTCCCTCAGCAAACTGACGCCCAAGGGCAAAGGCCTGGTGCTAGTGGCCGTGCTCGGCCTGATGGGCAACTACGTGCTGTACCTGATCGGCCTCAACCTGCTCAGCCCGGGCACCGCGCAACTGGTCGTGCAGATCGGCCCGGTGCTGTTGCTGGTGGCCAGCGTGTTCGTGTTCCGCGAGCGTTTCAGCCTGGGGCAGGGGGTGGGCCTGCTGATCCTGCTGGCGGGGTTTGGCCTGTTTTTCAACCAGCGCCTGGAAGAGCTGCTGACCTCGCTCGGCGCCTATACCACCGGGGTGCTGACCATCCTGCTGGCCACCAGCATCTGGGTGTTCTATGCGCTTAGCCAGAAGCAACTGCTGACTGTGTGGCATTCGCAGCAGGTAATGATGGTGATCTACCTCGGCTGCGCCGCGCTGCTGACGCCCTGGGTCCACCCGTTGGAGGCCTTGCAGCTGACCCCGGTGCAAGGCTGGCTGTTGCTGGCCTGTTGCCTGAATACCCTGGTGGCCTATGGCGCGTTTGCCGAGGCGCTGGCGCACTGGGAGGCGTCGCGGGTGAGTGCCACGCTGGCGTTGACCCCGCTGGTGACCTTTGTCGCGGTGGCGCTGGCGGCGTTGGTGTGGCCTGAGTATGTGCATGCCGAGGCCATCAATGCCTTGGGTTATGTGGGGGCGGTGACCGTGGTGCTGGGCTCGGCGCTGGTGGCACTGGGGCCGTCGCTGGTGGCCGGGTGGCGGGCGCGCAGGGCGCGGTTGGCCCAGGCTCATTGATCGCCTGTACCGGCCTCTTCGCGGGTGAACCCGCTCCCACAGGGATCCTACAATATTCAGCCTTGTGGTAATCCTGTGGGAGCGGGTTCACCCGCGAAAGGGCCGGTAAAGGCAGTGCACGACTCAGCCCTTGCCCCCCGGGGCCAGCATGTTCTCCGGCCTCACCCACTGGTCGAACTGCTCATTGGTCAGGTACTTCAACTCCAATGCCGCCTCGCGCAAGGTCTTGCCTTCGCCATAGGCCTTCTTGGCAATTTCCGCCGCCTTGTCATAGCCAATATGCGGGTTCAGCGCCGTTACCAGCATCAGCCCCCGCTCCAGGTGCGCCGCCATCTGCTCGGCATCCGGCTCGATGCCCGCCACGCAGTGCTGCTGGAAGTTGCGGCAGCCGTCAGCCAGCAATTCGATCGACTGCAGCAGGTTGTGGATGATCACCGGCTTGAACACGTTCAGCTGCAAATGCCCCTGGCTGGCGGCAAAGCCGATTGCAGCATCGTTGCCCAGCACCTGGCAGGCCAGCATCGACAGCGCTTCGCACTGGGTAGGGTTGACCTTGCCTGGCATGATCGAGCTGCCTGGCTCGTTGGCCGGCAGGCGTACCTCGGCCAGCCCGGCGCGCGGGCCGGAACCCAGCAGGCGCAGGTCGTTGGCGATTTTCATCAGGGCCACGGCCAGGGTCTTCAGGGCGCCAGCCAGGCTGGTCAGCGGCTCGTGGCCGGCGAGGGCGGCGAACTTGTTCGGCGCAGTGACGAATGGCAGGCCAGACAGCGCTGCCAGCTCGGCGGCGACGGCTTCGGCAAAACCATGCGGTGCATTGAGCCCGGTGCCCACGGCAGTGCCGCCCTGGGCCAGTTCGCACACCGCCGGCAGGGTGGCGCGGATGGCGCGCTGGGCATAGTCGAGCTGGGCGACGAAGGCCGACACCTCCTGGCCGAAGGTGATCGGCGTGGCGTCCATCATGTGCGTGCGGCCGGTCTTCACCAGCTTGTGGTGGCGTGCCGACAACTCGGCCAGCCCCGAGGACAGCTCGGCGATGGCCGGCAGCAGCTTGTCGTGCACCGCCTGCGCCGCGGCAATGTGCATGGCAGTGGGGAAGCAGTCGTTGGAACTCTGCGAGCGGTTGACGTGGTCGTTGGGGTGCACGGGTGCCTTGCCGCCACGGCCCTTGCCGGCCAGTTCGTTGGCCCGCCCGGCGATCACTTCGTTGACGTTCATGTTGCTCTGGGTGCCGCTGCCGGTCTGCCAGACCACCAGCGGGAACTGGTCGTCATGCTGGCCGTCCAGCACTTCGTCGGCGGCCTGCTCGATCAGCCGGGCGATGTCGGCCGGCAAGTCGCCATTACGGTCGTTGACGCGTGCCGCGGCCTTCTTGATCAGCGCCAGGGCGTGCAGCACCGCGATGGGCATGCGTTCCTTGCCAATGGCGAAGTTGATCAGCGAACGCTGGGTCTGCGCACCCCAGTAGGCGTCCTCAGGAACTTCGACCGGGCCCAGGCTGTCTGTCTCGATACGGCTCATTCTGTACTCACTCCTGTGTAGTTCGAAATCGCAGTTTAGGCCCTGATTCGACCGAGCGGTTCAGTCGCTCGTCGTGCCACTTGAGCACATCGCCACCACGGCGCAGAATGCTCTACTTTGAGGTACCCGCCTCCCTCTCTTGTGAAGGAAATGCAATGACCCGTCTCCGTGTCCTTTGTGCCGCCGTTGCCCTGGCTTGCGCCAGCGGCCAGGTATTCGCTGCCACCGCCAGCCACAATGCTGCTGCCGAGAAATTCCTGACCCTGGCCAACGCTGACAAGCTGGGTACCCCGGTATACATGCAGGTCCAGCAGATGTTCGCCCAGCGTTTCGCCCAGACCAAGGCCCCGGCCACCAAGCAGCCAGTGCTGGAAAGCTACCAGGCCAAGGCCAACGCCGCGCTGGACAACGCCATCGGCTGGAACAAGCTGAAGCCGAAGATGGTCGACCTGTACACCCAGACCTTCACCGAGCAGGAGCTCAAGGACCTGGTCAAGTTCTACGAATCGCCGCTGGGCAAGAAAGTGCTGCGCGAAATGCCCAAGGTCACCCAGCAGTCGGCCCAGCTGACCCAGCAGAGCCTGGAGCCAGCGGTACCGGTGGTGAACAAGCTGCTGGACGACATGACCAAGGAACTGGACCCGAACGCTGGCAAGGCCGCCGCCCCGGCGAAGAAGTGAGTACGCCGCGATGACCATGCAACAGCGTATCGAACAGCAACTGGCAGCCCTGGCGCCGCAACACCTGCAAGTGCTCAACGAAAGCCACATGCACAGTCGTGGTCAGGAGACCCACTACAAGGCAGTGATCGTCAGCGAGCAGTTTGCCGGGTTGAACAGCGTCAAGCGCCACCAGAAGGTGTACGCCACCATGGGTGAGCTGATGGGCGAGATCCATGCTCTGGCCATCCACACCTACACCGCCGAAGAGTGGGCCAAGGTCGGCGTTGCACCGGCCTCGCCGGTGTGTGCGGGCGGCGGGCACTGAAACCTTGCTGTTGTTCTGGTAGAATCCGCAACATCCCAAAAGGGGGCTGCTGTGCAGCCCATCGCCGGCAAGCCGGCTCCCACAGGTAAAGTGCCCTCCTTGAGTGTGGCGCAATACCTGTGGGAGCTGGCTTGCCGGCGATGGGGCGCGCAGCGGCCCCCTGTTTCTTGTGTAACCCGGTCCGCCCCTTACGAGGGCAACCACCTGGAGAACCTGCTTCATGTCCCAACCCATCGTCGTCGCGGCGCTGTACAAGTTCGTCACCCTGGAAGACTACGTCGAGCTGCGTGAGCCGCTGCTCAAGACCATGCTCGACAACAACGTCAAAGGCACCCTGCTGCTGGCCCACGAGGGCATCAACGGCACCGTGTCTGCCACCCGCGAAGGCATCGACGGCCTGCTGGCCTGGCTGCGCAACGACCCGCGCCTGGTCGATGTCGACCACAAGGAATCGTACTGCGACGAACAGCCGTTCTACCGCACCAAGGTCAAGCTCAAGAAAGAGATCGTCACCCTCGGCGTGCCGGGCGTGGACCCGAACCAGGCGGTCGGCACCTACGTCGAGCCCAAAGACTGGAACGCGCTGATCAGCGACCCGGAAGTGCTGCTGATCGACACCCGCAACGACTACGAAGTGGCCATCGGCACCTTCAAGGGCGCCATCGACCCGAAGACCGAAACATTCCGCGAGTTCCCCGACTACATCAAGGCCAACTTCGACCCCAGCAAGCACAAGAAGGTTGCCATGTTCTGCACCGGTGGTATCCGTTGCGAAAAAGCCTCCAGCTACATGCTCGGTGAAGGCTTCGAGGCGGTCTATCATCTTAAGGGCGGCATCCTGAAATACTTCGAGGAAGTGCCTCAGGAAGAAAGCCTGTGGGACGGCGACTGCTTCGTCTTCGACAACCGCGTCACGGTGCGCCATGACCTGAGCGAGGGCGAGTACGACCAGTGCCACGCCTGCCGCCACCCGATCAATGCGGAGGAGCGCGCGTCGGAGCACTATTCGCCAGGGGTCAGCTGCCCGCATTGCTGGGACACCCTGAGCGAGAAGACCCGGCGTAGCGCTATCGACCGGCAGAAGCAGATCGAGCTGGCCAAGGCCCGCAACCTGCCGCACCCGATCGGTTACAACTACAAAGCCGAGGCTTGATGCATGTCTGCACGCCTGATCTATGTGATGGACCCGATGTGCTCCTGGTGCTGGGGTTTTGCGCCAGTGGCCGCGGCCCTGATCGCCCAGGCGCGTGAGGCAGGCGTGCCGACCCGCCTGGTGCCGGGCGGGCTGCGCACCGGCGGCAGTGCCCTGGACAGCGCTACCCGCAAGTACATCCTCGAACACTGGCAGGCAGTGGCCGATGCCACCGGCCAGCCGTTCCGCTTCGAGGGGGCCATGCCCGACGGCTTCGTCTACGACACCGAGCCGGCTTGCCGTGCCCTGGTCACTGCCCGCGAGCTGGACGCCGAGCGCGTCTGGCTGCTGCTGGCGCTGATCCAGCGTTCGTTCTACGAGCAGGGCGTGGATGTGACCGTTGCACCGCATCTGGTCGAACTGGCCGAACAGGCAGGCTTTGACCGGGCCGTGTTCGCCGAGGCCTTTGCCCGTGCCGACACCCGCGCCGCCACCGCAGCCGATTTCAGCTGGGCCCATGACTTGGGCATCGCCGGTTTCCCGACCCTGCTGGCCGAACGCAAGGGTCAACTGGCCCTGCTGACCAATGGCTACCAGCCGCTGGAGCGCCTGCAACCCTTGCTCGGCCGCTGGCTGCAGCAGGCCGCCTGTGCTTGATGTGCCTGGGTCACCCGACCCGGTGCCGGGTAAGCCTCACGCTGTGGCCGATCGACTGAGCTGGGCGGAAATCCGCCGCCTGGCCCTGCACCACAAGAAAAACCTCTGGTCCGCCAACTTCATCGCCGTATTGGCGGCTTGCTGCAGCGTGCCCATCCCGCTGCTGCTGCCGCTGCTGGTGGACGAAGTGCTGCTGGGCCATGGCGACGCCGCGCTGAAGTGGATGAACCACTTGCTGCCGTCCAGCTGGCAGGTGGCGGCCGGCTACATCGGCCTGATGTTGCTGCTGACCCTGTGCCTGCGCCTGTCCGCCCTGGCGTTCAACGTGATCCAGGCCAAGCTGTTCGCCGGCCTGGCCAAGGACATCGTCTATCGTCTGCGCATCCGCCTGATCGAGCGGCTCAAGCGCATCTCGCTGAAGGAATACGAAAGCCTGGGCAGCGGGACGGTGACCACCCACCTGGTCACCGACCTGGACACCCTCGACAAATTCGTCGGCGAAACCCTCAGCCGCTTCCTGGTGGCCATGCTGACCCTGACCGGCACGGCGGCCATCCTGATCTGGATGCACTGGCAGCTGGCCTTGCTGATATTGCTGTTCAACCCGCTGGTGATCTACTTCACCGTGCAGTTGGGCAAGCGCGTCAAGCACCTGAAAAAACTCGAGAACGACAGTACCGCGCGGTTTACCCAGGCGTTGGCGGAAACCCTCGATGCCATCCAGGAAATCCGCGCTGGCAACCGCCAGGGCTACTTCCTCGGTCGCCTTGGCCTGCGCGCCCGCGAAGTGCGTGACTACGCCGTGGACTCGCAATGGAAGAGCGATGCCAGTGGCCGTGCCAGTGGCCTGCTGTTCCAGTTCGGCATCGATATCTTCCGCGCCGCGGCCATGCTCACCGTGCTGTTCTCCGACCTGTCGATCGGCCAGATGCTGGCGGTGTTCAGCTACCTGTGGTTCATGATCGGCCCGGTGGAGCAGTTGCTCAACCTGCAATATGCCTACTACGCCGCCGGTGGTGCGTTGAGCCGCCTCAACGAACTGCTGGCGCGTGCCGACGAGCCGCAGTACCCGGCCGCCAGTGACCCGTTCGCCGGCCGCGAGACGGTGGGCATCGAAGTGCGCGACCTGCGCTTTGCCTATGCCGACGAGCCGGTGCTCGAGCACCTCGACCTGTCCATCGCCCCAGGCGAGAAGGTAGCGATCGTCGGTGCCAGCGGTGGTGGCAAGAGCACCCTGGTGCAACTGTTGCTGGGCCTTTATAGCGCCCAGGCCGGCACCATCCGCTTTGGCGGTGCCAGCCTGCAGGAAATCGGCCTGGAAACCCTGCGCGAGAACGTCGCGGTGGTGTTGCAGCACCCGTCATTGTTCAACGACACCGTGCGCGCCAACCTGACCATGGGCCGTGACAGCAGCGACGAGGCCTGCTGGCAGGCACTGCGCATCGCCCAGCTGGATGCCACCATCGCCGCCTTGCCACAGGGCCTGGACAGTGTGGTGGGGCGCTCCGGCGTGCGCTTGTCCGGTGGCCAGCGCCAGCGCCTGGCCATTGCCCGCATGGTGCTGGCCGAGCCCAAGGTGGTGATCCTCGACGAAGCCACCTCGGCCCTGGATGCCGCCACCGAATACAACCTGCACCAGGCCCTGGCGCGCTTCCTCAGCGGCCGTACCACACTGATCATCGCCCACCGCCTGTCGGCGGTGAAACAGGCCGACCGGGTGCTGGTGTTCGATGGCGGACATGTGGCCGAGGATGGCGACCATCAGCAGCTGATTGCCGAGGGTGGGTTGTATGCCAAGTTGTATGGGCACCTGCAGCAGAGCTGAATTTTTGCCAGCCAGTGCGGGCCCTGTCGTCGGCAAGCCAGCTCCCGCAGGATTACCACAGGCCTGAGTATTGTGGGGTACCTGTGGGAGGTGGCGTGCCTGCGACAGGGCCGGGAAGTCCGTGTGAAAATCCCCAGCCTCCCTGTCATAAAAAACCCAGCCATGGGGATGGCAAATGGCCTACGCTGTGCTTGTCTGGGTTGATTTGCGCCTTATCTGCTCTGTGACAGGGACTCCATGAAGGGACATCGCACTCTAGAAGCGCCAAAGTTGCTCGGCATCACCTGGCCCTTCATCGCCGTGGTGGTCTTCCAGGTCGCCTTGGGCAGCCTCAGCCTTTATACGCTCTCGGCCGTGCGTGCCTATGTCGCGGGCGAAAGCCTGTGGTCCAAGGCACAGAAAGACGCCATCTACTACCTCAACCTGTACGCCGAAACCCGCGACGACAGCACCTACCAGCGCTATCGCCAGGCTATCACCGTGCCCCAGGGCGACTACCAGCTGCGCGAGGTGCTCGACCAGCCCAGCCCCGACCTGAACGCCGCGCGCCAGGCCGTGCTGCAAGGCGGCAACCATCCTGACGATGTCGAGCGGATCATCTGGTTCTACCGCAACTTTCGCAACGTCAGCTACATGCAGACGGCAATCGACTACTGGGACATCGGCGACGACTACCTGGGCAAGCTGGATATGCTGGCCGTGGAAATGCGCAGCAGCTTCGCCGCTGGCCCGGTCGACGCCCGCACGGTCAGCGACTGGAAGGCGCGCATCGTCACCATCAATGAAGGGGTAACCCCGGCCGCCAGGGCGTTCAGCGATGCTCTGGGCGAAGGCTCGCGCATGCTGCTGCGGGTACTGCTGATCACCAACCTGCTGACTGCGATGTTCCTGATTGCCATTGCCTGGCGTCGCTCCAGCAAGCTGCTGGCCCAGCGCCAGGCCTTTGCCAGCGCCCTGCAGGAAGAAAAGGAGCGGGCGCAGATCACCCTGCAGGCCATCGGCGATGCGGTGATTGCCGCTGATGTGGAGGGCAGTATCGGCTACATGAACCCGGCCGCCGAGCAACTGACCCACTGGCAGGCCGGCCAGGCCCAGGGCCTGCCGCTGTCGGCGCTGTTCAGCCTGGTGGACGAGCAGGCCGAGGAAGACGGCCGCAGCCTGGTGGAGCAGGTGCTCAGCGGCAGCCTCAAGGGCGGCGCTGAACATGCCCGGCTCATCCAGCGCCTGGACGGTAGCACTGTGTCGGTCAACCTGGTCGGTTCGCCGATCGTCAGTGACGGCCAGGTCAGCGGCATCGTGCTGGTGCTGCACGACATGACCCAGGAGCGCCAGTACATCGCCAACCTGTCCTGGCAGGCCACCCACGACGCCCTGACCGGCCTGGCCAACCGCCGCGAGTTCGAATACCGCCTGGAGCAGGCGCTCAATGACCTGGCGCGCCAGGCCGGGCGGCATTCGCTGATGTTCCTCGACCTTGACCAGTTCAAGCTGGTCAACGACACCTGCGGGCATGCCGCCGGCGACGAACTGCTGCGGCACATCTGCGCCGTGCTGCAATCCGGCCTGCGCGAAGGCGACACCCTGGCCCGGCTGGGGGGTGACGAATTTGGTGTGCTGTTGGAAAACTGCCCGCCCGACCAGGCCGAGCGCATTGCCGAGCAACTGCGCCAGCTGGTGCAGAGCCTGCATTTCGTGTGGAAGGGGCGACCGTTCGTCACCACCGTCAGCGTCGGCCTGGTGCACATGGCCCAGGCTCCCGGCACCCTCGAAAGCTCGCTGCGCGCCGCCGACATGGCCTGCTACATGGCCAAGGAAAAGGGCCGCAACCGCGTGCAGGTGTACCATGCCGACGACAGCGAGCTGTCCATGCGTTTTGGCGAAATGGCCTGGATCCAGCGCTTGCATGTGGCCCTGGAGGAAAACCGCTTCTGCCTGTACGCCCAGGAAATCGCCCCGCTGAAAACCTTCGAAGGCCCCGGCCATATCGAGATTCTGCTGCGTCTGCACGACGAAAGCGGCCGTACCATTCTGCCCAGCAGTTTCATCCCGGCGGCCGAGCGCTACGGCCTGATGACCGCGCTGGACCGCTGGGTGGTGCGCAATGTGTTCCAGGTCATTCGCCAGTGCCTGGACGAAGGGCGCGAGGGGCCGCTGTCGATCTGCGCGATCAACCTGTCGGGCTCGAGCATTGGCGACGACAAGTTCCTCGAATACCTGCAGCGCCTGTTCGTCGAATACGCCATCCCGCCGCGGATGATCTGTTTCGAAATCACCGAAACCAGTGCCATAGCCAACCTTGGCAGCGCCATTCGCTTCATCAACGAGCTGAAGGGGCTGGGTTGTCGCTTCTCGCTCGATGACTTCTGCGCCGGCATGTCGTCGTTCGCCTATCTCAAGCATTTGCCGGTGGATTACCTGAAGATCGACGGGAGTTTCGTCAAGGACATGCTCGACGACCCGGTCAACCGGGCCATGGTCGAGGTCATCAACCATATCGGTCACGTAATGGGCAAGCGCACCATTGCCGAATTCGTCGAAACACCCTTGATCGAGCAGGCCTTGCAGGAAATTGGCGTGGATTACGCTCAGGGCTATCTCATCGAACGCCCCCAGGTGTTCACCTGTGACAGTCTGCAGCGCCAACGGATCGCCGCCCGGCCTCTGTTGCAGCGGGCACCTGGCACGTTTCGTTAGCTAGAAATCACAAGGATCAAGGAGCTGAAAGTGATTGATGCATTCGTTCGTATCGGGCCTTTGATGGATCCCGCCAGCTATCCCCAATGGGCCCAGCAACTGATTGAAGACTGTCGCGAGAGCAAGCGCCGGGTAGTTGAGCATGAGTTCTACACGCGCCTGCGCGATGGCCAGTTGAAACAATCGACCATTCGCCAGTACCTGATCGGTGGCTGGCCGGTGGTGGAGCAATTCTCGCTGTACATGGCCCACAACCTGACCAAGACCCGCTATGGCCGGCACCAGGGCGAAGACATGGCGCGGCGCTGGCTGATGCGCAACATCCGTGTCGAGCTCAACCACGCCGACTACTGGGTGAACTGGTGCCAGGCGCATGGCGTGCACCTGCACGAGTTGCAGGCCCAGGAAGTGCCGCCTGAGCTGAACGGCCTGAACGACTGGTGCTGGCGCGTATGCGCTACCGAGAACCTGGCCATTTCCATGGCGGCGACCAACTACGCCATCGAAGGTGCGACCGGCGAATGGTCGGCGGTGGTGTGCTCCACCGACACCTATGCGTTGGGTTTTCCGGAGGATCAGCGCAAGCGGGCGATGAAGTGGCTGAAGATGCATGCCCAGTATGACGACGCGCACCCGTGGGAGGCGCTGGAGATCATCTGCACCCTGGCCGGCGAGAACCCGACCCTGGGGCTGCGCAACGAACTGCGCAGGGCGATTTGCAAGAGTTATGACTGCATGTACCTGTTCCTGGAGCGGTGCATGCAGCTGGAAGGGCGCCAGCAGGGGCGCATGCGCCCGGCACTGGCCGCGGGCTGATCGCTCTCCTGTCCTGGCCTCTTCGCGGGTAAACCCGCTCCTACAAGTGCTGCGCTGCCCTCATGGCGGTGAATAACCCTGTGGTAGCGGGCGTGCCCGCGAAGAGGCCGGTGCAAGCCTACTGGGCGTTGAACGCCTGCCCATTCACCCCTTTGCTGTCCGGCCCCATCAGGTACAGGTACACCGGCATGATCTCTTCCGGCAGCGGGTTGTTCTGCGGATTTTCGCTGGGGTAGGCCTGTGCCCGCATCGCCGTGCGCGTTGCGCCCGGGTTGATGCTGTTGGAGCGCACCAGTGCTACGCCGTCCAGTTCATCGGCCAGGGTTTGCATCAGGCCCTCGGTGGCGAACTTGGACACGCCATAGGCGCCCCAGTAGGCCCGGCCCTTGCGCCCGACGCTGCTGCTGGTGAATACCACCGAAGCGTCTTCCGACAGCTTCAGCAGCGGTAGCAGGGTGCTGGTGAGCATGAAGGTGGCATTGACGTTGATGTGCATCACGCGCATGAAGTTGTCGCCCGACAGCTGCTCCAGCGGCGTGCGCGGGCCGATGATCGAAGCATTGTTCAGCAGGCCGTCGAGGCGGCCGAACTGCTCCTCGATCATCACCGCCAGTTCGTCGTACTGGTGGGGCAGGGCGGTTTCCAGGTTGAACGGGATCACCACCGGTTGCGGGTGCCCCGCGGCTTCGATCTGGTCGTAGACCTCGTTGAGGTTGGCCTCGGTCTTGCCCAGCAGCAGCACGGTGGCGCCCAGTGCAGCGTAGGCCTTGGCGGCAGCGGCGCCGATGCCGCGGCCGGCACCGGTAACCAGGATGACCCGGCCTTGCAGCAGGTCGGGGCGGGCGGTGTAGTCGAACATGGTAGGTCCTTCGAGTTCGTTTGGCGCGGCACCGTCCCCTGTGGGAGCGGGTTTACCCGCGAATGCGTGCGATCAGGCGCCGTTGTCGTCTGGGCTGACGCATTCGCGGGTAAACCCGCTCCCACAGGGGCTGTGCTGCGGTCTAGACGGGGTTCAGCAGCCGCACAGCGCGCTGTCGATCACTTTGCGCAGCTCCAGCGGGTGGTCCACCACCACGTCGGCGCCCCAGTTGTTGGGGTTGTCCTCTGGATGAATATAGCCGTAGCGCACCGCCGCCGTGCGGGTGCCGGCGTCGCGGCCAGACTCGATGTCGCGCAGGTCGTCGCCGACGAACAGTACGCTGGCGGGGTCCAGGCCCAGGGTCTTGCAGGCCAGGATCAGCGGCTCGGGGTCGGGTTTGCTGTTCTTGACGTGGTCCGGGCAGATCAATAGCGCCGAACGCTCGGCCAGGCCCAGCTGTTGCATGATCGGCTCGGCGAAGCGCACCGGCTTGTTGGTGACCACGCCCCACAGCAGGTTGCCTTTCTCGATGTCGGCCAGCAGCTCGGCCATGCCGTCGAACAGCTTGCTGTGCACCGCGCAGTCGCGCTGGTAACGTTCGAGGAACTCCAGGCGCAGGGGCTCGAAGCCTTCGGCCTCCGGGCTCATGGCGAAGGTGGCGGCGACCATCGCCCGGGCACCGCCGGAGATCACGTCGCGGATCAGCTTGTCATCGACGGCCGGCAGGCCGCGCTCGGCGAGCATGGCCTGGCAGATGGCGATGAAGTCCGGCGCCGTGTCGAGCAAGGTGCCGTCCATGTCGAAGAGTACTGCTTGCAAGCGCATGCTCATTCCTCGCGCAGGGTCTGGATCATGTAGTTGACGTCAACGTCGCTGCTGAGCTTGTAATGCTTGGTCAGCGGGTTGTAGGTCAGGCCGATGATGTCCTTCACCTGCAGGCCGGCAACGCGGCTCCAGGCGCCCAGCTCGGACGGGCGGATGAACTTCTTGAAGTCATGGGTGCCGCGCGGCAGCATCTTCAGGATGTATTCGGCGCCGACAATGGCCAGCAGGTAGGCCTTGGGGTTGCGGTTGATGGTGGAGAAGAACACCTGGCCGCCAGGCTTGACCATGCGGTAGCAGGCGCGGATGACCGAAGACGGGTCGGGCACGTGCTCGAGCATTTCCAGGCAGGTGACCACGTCGAACTGTTCGGGCATTTCCTCGGCCAGGGCTTCGGCGGTGATCTGCCGGTATTCCACCTGCACGCCCGACTCCAGCTGGTGCAGCTGGGCCACGGCCAGCGGCGCCTCACCCATGTCGATGCCGGTGACCGTGGCGCCGCGCAGGGCCATGGCCTCGCTGAGGATGCCGCCACCGCAACCCACGTCCAGCACTTTCTTGCCGGCCAGGCTGGCGCGCTCGTCGATCCAGTTGACGCGCAGCGGGTTGATTTCGTGCAGCGGCTTGAACTCGCTTTCGCGGTCCCACCAGCGGTGGGCCAGCGCTTCGAACTTGGCGATTTCGGCGCGGTCGACGTTGCTCATTGAACAGTCCTCTGAAACTTCGCAAAATTGCGCCGGAGTATACCCGAGCGCTCGGCCCCGAGGGTCGCTATAATCGCCGGCTTTTGATATCCGAACGACGGGGAGAGGCGATGCGCGAGCGACTTTTGGCGGCGGAGAAGGTGACCGGGATCCGCTGGCAGGACGGCGTCTTGCATCTGCTCGACCAGCGCCTGCTGCCGTCAGAAGAACGCTGGCTGGCCTGCGACAATGTCGCGCAGGTGGCGGCGGCGATCCGCGACATGGTCGTGCGCGGCGCCTCGGCCATCGGCATTGCCGCGGCCTATGGCCTGGTGCTGGCCCTGGAAGAGCGGCTGGCCGAGGGGGGTGATTGGGAAATGGACCTGGAAGATGACTTCCTCACCCTGGCCGAAGCGCGCCCTACCGCCGCCAACCTGTTCTGGGCGCTGAACCGCATGCGCGAGCGCCTGCAGCGCCTGCGTCCGGATGAGGGCGTGCTGGCGGCGCTGGAGGCCGAAGCGGTGGCCATTCATGAAAGCGACCGCGAAGCCAACCTGACCATGGCCCAGCAGGGTGTCGAGCTGATTCGCCGTCACCAGGGCAACGCCCAGACCCTGCTCACCTACGGCAATGCCGGCGCCCTGGCCGGTGGTGGTTTCGGCACTGCGCTGGGGGTGATCCGCGCCGGCTACCTGGAGGGCATGGTCGAGCGGGTGTATGCCGGCGAGACACGCCCCTGGCTGCATGGCTCGCGCCTGACCGCCTGGGAACTGGCCAACGAAGGCATCCCGGTGACCCTGTGCGCCGACTCGGCGCTGGCCCACCTGATGAAGAGCAAGGGCATCACCTGGGTGGTGGTAGGTGCGGACTGCATTGCCGCCAACGGCGACGTTGCCAGCAAGATCGGCACCTACCAGCTGGCAGTCAGCGCCATGCACCATGGCGTGCGTTTCATGGTGGTGGCGCCGAGCACCAGCATCGACCTGAACCTGGCCACGGGTGAGGACATCCCGCTGGAAGAGCGCGCTGCCGACGAGTTGCTGGACATTGGCGGCACCCGCGTGGCGCCGGATGTCGAGGTATTCAACCCGGTATTCGACGTGACCCCGGCCGACCTGATCGACGTGATCGTGACCGAGCGCGGCATCGTCGAGCGGCCGGATACCGCCAAGCTGGCGCAACTGATATGCCGCAAGCGGTTGCACTGATATTCGTAGTGCCTGTGCCGGCCTCTTCGCGGGTAAACCCGCTCCCACAGGTGTGCCGTCTCCCTCAGGCCTTGTGATAACCCTGTGGGAGCGGGTTCACCCGCGAAGAGGCCGGCACAGGTTATGGAAGATCAATATCCAAAGCCGCTTGAGGCCACCTGCCACATCTCCCCACCGCCCCTGCCTTTGTGATAACATCCGGCAGTTTCCAAGACCGCCCACCACAGCGGCCTTCATTGCGCAGATCCATGGCACAACTCATTGATTTGTCGTAAGTCGTCGCACCCTTATGCGCTGCGGCGGCGAGCTTCGTTCGGCCCTTGATGGAGCTGCGAAGTTTCACCAGAAAAAGGAATCAGGCTTCTCATGGGCGAACTGGCCAAAGAAATCCTCCCGGTCAATATCGAAGACGAACTGAGACAGTCCTACCTCGACTACGCGATGAGCGTGATTGTCGGGCGAGCGCTGCCCGATGCGCGTGACGGCTTGAAGCCCGTGCATCGCCGCGTTCTCTATGCGATGAGCGAACTGGGCAACGACTGGAACAAGCCGTACAAGAAATCCGCCCGTGTGGTCGGTGACGTGATCGGTAAGTACCACCCGCATGGCGACACCGCGGTCTACGACACCATCGTGCGTATGGCCCAGCCGTTCTCGCTGCGCTACCTGCTGGTCGATGGCCAGGGCAACTTCGGTTCGGTGGACGGCGACAACGCCGCAGCCATGCGATACACCGAAGTGCGCATGGCCAAGCTGGCCCACGAGCTGCTGGCCGACCTGCACAAAGAGACCGTCGACTGGGTGCCCAACTACGACGGCACCGAGCAGATCCCGGCGGTCATGCCGACCCGTATCCCCAACCTGCTGGTCAACGGTTCCAGCGGTATCGCCGTGGGCATGGCAACCAACATCCCGCCGCACAACCTCGGCGAGGTCATCGATGGCTGCCTGGCACTCATCGACAACCCCGAAGTCACCATCGATGAGCTGATGCAGCACATCCCCGGCCCGGACTTCCCGACTGCCGGCCTGATCAACGGCCGCCAGGGCATCATCGAGGCCTATCGCACCGGTCGTGGCCGCATCTACATGCGCGCCCGCTCCGAAATCGAAGACATCGACAAGGTCGGCGGCCGCCAGCAGATCGTGGTCACCGAGCTGCCGTACCAGCTGAACAAGGCACGCCTGATCGAGAAGATCGCCGAGCTGGTCAAAGAGAAGAAGATCGAAGGCATCACCGAGCTGCGCGACGAGTCCGACAAGGACGGCATGCGCATCGTCATCGAGCTGCGTCGCGGCGAGGTGCCGGAGGTGGTGCTCAACAACCTGTATTCGCAGACCCAGCTGCAGAGCGTGTTCGGCATCAACGTCGTCGCCCTGGTCGACGGTCGTCCGCGCCTGCTCAACCTCAAGGACCTGCTCGAGGCGTTCGTCCGTCACCGCCGTGAAGTGGTGACCCGCCGTACCGTGTTCGAGCTGCGCAAGGCCCGCGAACGCGGCCACATCCTTGAAGGCCAGGCGGTCGCACTGTCCAACATCGACCCGGTCATCGCCCTGATCAAGGCCTCGCCGACCCCGTCCGAAGCCAAGGAGGCCCTGGTCTCCACCGCCTGGGAATCCAGTGCCGTGCAGGTCATGGTCGAGCGCGCCGGCGCCGATTCCTGCCGCCCTGAGGACCTGCCGGAGCAGTACGGCCTGCGTGAAGGCAAGTACTACCTGTCGCCGGAACAGGCACAAGCCATTCTCGACCTGCGCCTGCACCGCCTGACCGGTCTTGAGCACGAGAAGCTGCTGGCCGAGTACCAGGAAATCCTCGAGCAGATCGGTGAGCTGATCCGCATCCTCAGCAGCGCCGAGCGCCTGATGGAAGTGATCCGCGAAGAGCTGGAAGCCATCCGCGCCGAATACGGCGATGCCCGCCGCACCGAAATTCTCGATGCGCGCCACGACCTCAACTACGGCGACATGATCCCGGAAGAAGAGCGCGTGGTGACCATTTCCCACGGCGGCTACGCCAAGACCCAGCCGCTGTCCGCCTACCAGGCCCAGCGCCGTGGCGGCAAAGGCAAGTCGGCTACCGGGGTGAAGGACGAGGACTACGTCGAGCACCTGCTGGTTGCCAACAGCCACGCCACCCTGCTGCTGTTCTCCAGCAAGGGCAAGGTTTACTGGCTGAAGACCTACGACATCCCTGAAGCGTCCCGCGCCGCCCGCGGCCGCCCACTGGTCAACCTGTTGCCGCTGGAGGAAGGTGAGCGCATCACCGCCATGCTGCAGATCGACCTCGAGGCCCTGCAGCAGAATGCTGGCGCCGATGAAGAGCTGGAGGACGCGGAAGACACCGTGCTCGAAGGTGAAGTGGTCGAGGCCGAGGAAGTGGACGAGGAAGACGGCGACACCCCTGAGTGGGTGGCCGAGCCGACCGGCGCCTACATCTTCATGGCCACCGCTTCGGGTACCGTGAAGAAGACCCCGCTGGTGCAGTTCGCCCGTCCGCGCTCCAACGGCCTGATCGCCCTGAAGCTGAAGGAAGGTGACACCCTGATCGCTGCGGCCATCACCGACGGTGCCAAGGAAGTCATGATGTTCTCCGACGCCGGCAAGGTGATCCGCTTCGCTGAAAGCGTGGTGCGCGAGATGGGCCGTAACGCCCGTGGCGTGCGCGGCATGAAGCTGGGCAAGGGCCAGCAGATCATCTCCATGCTGATCCCGGAATCCGGCGCGCAGATCCTCACCGCCTCCGAGCGTGGCTTTGGCAAGCGCACCCCGCTATCCAAGTTCCCGCGTCGCGGCCGTGGTGGCCAGGGCGTGATCGCCATGGGCACCAAGGGGCGCAACGGCCTGCTGATCGGCGCCATCCAGGTGCAGGAAGGCGAAGAGATCATGCTGATCTCCGACCAGGGCACGCTGGTGCGTACCCGCGTTGGCGAAGTGTCCAGCCTGGGGCGTAACACCCAGGGTGTGACCTTGATCAAGCTGGCCACTGACGAGACACTGGTAGGCCTGGAGCGTATCCAGGAGCCGTCCGAGGAAGAGCTCGATGATGTGATCGAGACGGACGAAGAGGGCGTCGAGGCTGAAGCGCCAGATAACGAAGAAGCTGCTGGCGCCGAAGAGGCCCCGCAGGAGTAAGCAAGCGTAGAACCCGAACGGGGCGACCAAGGTCGCCCCGTTTGACTGATTAGAGTTGGCAACGTCCTCAAGGGCGGTGCAATAGCCTGTGGGAGCGGGTTTACCCGCGAAGAAGACACCGCGGTGCATGGCAAGGGCTTCGCCCTTGTTCGCGGGTAAACCCGCTCCCACAGGGTTCCTGGCAGCATCGAAGATTGACGATTTGTTCTATTTGGCAGAGCGAGAGTGGATGTGAGCAAACGAGCCTTTAACTTCTGCGCGGGCCCTGCCGCGCTTCCTGACGCTGTTCTGCAGCGCGCCCAGGCCGAGATGCTGGATTGGCGTGGCAAGGGCTTGTCGGTGATGGAAATGAGCCATCGCAGCGACGATTACGTGGCCATCGCCGAAAAGGCCGAACAGGACCTGCGTGACCTGCTTTCCGTCCCCTCCAACTACAAGGTGCTGTTCCTGCAGGGCGGCGCCAGCCAGCAGTTCGCCGAAATCCCGCTGAACCTGCTGCCGGAAAACGGCACCGCCGACTACATCGAGACCGGCATCTGGTCGAAAAAGGCCATCGAGGAAGCGCGCCGCTTTGGCAACGTCAACGTCGCCGCCAGCGCCAAGCCCTACGACTACCTGGCCATCCCGGGCCAGAATGAGTGGAAGCTGACCAAGGACGCCGCTTACGTGCATTACGCGTCCAACGAGACCATCGGTGGCCTGCAGTTCGACTGGGTGCCGGAAACCGGTGACGTGCCGCTGGTGGTCGACATGTCCTCCGACATTCTCTCGCGCCCGATCGACGTATCGCAGTACGGCCTGATCTACGCCGGCGCGCAGAAGAACATCGGCCCGAGCGGCCTGGTAGTGGTGATCGTGCGTGAAGACCTGCTGGGCCACGCCCGCAGCTGCTGCCCGACCATGCTCGACTACAAGGTCTCGGCCGACAACGGCTCGATGTACAACACCCCGGCCACCTACTCCTGGTACCTCTCGGGCCTGGTGTTCGAGTGGCTGAAAGAGCAGGGTGGCGTCGATGCCATGGAGCAGCGCAACCGCGCCAAGAAAGACCGCCTGTACGGCTTCATCGACAGCAGCGAGTTCTACACCAACCCGATCAGCCACAACGCCCGTTCGTGGATGAACGTGCCGTTCCGCCTGGCTGACGAGCGGCTGGACAAGGCCTTCCTCGCCGGCGCCGATGCCCGTGGCCTGCTCAACCTCAAGGGCCACCGTTCGGTAGGCGGCATGCGCGCCTCGATCTACAACGCCCTGGGCCTTGACGCAGTCGAAGCTCTGGTGGCCTACATGGCCGAATTCGAGAAGGAGCACGGCTGATGTCCGAGCACGAACTGAAGGCGCTGCGCGTTCGCATCGACAGCCTCGACGAGAAGATCCTCGAGCTGATCAGCGAGCGCGCCCGTTGCGCCCAGGAAGTGGCCAAGGTCAAGACCGCCTCGCTGGCCGAGGGCGAAAAGCCGGTGTTCTACCGCCCCGAGCGTGAAGCTGCCGTGCTCAAGCGCGTTATGGAGCGCAACAAGGGCCCGTTGGACAACGAAGAGATGGCGCGGCTGTTCCGCGAAATCATGTCATCGTGCCTGGCCCTGGAAGAGCCGCTGAAAATCGCCTACCTCGGCCCTGAAGGTACCTTCACCCAGGCTGCGGCCATGAAGCACTTCGGCCACGCGGTAATCAGCCGGCCGATGGCGGCCATCGACGAAGTGTTCCGCGAAGTGGCGGCCGGTGCCGTCAACTTCGGCGTGGTGCCGGTGGAAAACTCCACCGAAGGTGCGGTCAGCCACACCCTGGACAGCTTCCTCGAGCACGACATGGTGATTTGCGGCGAGGTCGAACTGCGCATCCACCACCACCTGCTGGTGGGCGAGAACACCAAGACCGACAGCATCACCCGCATCTACTCCCATGCCCAGTCGCTGGCCCAGTGCCGCAAGTGGCTGGATGCGCACTACCCGAACGTGGAACGCGTGGCTGTGTCGAGCAATGCCGAGGCAGCCAAGCGGGTCAAGGGCGAGTGGAACTCGGCGGCGATCGCCGGCGATATGGCGGCCAACCTGTATGGTTTGACGCGCCTGGCCGAGAAGATCGAAGACCGCCCGGACAACTCCACGCGCTTCCTGATGATCGGCAGCCAGGAAGTGCCGCCGACCGGCGACGACAAAACCTCGATCATCGTTTCGATGAGCAACAAGCCGGGTGCCTTGCACGAGCTGCTGGTGCCGTTCCACCAGAACGGCATCGACCTGACCCGCATCGAGACCCGCCCGTCGCGCAGCGGCAAGTGGACCTACGTGTTCTTCATCGATTTCGTCGGCCACCACCGCGACCCGCTGATCAAGGCGGTGCTCGAGCAGATCAGCCAGGAGGCTGTGGCGCTGAAGGTGCTGGGTTCGTATCCGAAGGCGGTGCTTTGATTTGAGATGGTTGGGGCCGCTTCGCGCCCCATCGCGACACAAGGCCGCTCCTACAGGTATTGTGCAGACCTCGAAACTGTACTGGCCCCTGTAGGAGCGGCCTTGTGTCGCGATGGGCTGCAAGACAGCCCCAATGGCCCTCACAGGCTGTCTAGATTTCTGAACAGGGTTCGCACCAGTGGTAAAAGCAGTAACAACCAAACCCGCGCCAATCATCAACCGCCTGGTCGTGGTCGGCCTCGGCCTGATCGGTGGCTCGTTCGCCAAGGGCCTGCGTGAAAGCGGTCTGTGCCGCGAAGTGGTCGGTGTAGACCTGGACGCCCCCTCGCGCAAGCAGGCCGTGGCTTTGGGCGTGGTCGATCGCTGCGAAGAAGACCTTGCCGCCGCCTGCGTCGGTGCCGATGTCATCCAGTTGGCCGTGCCGATCCTGGCCATGGAGAAGGTCCTGGCCCGCCTGGCCGCGCTCGACCTTGGCGATGCCGTCATCACCGACGTCGGCAGCGCCAAGGGCAACGTCGTGCGTGAGGCGCGGGCCGTCTTTGGAGAGCGCCTGCCGCGCTTCGTCCCCGGCCACCCCATCGCCGGCTCCGAGCAGAGCGGGGTAGAGGCCTCCAATGCCGCCCTGTTCCGCCGGCACAAGGTCATTCTCACGCCGCTGGCCGAAACCGACCCGACCGCCCTGGCCCTGGTCGATCGCCTGTGGCGCGCGCTGGATGCCGATGTGGAGCACATGTCGGTCGAGCGCCACGACGAAGTGCTGGCTGCCACCAGTCACCTGCCGCACCTGCTGGCCTTCGGCCTGGTGGATTCACTGGCCAAGCGCAATGAAAACCTCGAGATCTTCCGGTACGCTGCGGGGGGCTTCCGCGATTTCACGAGAATCGCCGGCAGCGACCCGACCATGTGGCACGACATCTTCCTCGCCAACCGCGACGCTGTCCTGCGCACGCTTGATACATATCGCAGTGATCTCGACGCTTTGCGCGACGCGATCGCTGAAGGGGACGGGCACCAGTTGCTGGGTGTATTCACCCGCGCACGCGTTGCCCGCGAGCATTTCAGTAAAATCCTGGCCCGACGGGCCTATGTGGACGCTATGAACGCCAACGATCTGATTTTCCTGGCCCAACCGGGTGGCCGCCTGTCCGGGCGAATCCGCGTACCGGGCGACAAGTCGATTTCCCACCGCTCGATCATGCTCGGCTCGCTGGCCGAAGGTACCACCGAGGTCGAGGGCTTCCTCGAAGGTGAGGACGCGCTGGCGACCCTGCAGGCATTCCGTGACATGGGTGTGGTCATCGAAGGGCCCAACCATGGTCGCGTGACCATTCACGGCGTTGGCCTGCACGGCCTCAAGCCGCCACCCGGGCCGCTGTACGTGGGCAACTCGGGTACCTCGATGCGGCTGCTGTCGGGCCTGCTGGCTGGCCAGCCGTTCGACGTGACCATGACCGGCGACGCTTCGCTGTCCAAGCGCCCGATGAACCGTGTGGCCAATCCGCTGCGCGAAATGGGTGCCGTGGTCGAGACCGGCCCGGACGGCCGCCCGCCGCTGACCATCCGTGGTGGCCACAAGCTCAAGGCGCTGACCTACACGCTGCCGATGGCCAGTGCCCAGGTCAAATCCTGCCTGCTGCTGGCCGGCCTGTACGCCGAAGGCAAAACCACCGTCACCGAGCCTGCACCTACCCGTGACCACACCGAGCGCATGCTGCGCGGCTTCGGCTACAGCGTCGAGAGTAACGGCCCGGTAGCCTCGCTGCAGTCCGGCGGCAAGCTCACTGCCACCCGTATCGAAGTGCCGGCCGACATTTCCTCGGCAGCGTTCTTCCTGGTGGCAGCGTCCATTGCCGAAGGCTCCGAGCTGGTGCTGGAACACGTTGGCATCAACCCGACCCGCACCGGCGTGATCGACATCCTGCGCCTGATGGGCGGCGACATCACCCTGGAAAACCAGCGTGAAGTCGGCGGCGAGCCAGTGGCCGACCTGCGTGTGCGCGGTGCCAAGCTGAAAGGTATCGATATCCCTGAAGAGCTGGTGCCACTGGCTATTGACGAATTCCCGGTGCTGTTCGTTGCCGCTGCCTGCGCCGAGGGGCGTACCGTGCTGCGTGGTGCCGAAGAACTGCGGGTGAAGGAATCCGACCGCATCCAGGTCATGGCCGACGGCCTGATCACCCTGGGCATCAAGTGCGAGCCGACCCCGGACGGCATCATCATCGACGGCGGCCAGCTCGGCGGCGGCGAAGTGCATGGCCACGGTGACCACCGTATCGCCATGGCGTTCAGCGTTGCCTCGCTGCGCGCCAGCGCGCCGATCCGCATCCATGACTGCGCCAACGTCGCCACCTCGTTCCCCAACTTCCTGGCACTGTGCGCCGAAGTGGGCATCCGCGTGGCGGAAGAGGGCAAGTCGTGAGTGCCCTGGCGCCGGTCATCACCATCGACGGGCCAAGCGGCTCGGGCAAGGGCACGGTCGCCGGGCTGCTGGCTCGCGAGCTGGGCTGGAAGCTGCTGGACTCCGGCGCGCTGTACCGGTTGCTGGCGTTCAATGCCAGCAACCACGGTGTCGACCTGACCAACGAAGAGCTGCTGACCAAGCTTGCCGCCCATCTGGATGTGCAGTTCATCGCCGCCGAGCCCGGTAAGCTGCAACAAATCATCCTTGAGGGTGAGGACGTCAGCAACGTCATCCGCACCGAAACCGTCGGCGCCGGTGCGTCGATGGTTGCCTCGCTGCCGGCCGTGCGGGATGCACTGCTGGTGCGTCAGCGCGAATTCCGCGAGGCTCCGGGCCTGATTGCCGACGGCCGCGACATGGGCACCGTGGTGTTCCCGGACGCGCCGTTGAAAGTCTTCCTCACCGCCAGCGCGGAGGAGCGCGCGCGTCGCCGCTACCTGCAGTTGAAGGACAAGGGTGAAGATGTTAGTCTGTCGAGTCTGCTGGATGAGATTCGTGCGCGTGATGAGCGCGACACCCAACGTGCAGTGGCCCCGCTGAAGCCAGCGGCTGACGCCATTCAGTTGGACTCTACCGAGTTGTCCATCGAGCAGGTGTTGCAACGTATCAGGAGCGAGATCGCGCTGCGCGACCTTCTCTGATAGCCAGGAGAGCAGGCAGGGGCACCAGTCAACGTCCTGCCGGCTTTCCTTTACTTAAAACAAACCCACATTGTCTGGAATGTGGCGATGGGCGTCTGTTTCGCCCGAATCTACAGGAATTAAAATGAGCGAAAGCTTTGCAGAACTCTTTGAAGAAAGCCTGAAAACCCTCAATCTTCAGCCGGGTGCCATCATCACCGGTATCGTTGTCGACATCGACGGCGACTGGGTTACCGTACACGCTGGCCTGAAGTCCGAGGGCGTCATCCCGCTCGAGCAGTTCTACAACGAAGCTGGCGAGCTGACCATCAAGGTCGGTGACGAAGTTCACGTTGCGCTGGACGCGGTCGAAGACGGCTTTGGCGAAACCAAACTGTCCCGTGAAAAAGCCAAGCGCGCCGAGTGCTGGATTGTTCTGGAAGCAGCTTTCGCCGCCGAAGAAGTGGTCAAGGGCGTTATCAACGGTAAGGTTAAGGGCGGCTTCACTGTCGACGTTAACGGCATCCGTGCGTTCCTGCCGGGCTCCCTGGTTGATGTCCGCCCTGTGCGCGACACCACCCACCTGGAAGGCAAAGAGCTGGAATTCAAGGTCATCAAGCTGGACCAGAAGCGCAACAACGTTGTCGTTTCCCGTCGCAGCGTGCTGGAAGCCGAGAACAGCGCCGAGCGCGAAGCCCTGCTGGAAACCCTGCAGGAAGGCCAACAAGTCAAAGGTATCGTCAAGAACCTCACCGACTACGGCGCCTTCGTGGACCTGGGCGGTATCGACGGCCTGCTGCACATCACCGACATGGCCTGGAAGCGTATCAAGCACCCATCGGAAATCGTTAACGTTGGCGACGAAGTCGACGTACGCGTTCTGAAGTTCGACCGCGAGCGCAACCGCGTTTCGCTGGGGCTGAAGCAGATGGGCGAAGATCCGTGGGTAGCTATCACTGCCCGCTACCCAGAAGGTACTCGCGTACAAGCTCGCGTTACCAACCTGACCGACTACGGCTGCTTCGCTGAGCTGGAAGAAGGCGTTGAAGGTCTGGTACACGTTTCCGAAATGGACTGGACCAACAAGAACATCCACCCGTCGAAAGTCGTTCAGGTTGGCGACGAAGTGGAAGTCATGGTTCTGGACATCGACGAAGAGCGTCGTCGTATCTCCCTGGGCATCAAGCAGTGCAAGTCCAACCCATGGGAAGACTTCTCCGGCCAGTTCAACAAGGGTGACAAGATCACCGGTACCATCAAGTCGATCACCGACTTCGGTATCTTCATCGGTCTGGACGGCGGCATCGACGGCCTGGTTCACCTGTCCGACATCTCCTGGAACGAAACCGGCGAAGAAGCCGTACGTCGTTTCAAGAAGGGCGACGAGCTGGAAACCGTCATCCTGTCGGTCGACCCAGAGCGCGAGCGCATCTCCCTGGGCATCAAGCAGCTGGAAGACGATCCGTTCTCCAACTTCGTTGCTGTCAATGACAAGGGCGCTATCGTCAAGGGCATCGTGAAAGAAGTTGACGCCAAAGGCGCCATCGTCACTCTGGCCGACGACATCGAAGCTACTCTGAAGGCTTCCGAAATCAGCCGTGACCGCGTTGAAGACGCGCGTAACGTCCTGAAGGAAGGCGAAGAGATCGAAGCCAAGATCATCAGCGTTGACCGCAAGTCCCGCGTTATCAGCCTGTCCATCAAGTCGAAGGACGATGCTGAAGAGCGCGAAGCCATCCAGAGCCTGAAAAACGCTCCGGAAGCGGCTGCCGACACCACCATGGCTGCGCTGCTGCGCGAAGCAATGGCCAAGCAGAACTGAGTTCTGTTTGATCGGTAAAAAAGGGCGACCCTCGGGTCGCCCTTTTTTTATGTCGGAAATGGGTCATTTCAAGGAGCGTGGATGATGTTGATGTTTGGCGACGTCATGAAAGGTCGCGGGCGTGATAACAATTTCCTGATTATCAGGTTGCTGGCGGCAACCGCTGTGGTGGTTGGGCATTCCTTTGCTCTGTCCTACCTGGAGTGCCTGAGTTGTACCGACCCGGCGCTGCTGCTGGGTATGCCGGTGCCGGTTCACAGCCTGGGCGTTGAAGTGTTCTTCATGGTTAGCGGTTTTTTGATCGCTGCCAGTGGTGAGAGGAATGATGCCCGGGATTTCTACCTGGCGCGTGCGCTGAGGATCTTGCCTGGTTTGCTGGTGTGCCTGTTGCTCATGGCCTTTGTGCTGGGGCCTGTGGTTACCTCGTTGCCGCTTGCCGAGTATTTGGCGAAAGGCCAGGTTTACAAGTACGTCTATAGCCCGCTGTTGATATTCAAGGACGCCCAGTTCGTGCTGCCCGGGGTGAGCTTTACCCCGCGCTTCCATGGGGTATCGGTCAATGGCAGCTTGTGGACCATTCCGCTGGAAATGCGCATGTACCTGGTGCTGGGGGTGTTGGTGCTGGTGGCCAGGGTTTGTCGATGGCCATTGGCAGGGCTGACGCTGGCGGCGCTGGTGATTGCGCTGGGGCTGCATACCCTGCATCCGGCTTATGGGGAGTATCCGTTCAAGTTGGTGGTGTGCTTCCTGGCGGGTTCGGCGTTCTATTCGTGCCGGGCGGTGATCCCGCATCGGTGGTGGCTGCTGCTTGCCTGTGCCGGGCTGTTCCTGCTGAGCAAGGGTGGGCGCTTTGAGGTGTTCACCTGTGCCATCCTGACGCTTTACGGCACGCTGTACTTTGCTTACTGCCCGCAGGTGAAGCTGCCTTCGTGGGTGCAGGATTACTCGTACGGCATCTACCTGTATGCATTTCCGATCCAGCAAGTGTTGGCGGGTGCGATGCCATGGGCCGGGCCATATTGGTTGATGTTGGCTGCCGTGCCGGCGTCCTGGTTGGCCGGGTATGTGTCGTGGGAGCTGGTAGAGAAGCCAGCCCTGGCGATGCGAAAGCGCTTTTCCCGAGCGGACTCCCGGCAGCAATTGGCATAGGCGCATGGGGTAACGGTGTACCCAGCTCTCGAGAAACTGGCGCGATACCCTGCGGGAGCGGGCACGTCGATGCGTCGAGCCGCCGCGAAGCAGGTGGTGCGGTGGACGGCACGGGCTTCGCCCGTGTTCGCGGGCGCGCCCGCTCTCGCACAGGAATGCGTAGCCTCCAAGGCATGTGCTGCCCGGCGATGAGGCCGGGCCTTTCTATCCCCGCCGGCTAGACCATTCCTGTAAAACTTCAATCTTGAATTTTTTTATTAAGTCAAGAACCACCCTGTTCAAATCCCTCCCAGCGTGCTACAAACTGGTTAAGCAATGATCTAGCTGCTTGATAACGAAGGGAAAAATATGACGAAGTCGGAGCTGATCGAACGTATTGTCACCCATCAGGGGCTGCTCTCGTCCAAGGACGTGGAGTTGGCCATCAAGACCATGCTTGAGCAGATGTCACAATGCCTTGCCACTGGTGATCGCATCGAAATCCGCGGTTTTGGCAGCTTCTCGCTGCACTATCGCGCCCCTCGCGTAGGCCGTAACCCGAAGACTGGCCAGTCGGTCAGCCTCGAAGGCAAGTTCGTGCCGCACTTCAAACCCGGCAAAGAGTTGCGCGACCGGGTCAATGAAGAAGAGCATGAGGCCCACACCTGATTCCACAAGGAGCAATCTGATGCGTAACCTCAAGCGCGCCCTGGCGGCGGTGTTCGTGCTGCTGTTGGCGGCTGTGGTGCTGTTCTTCGTGCTGGAGAACCAGCAAACCGTCTCGTTGGTCCTGTTCGGTTGGGCAGCCCCGGCCATGCCGGTCGCCGTGCTGGTGCTGGCGGCCCTGGTCATTGGCCTGGCAGTCGGGCCACTGCTGGGTGCCTACGGCGTACTGCGCAGCAAGCGCAAGATCAGGGCTTCTGCCCGCCAGGCAGCTCTGAGCGGTAACTAAGGATATTTCCTACACCTGTTTGGGAAAGTCTCACCTATGCCTGCGCCGGCTGTCATGGAGTAATAGCGCACTTCATTTTCGGCCCAGGCGAGTGTGCGCAGCATGGATTTTCCCGTCCTTTCCCATCACGGTGGTACCCGCGGCGTTACCGGCTCCTGCCATCAACTGCACCTCGGCCCGGCCAGCAGCCTGCTGATCGACTGCGGCCTGGAGCAGGGCGCCGAGGCGGCGCCACTGGGCTTCGACGTGCAGGGCATTCAGGCCCTGGTCATCACCCATGTGCATCTCGACCACGTTGGTCGCATCCCGGCGCTGCTGGCGGCAGGCTATCGTGGCCCCATCCTGTGCAGCGAGCCGTCTGCCCGGCTGCTGCCACTGGTGCTGGAAGACGCTTACAAGCTGAGCATCAGTAGCCAGCCCGCCCATGTGGCGAGGTACCTCGAATTCATCCGCGACCTGATCGTGCCCCTGCCTTTCGAGCAATGGCACACCCTGGTCGAGCACCCCGGTCTCACCTGTCGCGTTCGCCTGCAGCGCGCCGGCCATCTGCTGGGTTCGGCCTATGTCGAATGCGACGTGCAGTACGAACAAGCCAACACCCGCTACGTGTTCTCCGGTGACCTCGGTGCTTGTGGCAACCCCTTGCTGCGCCCCGTGCAGCCTCCGGAACGGGCCGATGTCCTCGTGTTGGAAAGCACCTACGGCGACCGCCTGCACCCGCCTGCAGGCGACCGTCAGCAACGGCTGGAAGCGGCCATCGACCGCGCCCTGGCCGATGAGGGGACACTCCTCATTCCGGCCTTCAGCCTCGGCCGGACCCAGGAGCTGCTGTACGAGCTCGAAGGCATTCTTCACCGCAAGGCCTTGCTGAACAATGCCGGCCCGGCCCCCGATGGCGACCCGCTCGACTGGTCGCAGCTGCCCATCATCCTTGACTCACCCCTGGCACAGCGCATTACCGGTGTGTACCGGGAGCTGCACGACTACTGGAATGCCGAAGCCAGGGCACGCTTTGCCGAAGGGCGCGACCCGCTGGGTTTCAGTCAGTTGATCAGCGTGGACACCCATGCCCGTCACCAGCAAGTGGTCAATTATCTCAAGAGCACCGGGCGGCCAGCGATCGTCATTGCCGGCAATGGCATGTGCTCGGGCGGGCGCATCATCAATTACCTCAAGGCCATGCTTGGGGACCCGCGGCATGAGGTGATGTTTGTCGGTTATCAGGCCAAAGGGACGCCGGGCTCGGTGATACAGGCCAGCGAAGGGGCGGAAGGCTTCGTGCAGATAGACCTGGATGGGCAGATGCATGAGCTGCGGGCCAAGGTCATGACATTACCGGGATATTCCGGGCATGCGGACCAGCAGGGGTTGGTGCGGTTTGCCTTGGGCGGCCAGGTGCAGCCCGCGAAGGTGGTGCTGGTACATGGCGAAACGGGCGCAAAAAAGGCCCTGCAAGGAGCGTTGCGCCAGCAGGCTGAGCAGGCGGGTGCCTGCCTGGAGGTTTCGATACCTTGAACCCTTGGTCTGACCAGGCGTGCTGGCCGACGCAAGGCGGGAACTAATCCAGGTGGGGTTTATCTACTGCGGCTAACCCCGACGCTGGATGGGCTGGATATTGGCATATTGCCGCTACACTGGGGAGGGAGCGCGTCTTGCCAGTTTCCATGCAGTCGCTCGTGTTGTTTTGGTATACCAGAAACCGTGCACACAGTCAGACCCAAGGAAAAACCCAAGAAATGCGCAATGACGTTGAGCACCGCAGTAGCAATAGTGAAGAAGTTGACTTGTTGGAGTTTCTGGAGGGGGTATGGCGGCAAAAGCTTCTCATCTTTCTGGTGACGATTGCTGTCACTGCGGTTGCACTGGCTTATGCGCTGTTGGCCAAGCCGGTTTATGAGGCGAAAGTTTTTCTGGCGGCGCCTTCGTCCAGTGATATTGCCGACTTGAACTATGGGCGCACTAACCAGACCGGGCTCGAGCCTTTTACCTCGCGCAAGGTCTTTGATATCTTCGTCGAACATTTGAATGGTGAGACCCTGCGCCGGCAGTTTTTCAAGGAAGTGTACTTGCCTTCCATGCCGCCGGGGCAGGGCGCACAAGGCGCATTGTATGCTGCGTTCAATGGCTCTTTTGACGTGGTGCAAATGGCGGGTGAGCCGGCGCGGGCCTACGTGGCCTTCCGCGGTCGTGACCCTGCTGTAGCGTCCGAGTGGGCTGCGGCTTATGTCGACAAGGCCAGCACCGCCGCCAAGGCCGAATTGTTGCACGATGCGACCAAGGAGGCCGAGGTCCGCGCCAGCGCGCTGCAACTGGAACTCGACAACCTGCGGGAGAACGGCCAGCGGGAACGTGAAGACAAGATCACCCGCTTGCAAGAGGCATTGCGCATTGCAACTGCGATTGGCCTGGAAAATCCACCGCTGATAGACGGCGAAGTTTCCAAGGCGTTGTCGTCGAAAATGGACGGCGAACTGACTTACATGCGCGGGAGCAAAGCGCTGGCTGCGGAAATTGGTAATTTGCAGCAGCGTAAAAGCGAAGATCCGTTCATTCTTGAACTTCGTGACCTGCAAACAAGGCAGCAGTTTTACCAAGGGCTTGTAGCCGCGAAGCGCAATTTTAGTGTTTATCAGCTTGACGGCACGATAGAACAACCGGACGTGCCGATTAAACCCCGGCGCAACTTGATCATTGCGCTGGGTGTGATTGTTGGCCTTGGGCTGGGTTGCCTGGTTGCAACCCTCAGATATGCCTTGCAAAATTTGCAAAGACGCCGGGCCTGACCCGGAAGATGAACATCAGCGCGCACGCCACATTTTGCGCGAGACATTTGCCGTGCAAACGGTGAAACTGCCGTAATAAAGGGGGCTGGCCAGGCTGGCCCCGACAAAAAATCATGCCAAAGGTTTACCGATGAAGCTTGTTCAAACGAACATTCCCGATGTAGTCATAGTGGAACCCGCCGTGTATGAGGATGATCGCGGGTGGTTCACGGAAACCTTCAATGAGACCCGCTTTCATGGTGCATTGCTGGAGCTTGGCCTGAGCAAGCCCCGTGCGTTCGTCCAGGACAACCATTCCATGTCTCACCGCGGTGTCTTGCGCGGGCTGCATTTCCAGCGCGCACCGCACGCCCAGGGCAAGCTGGTGCGGGTGGTGCGTGGTGCGGTCTATGACGTGGCTGTCGATATCCGCCCGGGCTCCCCGACCTTCGGGCAGTGGGTGGGAGTGGAACTGAGCGAACGCAACAACCGCATGCTGTGGATCCCCGAAGGGTTTGCGCACGGTTTTATCGCCCTCGAGGACGACACCCACTTCCTGTACAAAACCACGGATGTGTACAACAAGGAGGCCGAAGGCAGTATTCACTGGGATGACCCCGACCTGGCGATCGACTGGCCCATGCGCGATGGCCTTATCGTCAGCGAAAAGGACAACCAGGCCCCATCGTTCCGGCACCACCTCAGTGCTGCCGACGAAGGCGCCCTGGCCCAGATCGAACTGTTCAAGGTACTGGGTGACCACCGCGGCCAGCTGGTGGCCCTGCAAGCCCTGGACAACGTACCGTTCGCCATCCAGCGGGTGTATTACCTGACCGAGACGCTGCCCGGGGTTTCCCGAGGCTTCCACGCCCACAAGGAGCTCAACCAGCTGGCCATCTGCGTGTCCGGGCGCTGCCGGATGCTGATGGATGACGGTACCACCCGCACTGACCATTGGCTGGACGCGTTCAACAAAGGCATCCTGATTCCGCCCATGGTCTGGCACGAAATGCATGATTTCAGCCCGGATTGCGTGCTGCTGGTACTGGCCGACGCGCATTACGACGAGGCCGACTACATTCGTGACTACACCACGTTCACGGAGCTCAAGCGCGATGCCTAGCATTCATCAACTGGCCGATGTGAAAAGCGACGCCATCGGCGAAGGCACCCGGGTCTGGCAGTTTGTCGTGATCATGAAAGGTGCGCAGGTCGGGCGTAATTGCAACATCTGCGCGCATACCCTGATTGAGGGCGATGTGGTGCTGGGCGATAACGTCACAGTCAAGTCTGGCGTTTACCTGTGGGACGGTACCCGCATTGCCGATGATGTGTTCATCGGCCCCAATGCCACCTTTACCAACGACGCGATGCCACGTTCCAAGGTTTACCCGGAGCAGTTCAACGGCATTACCCTGGAGCGCGGCGCCAGCATCGGTGCCAATGCCACCTTGCTGCCAGGCGTTGTCGTAGGCGAGTACGCCATGGTGGGGGCAGGGGCGGTGGTGACCAGGAACGTCCCGCCTTATGCCGTCGTTGTAGGCAATCCAGCAAAAATTATCAGGGTGATAGACCGCAATGGTTAAGTTTCTCGATCTGCAGGGTGTGAATGCGCAATACCGTCAGGCATTGATCGATGCCTGCACCGAGGTCATCGACTCGGGCTGGTACATCATGGGCGAGAAGCTCAAGCAGTTCGAAGCCCAGTTCGCCAGCTACTGCGGTGTAAAGCACTGCATTGGCGTGGCCAACGGCCTGGATGCGCTGATACTGACCCTACGTGCCTGGAAACAACTGGGCCGTATCGCCGAGGGCGACGAGGTGCTGGTACCTGCCAACACCTATATCGCTACCATCCTCGCGATTACCGAGAACAAGCTGGTGCCGGTGCTGGTGGAGCCCGATGAAGCCAGCTTCAACCTGGGCGCCCATAACCTGGCGCAGGCGCTTACCCCGCGTACCCGGGTGATCATGCCGGTACACCTGTACGGGCGCTTGGCCGACATGCCAGCGATCAACGCATTCGCCAGGCAGCATGGCCTGCTGGTGCTGGAGGACTCTGCCCAGTCCCACGCTGCCGAGCTGGACGGGCGTCGCGCGGGTGCCTGGGGCGATGCCTCGGGCTTCAGCTTCTACCCGGGCAAGAACCTGGGGGCGCTGGGGGACGCCGGTGCGGTCACTACCAACGACGATGCGCTGGCCGAGACGCTGAAATCGTTGCGCAACTATGGCTCGCACGTGAAGTACATGAATATGTACCAAGGGGTGAACAGCCGCCTGGACGAACTGCAGGCTGCGCTGCTGAGCGTGAAGCTGCCGTACCTGGACGAAGAAACCCGCTTGCGCCAGCAGGTTGCACAGCAGTACCTGGCCGGCATCGACAACCCGGCCATCCAGTTGCCTGACCCGGGCGTTGCCGGCCAGCATGCCTGGCACCTGTTCGTGGTGCGCAGTGAATGCCGTGAACAGTTGCAGCAGCATCTGGCCCGGCACGGTGTACAGACCCTGGTGCACTACCCGATTCCGCCGCACCGGCAGCAGGCCTACCCGCAGCTGGCTGACCTGTCGCTGCCGCTGACCGAGCGGCTGCATGAGCAGGTGCTGAGCCTGCCCATGGATCCAACCTTGACTGCATCCTCAGTCCAGCACGTCATTGACGCCTGCAACAGCTTTTCGCGTCCTTGAGTGCCAGGTATGACCCTGATCAGAACTAGCCTGCTCAATGCCATAGCGGTTGCGGTAAGAATGGCCACCTTGCTTGGCCTCAACAAGGTGCTGGCCCTGTACGTAGGGCCGGCCGGGTATGCGGCCATCGGCCAGCTGCAGAATGCGGTGACCATGTTTACCACCCTGGCCAGCGGTGCTGTCAGCACGGGTGTGACCAAGTACACGGCGGAGTTTGCCGAACAGCCCGAAGAACAACGCAAGGTGTGGAAAACCGCCGGTACGTTGTCGGTACTGGTGTCGCTGCTGCTTGCGGTGCTGATCATCGTGCTGCGCAAACCCTTGGCCAGTTGGTTCTTCAATGATGAATCGCTGGCTTCGGTGCTGCTGTGGTTTGCCGCTACCCTGGTGTTCTTTGCCTTCAACTCGTTGTTGCTGGGGGTGCTCAATGGCAAGAAGGATGTGCCCCGCTATGTGCTGGCCAACATCCTCGGCAGCCTGATTTCGCTGGTCGTCACCTGTGCGCTGACCATCCAGCTGGGGCTGTACGGTGCGCTGGTGGCCCTGGCCGTGTACCAGTCGTTAAGCTTTGTGGCCACCTTGCTGATCTGCATGCGCACACCCTGGTTCCACCTGGCCGACTTTTTTGGTGGCCTGGACCGGCAGGCCCTGGGCCGGCTCTCGAAGTTCGCGCTGATGGCCGTGGTCACGGCCTGCTCCCTGCCGGTTTGCCATGTGTTCCTGCGGGACTACCTGGGCAACACCTTCGGCTGGGAGCAAGCCGGCTACTGGGAAGCCATGTGGCGCCTGAGTTCGGCGTACCTGATGCTGATCACCACCACCCTGGCGGTGTATTACCTGCCGCGGCTGTCCGAACTGGCAGATGCCGGCGAGCTGCGCCGGGAGATTTTGCAAGGCTACAAGCTGATCCTGCCCATGACCATTCTCGCCGGGCTGGTGATTTACCTGCTGCGCGACTTCATCATCCAGGTGCTGTTCTCCGAATCGTTCCTGCCAATGCGCGAGCTGTTCGCCTGGCAGATGGTCGGCGACAGCCTGAAGATCGCCAGCTGGCTGATGGCCTACCTGATGTTGGGCAAGGCCCTGACGCGGCTGTACCTGGTGACGGAAATCCTCGCCACCCTGTCGCTGTACGCATTGACGGTATACCTCACGCAGCTCTGGGGGTACGAGAAGGTCACACTGGCCTATGCAGTCAATTACCTTTTGTACGCGATCGTCATGTATTTCACGGTTTTCCGGCGTTTGTCGTCGATTGTCGCTGATTCGGCACGGAGCTGAGCAATGAAGCAAGTGGTAGAGCAGCTGCAGGCACGGATACAGAAGGCAGCGCCGGGGCCGGCTTTGACCCAGGCGCAAGTCTATGGCGCGCTGCTCTGGGCCGTGGACCTGAACATCTACGAAGCGGCCACGCTGGAGCGCCAGTTGGTGGCCAAGTGCGCCAGCCAGGTTACGCTGCCGGCTGCCAGCAGCGTATCGCGCGGCTGCCTGCATGTGGTCAGCGAACCCTATATGCAAGGCGGGCACACCCGGCTGATGGAGCGCCTGGCGCACATGCACGAGGGGCCTGTGGACCTGCTGGTGGCGCGCAGCGCCAAGCCCCAGGTGCTCGAACGCCTGGCAGGCTATTTCGCCCATATCGAGGTAGCGCGCGGCGATGACCCGTGCGCCCGCCTGCAGTCCATCGTCGACACCCTGGCCCAGTACGACAAGGTGGTGCTGCACATTCATCCGGACGACATCATCACCACCGTCGCCTGCGGCCTGCTGAAGCAGCAGCGTGGCGCTGCGCTGACGGTGTATTTCGTCAACCATGCCGACCACGTGTTCAGCTTTGGCGCGTCGGTGGCCGATGTGTATTTCGAGATCAGCGCCTACGGGCACCACCTGGACAAGAAAAAGCACCTCACCTGCCAGAAGAGCTTCCTGGCGATCCCGATCGAGACCAGCGGCGCCAAAGTGCCGAATGCCGTGCCCACTCACGAGCGGATCAAGGTGTTCAGCGCTGCCTCGGCAGCCAAGTACAAGCCCCACGGCGGCCTGGACATGCGCCCGTCGATCACGGCGATTCTCGAGCGCTTCCCCAATGCCGAGTGCTGGATCATCGGCGCCAACCCCCTGACCAACACTTGGTGGTGGACAGTGAAGCTGCGCTACCCCAGGCGTTTCTTCATCCGCCGCCACCTGCCGTACAAGGACTACCTGGCCTTTGCGGAAAAGGCCGACTTCTACCTGGACAGCTACCCTGTGCCCGGTGGCACGGCGTTCGCCGAGCAGTTGCTCAAGGGCCGGCGTTGCGTGGGGCTGGTTGCGCCGATCCAGGGCTACTCCCCCGCAGACAGCCTGAAGGTGGCCAGTGTCGACCAGCTGCTGGCCAGCATCGCACAGCCCCGGCCCAGTGCCCCGGTGGTGGAGGCGGTGCAGCGGGTCAACTCGGTGGAGGCGGTGAAAGCGCGTTACCTGGCCTGCATCGAGCGGGGCGAATTCAGTGAGAACGAACTGGCAGCCATGTTGCCGTGGACGGGCAACCTCGATTTCATGAAACCGACAGGTAAGGTCACTAGCATGATCCCTACGGATGTTTTCGACGCCCTGTGCCGCATAGACACGAACCTGGCGCTGCGAACTCTGCTTTCCTACGCCTGGGTGCCGAGAATCAAGCTCTTGATCAAGGTCACGCTGTTCCGGCTGGCCAGGCTGACCAGAGCGCGAGGGTGAGTGTGATCAGGATCTTTATCGGCGTGCTGTTCTGCCTGCTGTTCTTCAGCGACTTCGTCGTGTTGACGCTGGGGCTGGGCAGTGTGTTTGCCGGTTGGCGAGAAATGATCAGCCTGCTGATGATCTCGGGGCTGTTGCTGCGGGCACTGGCCAGCGTCACTGCACGTGGCATGGTCAACCTCGAAGTCGGGCGGTGGTTGCTGGTCGTGCTGTTCTTTGCCTTCCTGTACCTGCTGTTCGGCGACCTGAGCGCATCGTCGGTGCGCATGTTCCGTGCATTGGCCGTGCCGGTGTTCGTCGGTATGGCGGTGGCCATCTGGGCCCAGGCGGTGTCGACCGAGAAGAAGCTGCGCCATGTGTACTGGTCGGTGCTGGCAATGAGCATCCTCACCGGCGTGTATGCGTTGTACCAGTACCTGACCATAGCCTCGGCCGAGCAATTCTGGTACTGGCCGCTGCTTACCGCCAAAGGCTATGAACTGCAACCCTACAACTCGATGCGTGACGGGCTGCCGCGGGTTTCCGGCTTCTTTACCGGCACGCTGGAATTTTCTGCAGTAATCCTCAACACCGCCGCCATGACCCTGGCTGTGTTGCTCAGTGGGCGCAACTGGTCGTTGATCCGGCGCCTGCTGCTGAGTGCCGCTTTCCTGCTGCTGTGCGGGCTGGTTGTGATCGGTTCGGTACGCACGGCCATGATCGGCCTGGTGTGCATCTGCACGATGCTGGTGGCGGCCCGGGTACTGCGCACGGCCTGGTTGATCTCGCTGTTGGGTTATTTGCAGTTCGTTGGCCTGACCGTGGCGATTTTCGTATACCTGTCGATGGGCTACACCCAGGATTTGTCGGCGCTGGACCGCGAGCGCCAGTGGCTGCACATGTATGAGGTGCTGAGCACGCACCCCATGGGTTATGGCTTTGGCGCGGTGGGCCCGGGCCAGCCGCACTGGTTCGATTCATTCTGGCTCAACCTGCTGGCCACCTGTGGTTGGGTCGGCCTGCTGATCATGGCCGGGTTGATCCTTTGGTATCACAAGCTGGTGACGATCGTCGTCCGGGACAGGGCCCATGCCAGCTCCTGGAAAAACGGCCTGGGCAATTTCGTGATTGCCAGCTACCCGTTCTTCCTGAGCTCGTTCTTTTTCCAGTCCTATACGAACAGTGTTGTCCTCTACATTTTCGCGATCGTGGTGATGGTGATCATTGGTGAAAACAGAAGAACAAAAGTTGAGCCTGGCAGTCCTGATCGTTCTGTATCGGAAAGCTAGCCATGACTCGATTGCCCTGCAGTCACTACTCGCGCAGCAGGCGCTGCTGCGTGACGAGGGTATCGACCTGCAGCTGTACGTCTGGAACAACTCCCCCGGCGTGGCGCAGCCGTGCCCGGGGGTGCGCTGGTACGAGGCGGACAACCAGCGGCTTTCGGTGGTCTACAACCAGGTTGCCGAACAGGCGTTTGCCGCTGGGGTCGACCTGTTCATGATCTCGGACGACGATACCAACTACTCGAACATCCGCCTGTCCAGCTGCCTGGCGCAGATCGGCCAGGTGCGCCTGGCGGCGGGGGGCGACCAGGTGGGCGTGTTCATGCCCCGGCTGGTCAGCCATGGGCAACTGGTCAGCCCCGGCAAGCGCTGGCTGTTCATGGGCCGCCTCACGCCCAACGTGGCCGCCGGCCTGGTGGATTCGAAGAACCTGCTGGGCATCAACAGCGGCCTGATCTTCACCCGCGAGTGCTTCCAGCGCATGACGCCGTTCTATGACGAGCGGTTGCGTTTCTATGCCACCGATACCGACTTTTTCATCCGTTACGAGGGGTATTTCCCCAAGGCCTGCGTGCTGGATGTGGAAATTGCCCACGACCTGTCCGAGCACAGCGCCGATACCCCCGAGCGTGCCTTGTTCCGCTTCGAGGAAATGATCCACGGGCTGCGTATCAGCTTCCATTCCCACGGCCTGCTGGAGCGCGGCCTGCTTGACCTGTATCTGGTCTATGCGGCCATTCGCAAAGCGGTGGCTTACCGCCGTCCGGCCTTCGTCAAGGCCTTGTTTACCCAGGTGAGGGCCGTGAAATGATGCATGCCTTGCTCGAAAAGCTGGTGCTGCTGGTTAAAAAGCGCCCATTGGTGGTCGACCGGCGCATCTCGTCGGGCTACCTGCTGGGGCTGTTCGTGACCAAGCTGCTGATGGCCTGCCGCGGCGTGATCCGCCTGCGCCGGCGGCGCCTGGCGTTCATCGGCTCGGGGGTAACCCTTAAGGAAGTGGGCAAGATCGAGTACGGCCCGGGGCTGGTCATCGACCAGGGCTGTTTCGTCGATGCCTTGTCCAATGACGGCATCCGCTTCGGCACCGCCGTGTCGCTCAACAAGCACATCATCATCGAGTGCACCGGCAGCCTGGCCAACATCGGCAAGGGCCTGGTGATTGGCGACAACGTCGGCCTGGGTGCTGGCTGCTTCCTGGGCTGCGCCGGCGGCATCGAGATTGGCAGTGACACCATCATCGGCAACTTCGTCAGCTTCCATTCGGAAAACCACAACTTCGAAGACCCGCTGCAACCCATCCGTCTGCAGGGTGTGAGCCGCCAGGGCATCAAGGTGGGACGCAACTGCTGGATCGGTGCCAAGGTGACCGTGCTCGATGGCGCGGTGATCGAAGACGGCTGCGTGTTCGCTGCAGGGGCGGTGGTGGCTGCGGGCGTTTACCGCAAGAATTCGATATATGGCGGCGTGCCGGCCAAGTTCATCAAGGCGCGCGTAGCGGAAGAAGGGGTGGCATGAAAACGTTGCACTTTGTCCATCTGCTGAATGACTACAGCGGTAGCCCCCGGGTATTGAACCAGACCATCACCGCGCTGCAGCAACATGGCGCCGACTGCACCCTGCATGTAGGCAGCAGCGGCCACGGCGTGCTCGATGAACTGCAGGTACGCACCTGCAAGTTTGCCTACAAGCGCTTCGACAACCGCTGGCTGACCTTGCTGGCGTATGCCGGCTCACAGGTGGCGCTGTTCTTCAGCCTGTTGCGCCAGGTGCGGCCGGGGTCGGTCGTGCTGGTGAACACCATGCTGCCCTTTGGTGCCGCCCTGGCCGCCCGTTTGCGCGGTGCCAAGGTGGTTTACCACGTGCACGAAACCTCCATCCGGCCTGCGCTGCTCAAGGCATTCCTGCGCCGGGTGATTGCCGGCTGTGCCAGCAAGGTGGTCTACGTGTCGAAATACTTGCAGGTACAAGAGGGTGTCGCCGGCGTGCCGGCGGTAACCGTGTACAACGGCTTGGCCGAGGGCTTCCAGCAGCAGGCGATGGCCACGCCGTACCAGCCCTTGCACGACGGCCGCTTCAATGTGCTGATGCTGGCGTCGTTGAAGGGCTACAAGGGAGTGGACGAGTTCGTCGCCCTGGCCACGGCACTGGCCGCGCACCCTGTGCTGAAGTTCACCTTGGTGCTCAACGCCAGCCCGCAGGAAGTGGACGCCTACTTCGCCGGCAAGGCGCTGCCGCAAAACCTCATGCTCAGCCCGGCCAGTGCCGAGGTAGCGAAGTTCTACCGCAATGCCAGCCTGGTGCTGAACCTGTCCCATGTGGATGGCTGGGTCGAAACCTTTGGCCTGACCATTCTCGAGGCGATGGCCTTCGGCATCCCGACCATCGTGCCCCCGGTAGGTGGCCCGGTCGAACTGGTCAGCGACGGGGTAGAGGGCTACCAGATCGATTCGAAGAACCATGAACAACTGGTGCGCACCGTTGCGCGCCTGTCGCAGGACTCACAGGCGTGCCTGGCACTGTCCGAGCGCGCACGCAGGAAAGCGAGTGAGTTTTCCACTGCCAACTTCCAGAAAAATATCGTGATGGTGTTTGATGACCTATAAGATTGCAGTGATTGGCACGGTAGGTTTACCCGCTCAATACGGTGGTTGGGAAACACTGACCGAACAATTGGTGCGCAACCTGCCGGGTGACTGCGAACTCACCGTTTATTGCAGTGCGCCTCATTACCCCCAGCGCCCGAAGTTTTTCGAGCGTGCCCGCCTGGTCTACCTGAACCTCAAGGCCAATGGCGTGCAAAGCATCCCGTACGATGTGCTGAGTATGCTGCACGCCTACCGCAAGCATGACCTGATGCTGATTCTGGGGGTTTCCGGCTGCATTGCCCTGCCGTTCATGCGCCTGCTGACCCGCAAGCCGATCGTGGTGAACATCGACGGCTACGAGTGGAAGCGCGCCAAATGGTCCAACTTTGCCCGCTGGTTCCTGAAGTTGTCCGAAGCGGTGGCCGTGCGTTTTGCCCATGCGGTCATCACCGACAACAAGGTGCTGCAGGAATACGTGACCGCCGAATACAACAAGCCCAGCGAACTGATTGCCTATGGTGGCGACCAGGCGCGGGCGGGTGAGCCAACCGAACAAGCCCGCCTGGCTTACCCGTTCCTTGGTGCGCCCTATGCCTTTACGGTGTGCCGCATAGAGCCGGAGAACAACATCCATGTCATTCTCGAGGCCTTCGCCGGCTCTGGCATGCCGCTGGCGATCATCGGCAACTGGAATCACAGCGAATATGGCGTGCAACTGCGCAAGCAATACGAAGGGGTAAGCAATATTCACCTGCTGGACCCGATCTACGACGTGGAGCAACTGAGCCCGCTGCGCAGCAATGCCACGGTGTACCTGCATGGCCACAGTGCCGGCGGCACCAACCCTTCGCTGGTCGAAGCCATGTGGCTGGGCCTGCCGGTGGTAGCCTTCGATGTGTCGTTCAACCGCGCCACCACCGAAGACCAGGCGCTTTACTTTGCCGACAGCACCTCGCTGCGCAACCACGCCCAGGCACTGTTTGCCGATGAGGGCGCCCGTGCGCAACTGTCTGCGCGCCTGCACGAAATTGCCAACCGCCGTTACCGCTGGTCGGTTGTGGCAGACCAATACCGCAGCGTGTTCACCCGCCTGCTGGGCCGGGCGGGGAGAGGCTGATGGCCGGGCAAGGCAACGTGCAACGGCCGAGTATCCTGGTCACCGGCGGTAGCGGTTTTGTCGGCAAGGTGTTGCTGCAGCGTCTTGCTGCGGACACACGCTGGGCACCGCGCGCACTGGTGCGGCAGTCGCCTGGCCAGCGGCTGGCTGGTGTCGATTACCGGCCATTCAGCGAGTTGGCGGCGGTAGAGGTGGCGTCCGGGCATTTCGAGCAGGTCGACACCGTGATCCACCTGGCCTCCCGCGTGCATGTGATGCAGGAAACCGCCGCCGACCCGCTGGCCGAATTCCGTCGGGTAAACGTGGAAGGCACCCTGAGCCTGGCCCGTGCCGCTGTCCAGGCCGGCGTGCGGCGCTTCATTTTTGTAAGCTCGGTGAAGGTCAACGGCGAAGCCACCGACGGCCGCCGGCCCTTCACCGCCGATGAGGCCCCCGCGCCTTCGGACCCGTACGGCATCTCCAAGCGCGAGGCCGAAGACGGCCTGCGCCAACTGGCGGTTGAAACCGGGCTGGAAGTGGTGATCGTGCGCCCGGTGCTGGTGTATGGCCCGGGCGTGAAAGCCAACTTCCGCAGCATGATGAACTGGCTGAGCAAAGGCGTGCCGCTGCCGTTTGGTGCCATCCACAACCAACGCAGCCTGGTGGCGCTGGACAACCTGGTGGACCTGCTGGTGACCTGCATCGACCACCCGGCCGCCGCCAACCAGACCTTTCTGGCCAGCGATGGCCACGACCTGTCCACCACCGAACTGCTGCAACGGCTGGGCAAGGCGCTGGGCAAGCCAGCCAGATTGCTGCCTGTGCCCGCCGCCTGGTTGAAGGGCGCGGCCACCTTGGCCGGCAAGGGCGGGCTGGCCCAGCGCCTGTGCGGTTCGCTGCAGGTAGACATTGGCAAAACCCGTGAACTGCTGGGCTGGCAGCCCCCGCTGGATGTCGACCAGGCACTGCGGGCCACGGCACTCAACTTTTTGAAAGAGCAAGACAAATGACGGCATGGTGGCTTATTCCCCTGGTCGCGGGGGCATCCCTGCTTTTGACCGCAGCGCTGCGGCGCTACGCCCTGAACAAGCAGATCATCGACGTGCCCAACGCGCGCAGTTCGCACACCGTGCCCACCCCACGGGGTGGCGGTGTGGCCATTGTGCTGAGCTTTCTGGGCTGTCTGCCGCTACTGGGCCTGGCCGGTGCGGTGCCGCTGCCGGCGCTGGTCGCCATCGGCGGGGCAGGGGCACTGATCGCGGTAATCGGCTTCATGGACGACCACGGCCACATCGCCGCCCGCTGGCGCCTGCTCGGCCACTTCGCCGCAGCCGCCTGGATGCTGTACTGGCTGGGCGGCCTGGCGCCGCTGCAGGTGTTCGGCTTTACCCTGGACCTTCAGTGGTTCGGCTACATCCTGGCCGCGCTCTACTGTGTGTGGATGCTCAACCTGTATAACTTCATGGACGGCATCGACGGCATCGCCAGCGTCGAAGCGGTGACCGCCTGCCTGGGCATGGTGCTGCTCTCGGCCCTGGCCGGTGCGCCGCAACTGATGGCGCTGCCACTGTTGCTGGCTGCGGCCACGTTCGGCTTCCTGTTCTGGAACTTCCCGCCGGCCAGGATCTTCATGGGTGACGCCGGCAGCGGCTTTCTTGGCATCGTGCTGGCTGGCCTGTCGCTGCAGGCGGCCTGGGCCGCGCCACAGCTGTTCTGGTGCTGGCTGATTCTGCTGGGCGTGTTCGTGGTCGACGCCACCTTCACCCTGATCCGCCGCCTGCTGCGCGGTGACAAGGTGTACGAAGCGCACCGCAGCCACGCCTACCAGTTCGCCTCGCGCCACTACGGCAAGCACCTGCCGGTGACTCTGGCGGTAGCCGCGCTCAACCTGTTCTGGCTGCTGCCGATAGCCCTGTGCGTGCTGTTGCTTGGTCTGGACGGCGTGTGGGGCGTGATCATCGCCTACCTGCCATTGGCATTTCTGGCCGTGCGCTGGCGCGCCGGCGAACTCGAACACTAGCTAGAGTGATAGAAAGAAGACGCTAGACATGTCACTTTGTAAAGCTCTCAGAGGTTCTATGGATAAGCTGCGCTCAAGACTGCTTGGACTACCTCGGCGCCACAAGCGGGCGATCCAGGTAGCGACTGATGTCATTCTGGTCTGGTTTGCGCTGTGGCTGGCGTTTGTCGTACGCCTGGGTATCGATGACCTGGCCAACCCTGTCCGTGACCACACCTGGCTGTTCATCACGGCACCGATCATCTCGATTCCGCTGTTCATCCGCTTTGGCCTGTACCGGGCGGTGATGCGCTATTTCGGCAATGATGCACTGATCGCCATCATCAAGGCCGTGACCCTGTCGGCACTGATCCTCGGCTTCATCATCTACTGGGCCAGCAACCACCAGAACGTGGTGCCGCGCTCGATCACCTTCAACTACTGGTGGCTGAGCCTGATCATGGTCGGCGGCCTGCGCCTGGCCATGCGCCAGTACTTCCTCGGTGACTGGTTCGCCACTGCCGTGCAGCACGTGCCTTTTGCCAACCGTGACGACGGCCTGCCACGGGTGGCCATCTATGGTGCCGGCTCGGCCGGTAACCAGCTGGTGGCGGCGCTGCGCATGGGCAAGGCCATGCGCCCGGTCGCCTTCATCGACGACGATGCCAGCATCACCGATCGGGTGATTGCCGGCCTGCAGGTTTACCAGCCGGAACAGCTGCAGCGCATGATCGACGACACAGGCGCCGAAGAAATCCTGCTGGCGTTACCCTCGGTCAGCCGCAGCCGCCGCCGCGAAATCCTCAACTTGCTGGAGGGATACCCGCTGCACGTGCGCAGTGTGCCCGGCTTCATGGACCTGGCCAGCGGCCGGGTCAAGGTGGACGACATCCAGGAAGTGGACATTGCCGACCTGCTGGGCCGCGACGCGGTGCCGGCGCAAGGCGACCTGCTGCAACACTGCATCATCGACCAGACGGTGATGGTGACCGGTGCCGGCGGCTCGATCGGCTCCGAACTGTGCCGCCAGATCCTTGGGCAGGCGCCGCGCACCCTGCTGTTGTTCGAACATAGCGAATTCAACCTGTACACCATTGCCGGCGAACTGGAACAGCGCATTATCCGAGAAGGCCTGGCTGTGCAGTTGATCCCCATCCTCGGCTCGGTACGCGACCAGGCCAAGATGCTTGACGTGATGCGCGCCTGGCAGGTGGACACCGTGTACCACGCCGCAGCCTACAAGCACGTGCCAATTGTCGAGCACAACATTGCCGAAGGCCTGTCGAACAACGTGTTCGGTACCCTGTACACCGCCCAGGCAGCGCTGCAGGCCGGCGTTGCCAACTTCGTGCTTATTTCCACCGACAAGGCCGTGCGCCCGACCAACGTGATGGGCAGTACCAAGCGCCTGGCCGAAATGGTGCTGCAGGCCCTTAGCCGCGAGGTGGCGCCGGTACTGATGGGCGATACCGGCAATGTCTCGCAGGTGAACAAGACCCGCTTCACCATGGTGCGCTTCGGCAACGTGCTGGGCTCGTCGGGCTCGGTCATTCCGCTGTTCCACAAGCAGATCAAGGCCGGTGGGCCGCTGACCGTGACCCACCCGAAAATCACCCGCTACTTCATGACCATCCCCGAGGCCGCGCAGCTGGTGATCCAGGCCGGCTCCATGGGGCAGGGCGGTGATGTGTTCGTGCTGGACATGGGCGAGCCGGTGAAAATTGTGGAACTGGCGGAAAAGATGATTCACCTGTCCGGCTTCAGCATCCGCTCCGAGCGCAACCCGCTGGGTGACATCGCCATCAACTTCACCGGCCTGCGCCCGGGCGAGAAGTTGTACGAAGAACTGCTGATCGGCGACAACGTGATTGCCACCCGCCACCCCATGATCATGAGCGCTCACGAGGACTACCTGCCCTGGGATGTGCTTAAGCAGCGCCTTGACGCCCTGCGCGCGGCGACTGCGGAGGATGACTTTGCCACCGTGCGCCAGCTGCTGCGTGACACCGTAAGCGGTTATGTACCAGGTGGGGATATTGTGGATTGGCTGTACCAGCGCCGGCGCATGGAGCCCTGAGCGCTGCACCCATAACAACAGGCGTTGCCGGCGGTGCAACGCCCACATGAACTTCAAGCGTTGTGAAGTTTGAACGCGGGAATTGGGAAGAACTGAACGATGACTATTCTGGTAACTGGTGGTGCGGGCTTCATTGGCGCGAACTTCGTGCTGGATTGGCTGGCCGGCAATGACGAGCCCGTGGTCAACCTCGACAAACTCACCTACGCAGGCAACCTGCAAACCCTGAGCAGCCTGCAGGGCGACAAGCGCCATATCTTCGTACATGGCGATATTGGCGACTCCGAACTGGTTGCCCGCCTGCTCGCGGAGCACCAGCCGCGCGCGATCGTCAACTTTGCTGCCGAGTCCCACGTGGACCGCTCGATCCACGGCCCGGAAGACTTCATTGAAACCAACATCGTCGGCACCTTCCGCCTGCTGGAAGCCGTGCGCGCCTACTGGGGCGGCCTGGACGAACAGGCGCGCCAGGCGTTCCGCTTCCTGCATGTGTCCACCGACGAAGTGTATGGCTCGCTGGCCGCCGACGAACCGGCCTTCACCGAAACCCACCAGTACCAGCCCAACAGCCCGTACTCGGCCAGCAAGGCCGCCAGCGACCATCTGGTGCGCTCGTATCACCATACCTACGGCCTGCCGGTGCTGACCACCAACTGCTCGAACAACTACGGCCCGTACCACTTCCCGGAAAAGCTCATCCCGCTGATGATCGTCAACGCGCTGGCCGGCAAGCCGCTGCCGGTGTATGGCGACGGCCAGCAGATCCGTGACTGGCTGTACGTCAAGGACCACTGCAGCGCCATCCGCCGCGTGCTGGAAGCCGGTAAAACCGGCGAGGTGTACAACGTGGGCGGCTGGAACGAAAAGCCCAACCTGGAGATCGTCAACCGCGTGTGTGCCCTGCTGGACGAACTGCGCCCCCGCGCCGACGGCAAGCCCTACGCCGAACAGATCACCTACGTGACCGACCGCCCCGGCCATGACCGCCGCTACGCCATCGACGCCCGCAAGCTCGAGCGCGAACTGGGCTGGAAGCCTGCCGAAACCTTCGAAACCGGCATTCGCAAGACCGTGGCCTGGTACCTCGACAACCAGGAATGGGTGCAGAACGTACAGTCCGGCAGCTACCGCGACTGGGTCGAGAAAAACTACGCAGGGCGCTCGGCATGAAGATTCTGCTACTGGGCAAGGACGGCCAGGTAGGCTGGGAACTGCAACGCAGCCTGGCCCCGTTGGGCCAGGTGCTGGCGCTGAATTCCCGCAGCCAGGCACACTGCGGCGACCTGGCCAACCTGCCGGCCCTGGCTGAAACCGTGCGTGCCTACACCCCCGATGTAATCGTCAACGCCGCCGCCTACACCGCCGTGGACAAGGCGGAAAGCGACCGCGAGCAAGCCTTCAAGGTAAACGCCGACGCTGTCGGCGTGCTGGCCCGTGCTGCTGCCGATTGCGGGGCACTGCTGGTGCATTACTCCACCGACTACGTGTTCCCGGGGCAGGGCACCCAGGCCTGGCGCGAAGACGACGCCGTCGGCCCGCTGAATGCCTATGGCGAAAGCAAGCTGGCCGGCGAACAGGCCATCCAGGCTGCCGGTTGCCGGCACCTGATCTTCCGCACCTGCTGGGTGTATGCCGCACGCGGCAACAACTTCGCCAAGACCATGCTGCGCCTGGCTGCAGAGCGCGAAAGCCTGGGTGTGATCGACGACCAGCACGGCGCCCCGACCGGTGCCGAACTGATCGCCGACATCACCGCCCACGCCATCAGCGCCACCCGCCGCGACCCGGCCTTGGCCGGGCTGTACCACCTGGCGGCGGCCGGCGAAACCACCTGGTGCGGCTACGCCCGTTACGTGCTGGAGCAGGCAGAGGCCCTGGGTATGCCCTTGAAAGCCCATGCCGAACAGGTCAACCCGTTGACCACCGATGCCTACCCGACCCCGGCCAAGCGGCCGGCCAATTCGCGTCTGGACACCCATAAACTGCAGAAAGCCTTTGCCCTGACCCTGCCAGACTGGCGCCTGGGTGTGGCTCGCATGCTTACGGAAATACACGAGAAATGACCACTATGAAGCGTAAAGGCATCATTCTGGCGGGCGGGTCGGGTACCCGTCTGCATCCGGCGACCCTGGCAATTTCCAAGCAACTGCTGCCGGTGTACGACAAACCGATGATCTATTACCCGCTGACTACCCTGATGCTGGCGGGTATCCAGGACATCCTGATCATTTCCACCCCGCAAGATACCCCCCGTTTCGAGCAACTGCTGGGCGACGGCCACCAGTGGGGCATCAACATCAGCTACGCCGTGCAGGCCTCGCCAGACGGTCTGGCACAGGCCTTCCTGATTGGTGAAGACTTCATCGGCAACGACCTGTCGGCGCTGGTGCTGGGCGACAACATCTATTACGGCCACGACTTCCAGCAACTGCTGCGCAACGCCATGGACCGCGGCGAAGGTGCCAGCGTGTTCGCCTACCACGTGCACGACCCCGAGCGTTACGGTGTGGTGGAGTTCGATGACCAGGGCAAGGCGATCAGCCTGGAAGAAAAACCGGCCAAGCCGAAGTCCAGCTATGCCGTGACCGGGCTGTACTTCTACGACAAGGACGTGGTCGAGATTGCCAAAGGCATCAAGCCGTCTGCGCGGGGTGAGTTGGAGATTACCGATCTGAACCGGGTGTACCTGGAGCAGAACCGCTTGTCGGTGGAGATCATGGGGCGCGGGTATGCCTGGCTGGATACCGGGACGCATGATTCGTTGCTGGAGGCTAGCGGGTATATTGCGACCATCGAACGCCGGCAGGGGTTGAAGGTGGCTTGCCCGGAAGAGGTGGCGTACAGGCAGGGGTGGATTGGGGCGGAGCAGTTGCTGAAGCTGGCTGAGCCGTTGGCCAAGAATGGGTATGGGCAGTATTTGAAGCGGTTGGTGCAGGATAAGGTTTATTGAAACAGGCCTTGAACCTTATCTATGTGACGATGGGAAATTGACGATGAAGTATGAGCTGCATACTCGCCTTCATCATCTGCTCTTTGTCTGATGCATTTCAGGATCACGCCTGGCCTCCTTGTTCTTGGTCGAACTGGACGCCCTGAATTGGGGTAGTGCAGTTCGATCAACGCAACCAGCCCGCTCCAAGGCTCAATCTGTCTCACTTCGACTAAAAGCGCTCGTGGTGGGTCTGCTTGCGTTTACCGGTGTAATCAAACCTGGAAAGCTCATCTGTACCCACGACTGCGGGACGACAGCCCGGATCGCGGCGGCTCGGCGTGCGAAATTGGCTTGCAGCGCCTGGAGAGATAGCCAATTTGGAATCAGGCTTCGAGCATAGGATGCGGCGTTACGGTAATATGGCTCCAGGCACGCAGCAGCAAACAGTCTGAAATCAAAGAACAATATAGAGATTTTTAATGGTCGATGGCTCTAAACTAAGGAATGATATTCAGGCCCTTCGGGCGGTTGCCGTTCTTGGTGTGATATTATTTCACTTTAATAAAAATTGGCTTCCAGGCGGATTCATTGGTGTAGATGTTTTTTTCGTGATATCAGGGTTTTTAATAACTCATATTGTTGTGCAAAAGAAAGAAGTTGCTGCGTTTTCTTTTTTTGGCTTTTATGTTGGTAGGGTTTGCAGGATATTTCCGGCGTATTTCGCGTTGTTGATTGTTGTCTCTTTGTGTATGGCTTTGCTGCTTATACCGCGAGACTTTGAGTTGTTTAAGGACAGTGCCATTTCGGCGCTTTACTTTAATGGTAATGCGTTCTTCGCATCGCAAAATGATTATTTTGCACCTGCTGGTTACGAACTGCCGTTACTCCACACGTGGTCGCTTGCTGTGGAAATGCAGTTTTATTTACTGCTTCCCTTGGGCTTGGTGTTCGTGCCGAGTCGGTTCTTAATGCCGACTATGCTGGCAGTAATTGTATTATTTTTCGCTTTTTCGGAGTATCGCCTTCGGCAGGGGCATCAGCAGGAAATGTATTTTTCGCTGTTGGCAAGAGTTCCCGAGTTTCTGATCGGTGGAGTGGCTGCAGCGTGGTCAATTCGGCGAAGCACCTCGCAGGTTTTATCGACCGTATTTGCATGTTTAGGGGTGGTTCTGCTTTGCCGTAGTTTTTTCTTTATTACGGAGAATCACAGCTTTCCCGGCCTGATGGCTCTACCCGCATGCATCGGGACAGCTTTGATCCTGATCAGCCCGAAGAGTTCGTTGAATGAGGCAATTTCATGTCGGCCTCTAATCTTTTTGGGGGCGCTTTCGTATTCCCTATACCTCTGGCATTGGCCTATTCTGGCGTCCATTCGCTACTATTCGGGTACTTATGAACTGCAGGGGGGGAGCGCACTGGTATTTGTTGCGCTGACGTTGGGTAGCGCATACCTGTCCTACCGGTTTGTAGAATCACCTTTCCGGGGCAGGTTATCTATTAAGCCAGTTATAGCCCGTTTGGTTGGGTTGGGGGCAGTTACCGTCTCAGCTATCCTTCTGGCGGGTATTGTAAATCCAAGGCTGGTTGAACCTCTGTCGTCGGATTTGACCCGATATGCTGATAGTTCAGTAATCTGCCATGGGAAAATTGTAGGTGATTGCGTTCTGGGGGACCGCGAAGCCAGTCGCACAATAATGATGCTTGGTGATAGTCACGCCGCACAGTTGAACGCCTTTGCTGATGTGGTTGGTAAGGCACTTCATGCCAAAATAAGGGTTATCACGGCAAGTGGCTGTGTAAACATTCCCGGTTTTGACGTTAGTCGAATCGCGGAGTGGGCGCGTATGGCTTGTCTTAATCAAATTGCTGAAGCAGAGAAATTTGTGCCTCAGGCTGATGGATTGATTCTTGCTGGAATGTGGCAGCTTCATTCATCCAGTGAAAATTTTATGAGGCAGTTGGATAACTTTATTTCAAGAGCCGCTGAGAGAAAGCAACAAGTGCTCGTTCTTGCTCAGGTACCCATGCTTTCGTCAAATCCGCAGCGGATCTATCGTGCCAATAGTATTGGTCTGCGTCTTCCGGTCTCTGTGAATTCAGAGTGGGCTGGCGCTAATGCGAAAGTCAAGAGACTCGTTTCAAAATATCCTAATGTGACGTTCCTGGACTTATCAGATAATCCTTTTTTTTCCGATGCACCATTGCAAGATCATACCTTGATCTATCAGGATACTAATCATTTAAATAAGGTCGGATCGCAGCGATATGGCGTGATGGCAGTCCCATTTCTGGAAGATTTCATGACCCGCGTAGACGTATCAAAGGAGGCTACTGCCGATTTTGCATCGACGCCGCGGTAAAGCGGTGTTGGGGAACGAAGGCACATAGTGATGAGTCGGGTGTCCGGTCCTTGGTGCCCAAGTGACCGGAATGGCCGTAAGCGTACCATGAGCTCCATGTTCGCTGCGCTTACCTATAAGCACTTGAACAAACGTTGTCTTCTCTACAAAGCCAAACGACAGATCGCTAAGGTCCATCTCGGCCAGGAAACGCTGATGGTGGGCTGCTTGCGCTTAGCGGCGTACTCGAAATCGGAAAGCTCATCTGACTCATGGGCAAGGCTTGTGCGGGGCTGGCTGAACGGGGGCTATTTCAGCACAGGTCGGGCGACCTGTGCTCATTTGGTCGGAGAATCCTTAACTGTCTATTCAACCACTGAACCTTACATTCGATCGGTTGAAAGGCGCTCGAATGCATGCTTAGAAAGCTGGCTCATTGTTGCGCCCTCCGACAACTTCAAGGCAACAGTGAAACTAGCGACAGGGTCAGTGGAAATAAATTCTAGACAAGAATTTTCCAGGATTTCTCCGAATTTAATGGAGTGCCAACCACGAATGTCGGGCTCGGTCTGGCCGAAGATTAATCGACCACCGACGGAGCTTAGCGAAAACAAACTTCCACTGATGCCGCCCCCTTGGAGAGTGAAGACTCCCGGATCGCATTGGCTGATCATGATATTAGGTCCAAAAAGAAATCTTTGGACTTTGGCCTCTGAAAATACCCGAGAGGATGAGGTTTTATCTATTTGAATAATATCGTTTATCCAAATTTCATCAGGCCAACAAACTATTATGGTTCTAGTAGCTGAAACGGTGCCATCCTCCGTTGTGTAGTGGCACTTCACCTCAAAGCCTGAATCGGTCTCGCAGAAATGATCAATTGATCCTAGAATCCGACCGAAGGTCTTGATAACTTCTCTTCGACGCTGATGGTCGAAAGCTACTGGATATATACCGGTGTGCCCAGTTGCTGATTCAACATATCTGCCAAAGCCAGCCTCTCTATCGTAAGAGTAAGAGCCTGCATCAACTAGAATATCTACTCCTTTATATCTTAGCGTAATGCTGGAGTCGTCCATCTGTTTGTGAGTTTCTGCTCTAGATCCACATTGCAAGGACAGATAGAAATCATCGTTCTTGACAACTGCAAACCCGGACTCAGGGAAAAGCTTTGACTGATTGATAGATGATTTATTCAATAAATATACAGGAGAATCCCCGATTGGGGGGACGCTGTTGTCTTGGCGTACGCAATGACGCAACGCAATTTCAGCGCGACCTATGATGTTTCTTAAATTCGAGAATTCGGGGGATGTCGATTCTTTTGCGTCAAGTAAATTGCAAAAAATCTGATAAAGGTTGAGGTTGTAATTATGGTAGCCTATGGTGTTTTCATCGCATAGGCCGTCTTTGCAAAAGGCTTTCGTTGCAAGTTTCAAGGTCCTTGATGTGGAGATGTAATAATATTTTTTTCTTAAGTCACTGGACAAAGAGAAGCAATGGCTTGCGGTGGCAAGTGCTATGTTGCACATGAGTCCGTGATTATTTTCGTAAAAATTATCTTCAGAAGAGAGCCACTCCAAACATCGATAAAGTTCGAAAAAAATTTTGAAGCGCAATTCTTTATGTTCTGTTTTAGAGTTATGTGTGATATGTAGGTATTTGATAAGGACCTTAGCGCGAGTGGCTGTTGAGTGATCGCCAGAAGGAATCGATTCAACATACAACCTGTTTTCTGGTGTGGCTACGAATTGCAAGAAACTCTCGATGCTTTGAGTTGCCATCGAAAGAAAGATTGGCTTTCTATTCGCTTCAAACGTTGACAGCAAGCAGCCTGCAAAGTTGAGGGAGAGCAACCACATAACATTGGAGTTATTGTTGTTTTTAAATTTGCGCCGCCAGTCAAATTGCGTCAATGCTCCAAGCTCAATTTTTTCACAATATTTAGCCAGTGAGACGCGTAGAAAACCGGATTCGTTAATATCTTGATTGATTATGGGTTCAAAGTCTTGCGGAATTCGAGTGAATGGCTGAGGAAAAGAAGAGTTAAATTCTGCGGTTAAGTCCTGTAATTCTTTTTGCGAAAGTTCGTTGTGACTTGATTTGTAGCAATTCACGAAAATTCGATTTGATTTTTTAACCTCAATGGGATCTTTTTCTACCCTCAAAAAAGCTGCTACTTGGTAGTTGCCTGTAATTTGTTTGGTGTCAAATTGAAATGATGGATTTGGTGAATACCAGGAAGTATGAATTCTTTCATCATTTCTGAAAATGTAATATGCAAACTGGGCGTTCTCTAAGTTTTCATTTAGCAGGATTAAGCAATTTATCTTCCCGTCAATGAATTCCGCGTGGACCTTTTTTATTCTCTTCATTTTCCATCCTGGATGACTTTGAGTTTCTGTGTGATCTATTTTATAGAGAGAATGTTCACCCAACGCAATGACGATTGCGTTCTGATCGTGTAGTGCGTAGCCGCTTTACCGGAGTGCCGCTGCCGGTCGACGAGAAGTGGCTGGAGTGGGGAGGCGCACCTAGCGAGGTGTTCTGTCCCGGAGAGTCATGGTACATCCTTAGTGCCTCATGAGGAGGATGCATTTTGGAAGGACGTATCGATGGCTCAGGCCCCACGACGCCGAGAAATCGAGCCGGGCTCCAAGCGTCGAAAGAGTCGAGTCGAAAGCTCGCCGCCCGCTACCGACTGAATGTGAATACCGTCATCAAATGGCGATCACGCTCCACCACGCAGGATTCTCGGATGGTGCCAGCCAAACCATGTAGTGCCAAGCTGAAAGCTGCTGAGGAGACGATGGTGGTCGAGTTCCGATAGCGGACGATGATGCCTCTGGACAACATGCTGGGCCACCTCCTTAATTACTTTCCACTGCTGAGCCGCAGCGCCTTACAGCGCTGTCTGGTGCGTCACGGGATTAAGCAAGCGCCCAAAAGAACCGCAGCCAAACGGGGCAAGTTCGACAAAACGGAAATGGGCTATCTGCACATCGATAGCTCGGAGTTACGTCTTGAGAGCTGCAAGCAGCACCTGTTCGTGGCAATTGATCGCGCAACGAGTCTCCTACGTTGCGTTCTTCGACTCCGCGACCAAGCGCAATGGTGCTGAGTTTCTACGTCAGGCAGTGCAGGCGTTTCCATACAAAATCCACACCGTCCTGACTGACAACGGTGTGGCGTTCACTGAGCAGCCCCGGTATCGCAATGGCGCGACCAATGTGTTCGGTGGACACATTTTTGATCGCGTCTGCCACGAGCATGGCATAAAAGATCGACTCACCAAAGCCTATCACTCTTGGACCAATGGCCAGGTCGAGCGCATGAACCGGACGATCAAAGAGGCCACGATCAAGGCCTTCCACTATCCTGACTTCGCTGCGCTGAAAGCGCACGTGCTGGCCTTCGTGATGGGCTGCAACTTCGTCAGACACTCAGGGGCTTGCGATAGCGCATGCCCTTCAAGATGATCTGTGAGGCTTGGACGAAAAATCCAGAGCGATGCACTATCAATTCGCACCATCTCATTCCGGGACCGTACATCTAGAACTCAGTAGTGAGTGCTGATTGTCATGTCGTCCATGCAATTTTACTCGCTTAGAACTTCAAAGGGCTTACTGTGCATTTGCAAGAGATTTTTTCACCTAAAGAGTCCTGATAGAAGGCCGTTACGGTTAGCTCTCCAAGCGTATCAGGAATGGGAAAGTAAGCATTCGATGAAGCGTCATACCAACGAACGTCATGTCGATCACCATCAACTTGTAAATAGAATGCGAATTCACCACCCTCGCGTATGCTTCCATCCATTACCAATGAGCATTGCGCAAAAATACCACGCTCAGATTTGCATGCAGCGACAGTGATGGTTGCGCCTTCAGAAATAAGTGGCGATTTCTTCGGCGCAGGATCTTGCAATAGGCCCTCGGCGCTATTTTCAGATATGATGGAATTCAATTGTGCGAGCGCTTCTTTGTAATATTGCGCACAATAGTGAAAAGGGGAGACGCCCCATTGGTGATGTTCGTCTGATATTAAGAGCTGTGGTGGGAAATGTAGGAACTGATGCTTGTAGAGCTTCTTTTCCAGTTCATTATACATCCAGTCCAGCTCTTGGTTGGCCTTTTCAATAGCAGCTAAAGGAACTGGGAAATTCGTATCGCTTGCATTTTCAAAGCGTGAAGCCCAATAAACTTTGTTGACGACCAGGCGGTCAAGTTTATTATGCTGCTCCAAGACTGCAAGGAACTTGTGCATTCCTTGAATCCACAGGTCTCGGCGCTCAGGTGAGCCGGGCTTTATTAATTGGAAACCTTTGACGCTATTGTCACTTAATAGACCGCTCTCAGCGAGCTCGTTAGAGCTCGTGATAATATGCCCGGATGGTAGGGCTACAAGATCAAATCTCTCATCGATTAGATCGATTAGTATTATGTCGGCGTTCTCAAACGCTTCTGATTGTGTGAGGATTTGTTTGGAGAAATCGTATGCAACCATACGCCGTCTGAATGCAGAAGGTATACGGTCAAGTGCTTCTTCATTTTCGTATGAGGAACTGCATAGCGAAGCCATTGAAGATCTTGCAAAGTAATCCGTTAACTTAAATGATTGGCTTTCCTCTAGATTGAATATGTCTCTAGAAACACAGCTACCGTAAATAGTTAAATTCTTGATCACTATCTTCTTCGGCCTTTTTATTCTGGCGTCACATAAATGGGTATGGGTCCTGTTCCGTCAGGCCTTTCAGTTTGCTCCGCGCCCAATGTGGAGGACAGCTTGGCAGTATCCAACATGTCATTTAGCCGTAGCGGAATCTCATTATCCATAGACTGCTCAGGAATGCAACGCAGCCCTTGCGATCACCTGACCATTTTTCTGCCTGGAGAGTAGGAATATACAAGTGTTGGATCCAATATATGAAGATGCTTAAGATAATTTGAACCAACTGGTATCAAAATTGTCGTTTTACGCGATATTGCACACGGTCATCGTCTAGAGGTATGAGTGCGGAAAAATGTGAAGTTCGTCACATTAATAGCGGCTTTGTGGTACAAGGCTTGCTCAACGAGGCGGAGAATTTCAGTATCTTGATTAGCTATCCTGATGGTCGCCCAAGAGTGCAGCGCGGACCATCATCGATCGCTTCGCTGCTTTCCCTGTCAATGGGATCTCAAAACTCCTAGCGAATGGCCTTCGTCCCAACGACCAGGAGCCCCATGCTTGGCTGCGCCACGTACTGGAACGCATGCCGCAGGCGTCCTCAGTGGAAGATTGCGAGCCGCTTCTGCCGTGCACCTTTACGCCGCACTCACATAGCTGATCGCACTGATCATCTTGGGCAGGTAAGGTTTATAGAGCGTTTACGATGCTCCTGTGCCTCCCTGGGCAGCCGCCGGTCTGCGAAAGACCGACGGACTGGAAAGATGCGAGCTCTGCTTGCAGAGAGGAGGCAGAGGATAGCGTACGGAAAGTAGCTACTGGCCTCTGTGCTGTCATGCCAGTGATGCCTCTATGCGGTCTTAATGGGTGATGCTCTGGCCTATATTGCGATTCGCTGGGCTTAGGGCTGCAATGGGCGGAGGGACCCGCCCAGATTTCACAACGGCTTTGCCGATCAACTCCGAGCCAACCATGCTGATATGACGAGAGTCGTAATAAAGCAGAGTGCCCTGGTCGTAAGCAGAGCAAGTTCCGTTTTTGCATATTTGCGATCGAACATCAAATGTTGTTACGTTCGAGTATCTTTTCGCTTGCTTCTTCAGGAATTTATTCACGGCACTGTCACCATTATCCGGCATCACTGCTTTCGATGGGCAGTCCATCCCAGGGATACGAATTGCTTTTGCAGTGCACATGCGATCCAGTCCAGTGAACACCGGTACGTTTAGCGCGATGATTACTTGGTTACCATTGGCCGCCAACTCGCGGATGGTTTTCGCAATCTGTGCGTTACCACCCTTCTTTGAATAGTCTTCCCACGCGGCCCCTATAATCACCGTCTTGTATTTTTTTGATTCCGCGAAAGCACTCTCGTTGAACGCCTTGCACGAATCTACTAGCGCGGGAGGCGCTAGGCCATCTGCAGCCCTCACAGGCGGACACGACGCGTGGGACATATTGCGGATAGAGAAGTGGCCGCTCTCGGCTACTTCTTTCAGGTAGCCGACATAGTGCGCGGCATTCGAATCACCCCAAAGCAGAGTTTCCGGCGCTACGGATTTGTCTCCGTTTACACATTGGTCGAGCTTCCATTTTTCCGGATCATACTTGTTCATCTGGCAATTGAATGGGAATTTGCTCGCCGGCAGTGTGTTGAAGTTGTGGGTGTAGATTTCCTTTCTGTATGCGTAGCTTCCAGCAGTTGGCCAATACCCATTGTTCTTGATCAGCATGTAACCGACAACCATAACCGCCGCGCTGGTAGCGAAGACTGGGCCTGCCTTCGTGAATAGCCACTTCGGCGTTCTAGCGCGGAATGGGGTCTCGATCAGGTTGTAAGAAATAAGGGTCAATACGCCCATGAGCACCAAGCAGATGATCCCGCCAACAAACGTCGGCTCACCGTAGGCGTAACGGTAGAAGGCGAGCACAGGCCAGTGCCAGAGGTAGAGCGAGAAGGAACGCAGGCCGATGTACCTGGCCACCGGGTTACCGAAGAACTCGGAAAGCGGGCTGGATTGGTTGGTACCAGCCAGGATCAGCAGGGCCGCACCAACCGATGGAATTACAGAGTGAATCCCAGGGAAGCCGTTTTTCTCATCAAGCAGCACGAGCGCACCGGCAACCAGAATAAAGCCAACAATGCCAGCTGTATCTGCTGCTTTCGCAGAAATCTGGCGGGAATCCTGCCACAGGAAAAGCAAAGCGCCTACCAGCAGTTCGCCGGCGCGGGAAGGCAGCATGTAGTAGGCGAAGGATTGGTCGCGCACCAGGAAAATTTCACTCACCGTGAACGACGCGATGGCCAGAATGACGCTGGTCGCTACCAGCAGGCGCTTTCCGCCAGCCTTCATAGCGATGATCATCAGTGCTGGCCAGATCATGTAGAACTGTTCTTCCACGCCCAACGACCACATGTGCAGCAGCGGTACTGTATCGGAAGAGGCAGCGAAGTAGCCGGTATCAAGGAACAACCAGAAGTAGATATTGGCGGCGGAAAGTGTGGTGCCAATTGCGGACTCCGACAGTGCCTTGACGTCTATTGGCAGCATCATGAGCGAGCCAACAAGCAGAGTGATAACAGTCACGAAGGCTGCTGCTGGCAGGATTCGGCGAAATCGGCGGCCGTAGAAATCACCGAGCGAGAAGCCTTTCCCTTGGCCGTAGATGATCCCGGTGATGAGGTAACCCGAGATCACGAAGAAAATGTCTACACCGACGAACCCACCCGGGAGCCATTGCTTGTTGAAGTGGAATACGGTCACAGCCAAAACGGCTAAAGCCCTTAGTCCGTCTATGTCGGGGCGGTACGTCAAGTGTCTGACTTGCATTTCTGAGTTCCCTGTCATGGGGCTGCGTGGGTAAGCTCCGGAGCATGCCGTTTCGACTAAATACGTGAGCTTTATGGCGCATTTCATACGCTACTGGGTGAGCTAACACATATGTGAGGCTGCACCCAGGTATCGTCTGTATTAATTGTTCGCTAGTTTAGATTGGGCAATATTTGAAAGTGGCGCGGGGATTCTGCCAGTTTCAATGGCTATACTCCCTAGCTTTTCAGATCCTTCTCGGCTGAGGTGTCCGCCATCGTAATAAAGCTGGGTTTTTCCAGCGAAGGCCGAGCATGTTGTTCCGTTACATATTAGTTCGCGAACACTAAAGTAGGAAAAATTAGTCCGAGCAGATACTTTCTTAATAATCTCTTGATTGAGACGATTTTCTCCATTATCAGACACGACTGTTTTCTGTTCGCAGTTCATGAGCGGGATTTTCAATGCTTTTTCAGGGCACTGCCGGTCTACTGAATTGAATGTAGGCACCTTCAGAGCGATAACTATTTTTTTGCCGCTTTGGCTCAATATATCTAGCATGGCGTCGAAGTCAGCCATGAATGCCGCCTTGTCTACGGCTTCATATGCCGGCCAACTGCCCCCTACGATAACGGTGTCGTAGTTGGTGATCTGTTTAAATGCCTCCGCGTTGTATGCAGGGCAGCTTACTTTGTAGCCTTCCTTGATATACCTTGTGCTGCGTTGCCCTGGGAAAGGTGGGCAAGCATGATGCTCAACGTTTCTAATTGCTACGCCTTCATTTTTGGCGATAGCACTTAAATAGCCTGCGTAGTGAGCTGCGTTAGAGTCACCGATTAAAAGTACGCTTGGCGGCTTGGATGTGTCTCCAGCAATACATTTTGCCGAAGAAAAATACTCAGGTTTGAAAACGCTCTGGCAAACGTACGGAGCAGATGAAGCTGGCGCGGAGCCTGAGCGTTTTTCTGCCAGGGAGTCCTGGTAACCACTTGGGCTGATAGGTGAGATGATGCCGTTGCTGGTATAAATAAATCCAGCAATTGATAGGGCAAGGGCTGCTGATGCCGGGGTGGCCATGGTGAATTTCCACCCTTTGTTGGCTCGGAACGGCACTTCAATCAAGAAATAGCTGAACAAAGTCATTGCCACCATTACCGAGAGGCAGATCAGGTTTCCCAGCATGTCAGGCTCGCCATAGGCATAGCGGTAAAACGCCAAGACCGGCCAATGCCACAGGTACAGCGAGAACGAAACCAACCCGATAGAGACCATCGGGCGCACGGCCAAGACGTTGCCTACCAGAGTTTTACCGAAGCTGCCGGCGGCCAGCACCAACGATGCGCCGACTGCAGGAACTATCGATATAAAGCCTGGGAAGCCTTCAGTTTCTCGGATGTAGGCGAGCGACCATGCAAGTACTAGAGCTCCCACCAAGGCCATGACCTGAGCAGTAAGCTGGCCTATGCGACCTTTGATCGTATCGGTCAGGAAGAAGGTCATGCCACCGATCAATAGCTCACCGGCCCTGGACGGGAGCATGTAGTAGGCAAAGGTTGGATCTGCAGCAAGCTTGCTCTGGCCATACCAGAAGCAAGCTGCTGCGATCATTGTGGCAACACCCACCGTCATCGCCCGACCACCAACTCTCAGAGTAAGGAGCAGCAGGGCTGGCCAGATAAGATAAAACTGCTCCTCGACACCGAGCGACCACATGTGGAGCAAGGGAACGGTGTCAGAGGATGCTGCGAAGTAGCTCGTATCGAGGAACTTCCAAAAATAGATATTCGCAGCTGACAGAGTGGAAGCGATCGCCGACAGTGACAAGGCTTTCGCATCATCAGGAAGCATGAAGATAGCGCCGAATACCAGGGTCGCCAGCGTCACGAACAAGGCCGCTGGTAGAATGCGTCGCACCCTTCGCATGTAGAAATCAGCGAACGAGAAGGTTCCAGCTGCCGCCTGCCTGGCAACGATCCCGGTAATCAGGAACCCTGAGATCACAAAAAAGATGTCGACGCCTACGAAGCCGCCTGGAAGCCACTGTTTATTGAAGTGAAAAACGGTAACGGCCAGAACGGCCAAAGCCCTGAGCCCGTCTATGTCGGGCCGGTAGGCGAGTGCTTTGTTGCTCATGAAATCCCTTTCTGAGGGCTAGACCCTGGTAAGGAGTGAAGGAGGATGCGAATTCTACAGATGATGTCGCTATGCTGTCAGGGCCGGTGAGCGGAATCTGTGGAAAAGCTCTCCTCGCCTCGGCATGGGCAACCAGCAGGGAATTGGCCATTCGATGGGGGGCAAGGCAATCTGCCAACGCCGATATGAGCAGAAAGGCTCAAATTAGGCCCATGCTGATGGGGAAATTTGGACCAAACCGCGATGGTCTGGTTGCGTAGCTGCGTGCGCTGGCTGCGGCGGCCGCTCTCGAACCAAGCGCAAGAAATTCATGGTGTGCACATCCCTATGGAAATCTGACACCCCATGAAACTCAAAGCTGTCAGGGAGGAGGGGGCTTGGTGCTATAATCAAGCCCTAGCTTGTGCTCAAGTCACTCTTTGTGTGATTGGGTGATGAGTAGCGTTCTACAGTTTGGTAGGTTGTTGAAGTTGCGATTTGGCCTGTTTATTTAGTTGGAAAGCGTAAATTTTATAAGGTCGTTAGTAGTGATCAAGAATTTATTCATATATGGTAGCTGTGTTTCAAGAGATATTTTTAATCTGGAAGAGAGTCGCGGCTTCAAGATTTCAGATTACTTCGCTAGATCTTCAATGGCTTCCTTGTGTAGCGCACCTTACAAAAATTCAGAGGCACTAAATCGCATCCAGTCAGCTTTCCGGCGAAGGATGGTCGCTAATGATTTTTCCAAAGACTTGCTAGCTGCAGTTGATAAGCTAGAGTCTGCAGACTTGATTCTTATCGATTTGATTGATGAGAGATTTGATCTTGTAGCACTACCTACCGGCGAAATGATTACTCATTCAAATGAGCTTGCTGAAAGCGGTTTGCTAGCTGAAGGAGGCGTTGAAGGCTATAAGGTTATACCACAGGGTAGTGTCGAGCGCCGTGAGTTGTGGCTGCAAGGAATGCATAGATTTTTAGGTTTGTTGAAAGACCTTAACAAGCTTGACGCTGTACTGGTCAATAAGGTGTATTGGGCATCGAGTTTTGAGTTGGATACTCAGTCTGTCTTCCCTGTGGCTCGCGGGGAAATCGATAAGGCTAACGAAGATCTTGATTGGATGTACGGCGCCATGGAAAGGGTGCTTGATAGAAGCCAGTTTTTGAATTTTGATAAAGATCTTTTGACAGCTGATGAGTTCCATCGTTGGGGTGTGTCGCCATTCCATTATTGCGAAATGTATTACCGTGAAGCACTAGCTCAGATTGTAAAAAAATCTGAAAAAAATATTGCTGTAATATCCCCCGATTTAAAGCTTTCGCCGATAAAGCCTCCTCCAGTTTCTTCTGGGATCGAGCTTAACGTGGCGGCACAAGTTGTTGACAATGAAATCTATGCACACTGCTCTTTGAACATGAATGGTCAGGAGTGTGAGGGCGGTGATTTTGCATTTTATCTCTTGGTTGATGGGGTTCGTCACGAAACGCGATGGTATGAAAAGTCACCGAGTGCTCGTTTTGCTATCCCTAATCAGTCTGGTAAATTGGAAATTGTCGCATTCTATAAAGATGAGTTTGATGAAAAAGTACTTTCCAAGGGGGAGGTAACGTTGGCCTCTTCTTTTTGAATGGTATTGCAGGTTGCTTACGGCATGTAGCTGCCGCTTGACCAGTTCCTTATCATCTCACCAGTGTGCCCACTGGCTTTGTAGAGTCATGCGCCTAGCGAATGTGGTTCTTTCATCTCATTCGCGCAATTAATTTAGATATATAGTCAAGCAGATTTGTAGCGCTGTCTTTGCTGCGATGTTGGTAAGGGCGAAGGTTTATAAGGGGCAGATGGCCACATCCTCATTTGCTCAGGAAGTCGCTTAAGCAAAAGAGGATGTTGCGTGGCCGCCAGGTTGTGTGTCGACGGATTATAAATTTTGTTCGTCGAGGTTTTGTGTGTGTTTTAAAACATCCGGAATGAGATTTAGCGCCGCCTGGTAGTCTCGGCGATTGACATGTCTTTCAAATGAGAACATATAAGAAGAAAGTATGGTGCCGTCACTGCTCAGGTTCTCTGCGTCAGTTCTGGTGCGCTGAGCTTCTCGGGTAAACTCAAGAAGCTCTGAGTGGGCCGTAAGAGGCCAATACGTCCCCGCAGGCTCCAGCAGCCAGTTCCCCCAGTGCAAAACTGATAGCTCTCCAGTCTCCTTCTTGAGCAAGGAGTCAGTGTTAAGATCAAGCACAATAAGTTGCCTTGGAAGTTTGCTTAGGTGTGCTTTTATACGGTCAAGGCTGTCTGCCAGATGTTCTATTTTTTTCTGGTCGTCTGCGGTAACTGCATATAGTTTTAGACTTTCCAACATCTCAATGTTTAGGCGGGATTCTAAATAGCTTTTGGAGCGCTCGTATTTATTGAGAAGGGACTTTGGTGGTGTCAGCTTCATCAAGTCACCGAGCAGCGTCAGACTTCCTTTATTGTACTCCCTGCCGGTCATTTTGCTTTCTTTTGACCACTCAAAGATATGATAAGTTACACTCTGAAGCTTTCCGGTCTCTCGAAGAGGGGGGCAAGGCAGATTCTTGAATTGAGCGATTAGTGCGCTCTCTTGAGAGGCGGGATAAGTTCGGCTCTCATCAAATAATTTGATAATAAAAGTTTTTAGCTCGGTTTCGGAGCTACAGTCAACCTCGTAGCAATATATGTCAGGGTGCCCTAGCTGGAAATTTTTGACGCTTTCGACAGTAAATGCAGTTTTGAAAAGAGGGGATAAGATCTGTGGAATCCAGCGCTCGCGCTGCTCTGGTGAGAAGAGAGAGTGGATCCCGTCATTCTTCTGAGTGGTTTCTAATAATAGCGGCTGATTGTGGAAAAATAGTGCACTGACTCGCGAATGTTGCGATCTCAATACTATCAGTTTGGTAGCAAAGCCCACCAACCGCTGCAGGGCTTGCCTGATAAGTAGTAGCGATATTATGGCCATGAACGCTGATGGGGGGGCGAAATAAAGAAAGTCTCCAATTATTCCGAAAAATACAACCAAGAAAATAAATCCTGATATTGAATTGAGTGTCGCTTGGTGGTGGATTATTAATGCGGCTCGTAGTTTGGGTGAGGTGTTGAATGCCAGGCAGATCAATACATAAAAGGCTGTGATGCTTGTGACAACCAAGGAAAATATTAGCGGGTAAATAGCGCACAGAATTGCGATTGATATTAAAAAGAACAGGAGCTCCGAAAATCCACGAGTGAACTTTGAGTATGCATTGATCGCAATTGAGTCTTGATTGTCAAAGAGTACAATTTTCTTTGTTCTGAGTATGAGTAGGCGTGCGCCCCTTGCAGTGATTTTGGTTGCAGCTAATTCAAATGTTAGATGTGCTGCAAATGCAACCAGGGAGCTTAAGCTCAACCAGATTACCACTGTGTTCTGAGGGTGAGCTTTCAAAAAATCAGGGAAGTAACTCGGGATGCCGCCAGAACTGAGAACGATAATTGCTTTTAAAGGAAGGAAGAAGGCTAAAAGCAAAAGTAATTGGCTGAGGATGTAGATGAACTGTACTGAGGCGGTATGCAAGGGCGCTGTCCTCAGGAATTTTCTGCCTAAGGAAAAAGACCAGCGTAAGCATTGGTTTAGCTCTGTATTAAGGTGTGCTTTCATATTGTTTGCTTAACAGGTGGCCAGTGTTTTTGGCGCAGAATATGTGCGTCGATTTGAATGGCTCTCAAGGTTTGTCTTTTAAGATATCTAGTCGCCATTGATGCCTTCTCTTCTCGTTGCAGCACCTGATAATAAAAGCATATTAAGTGTTTTGTGCATGGTTCAAAAGTTCAGTTGCCATGCTTTCTACAATGTATTTGCGCGAGTATCGCTTTACGAAGTCGCGTCGATCAGTTGTTTCGATATTCAAGCTTTCTAAGGCCGCAATTGCTGACTCTACATCGCAAGGGGGGAAAATGCTCATGTTTTTGATGTTGTCGGTTGCAAATTTGGCAGAATAGCCACTAAGTCCGCCAAGAATAGGCTTCTCGGTGGCGGCGTATTCAAATAATTTTGAAGGAATCACATTCTTCAGCGAAGGGAGATTATTTAGGTGCAAAAACAGAACGTCTGCCGTATTGTAGTACGATAGTAAATCAGTTCGTTTCATGGGTTCGATAAGGTCTACATTTGTGACCTTATGCTGGAGTAGTGCGCTTTTCAGTTGTTTCATTGCACTGCCGCTTCCAACTACAATAAACTTCGCTCTGTTGGAAAGTCTATTTGCTAGTGTCGGCAGAATATGATGAAGGCCTTGTCCTGCGCCTATGTTGCCTGCGTATAAAATACGGATCTGGCGTGAAGTGCGCTCTTCCATTGCGGCTGGGTTTTCAATGAATAGATCATCAACGCCGTTTGTGTAAACAGTAAATGGTTTGTTCGGGTACTGTGATTTAAAATAGCTGACGAAACCTGGGGAAGCTAAGTTGACTGAGTGAGCTTGTTTCACGGTCCAGCGCTCAATGTGGCGGAAGAACCATGCAGTGAGAGCTCCGATCGGAGACGGTAGTAAATCTGGCAATATATCAGTCAGTAAGTCTCGGAAATCCAAATAAAGCGGTGCATTAACGCGTCTGGCTACCCAGGCACCTAAGGTAGCGGTCATCATGCGTGATGAGGTAGCAAAAACAAGATCATACTCATTCGACTTGACCGCTTGCAGCACACCTCGTACATATTGGGCGAATAGATGGGCCTGGCCAAGGATTCCACCGCCACGCGAAAACACTGGAATTCGTTTGATCGTAAGCCCCTCGCAGCTTTCTATAGAGGAAGCACTCGGAGCATAACTATCGTATCTGCTCGGTTGGGTCGTCAGTACGGTTATCGTGATGTTCTTCTGAGAATTCTGCAAAAGTGAATTGACTAATGCTTTCGTCCTGAACGAACCAGCAGAAAGATCAGGAGGATAGTAAAAACTCAGTATCAGGATATTCACGTTCAGGCCGCTTCACGTTTGCCGTTGGAGGTGGCTTTTTTGTACATGTCTACCAATAGGCTTTCTTGGCTTTCCCAACATAGGTTCTTTGCAGCAATCTTCGAGTTATTGGCTAATTTTACGCGTAACTCCGGATCCTCGATGAGCCTGTTAAGGCAGTTCACGAGGTCGTCTTCATTGCCTTCGGCAACCAAAAGCCCGATGTCATATTGATTCACTATCTTCCGGATTTCAGGGAAGTTGGTTGCTACTGACGGCACACCTGCAATGATGTACTCAAACAGTTTGTTGGAGTCAGTGCTGAAGTGATTGAAGCAAGTGTTTTCTATCGGCTGCACGGCGATGTCGGCTGCTGCAGTATATTTTGGAAGCTCGGAGAGTGCTACTGTTGGAATGAAATGAACGCGGTCCTGCAAACCAAGATTGTCACGTAAGTCGATAAGAGGTTGTGTTAGACGACCTCCACCAATAAGTACGACGTGAGCGCTTTTTTTTAGGCGTGCAGTGCAACGCACTAGCTTTTCTAAACCTCTACCGCTTTGAAGTCCGCCCTGGTAAAGGACTACTGGGCACTCTTCTCGTATACCTAGCTCTTTATGAAGCAAGCGGCTCTTTTGAGGGGTAACATATCTGGGGCGATTTTGAAGCACTGCAGGTCTTGCTATTTTATAAAGTCGAGCAAGGTATTTGGCTCGGGTTTCAGTTGTCGTGATGACCGCACATGCGCGAGGAATCAATAGTTTTTCAATGTGCGCAACAAGCTTTGAGAGCTTTCCATAACCCTCTCTGCTAGTGCTTATTTCGTGTGCATCATAAACCAGTTTGGAGTTACTGATGACTGAGGCTAGCCAAGCAGTAGGAAGGGTATTTACGTCATGGGAGTGAACGACAGTCGGCCGAAAACGTATGATGTTTAAAAGGAGCATCAAATGAGTCCATGCGCGAGTGATCACCCTGAAAACTGAGATGTGGGCGCTAGTAGAAGATCCTCCCGTTGAAGGCAATGGTGTTTTGGAGTCGAATTGTTTCGACTTCCTCCAACGCCATAGAGGCGACCTTTCTACCCGGCATACATCCAGGTTCTTTTGTAGGGTCTCTGTTTTTGCAGTTTTCCCTGGGGTATGTAGTGCGAAGACCCTAACGGCATAATCTGAGGTGGCAAGTGTTTGTGCTTCTTTTAATACTCGTGCGTCATTGACGAATTCATTCCACACGATCATTGCAACTTTTTTCACTGCTTTACCTACTATTCGATTATACCCGACAGGGTCTTCAGGACACTATTCTGGGAAGACTCAGGTCTCGGTCCAGTAGATTTTCATTTTTGTAGTGTTTACGTTGTTAGCGCTGGACTCGGTATAGATTGCGCCAATGGTGGAATAACCGGTTTTCTTGTAGTGAACTTTGAATTGGGTTGGGTTGTCTTCCATTACGGTGCGCTGGAAGCCTTGGTTCTTCAATTGAGTGTAGATGGCATTCTCAGCTACTTTGGCAAGCGAGTTGGTGCTGATTTCATAATGCTTCATCTTTCCGTTCGAGGTTTCTTTCTCGTACTCTTTGAAGACCTCACCATTGGTGTTCAATTTTTCACCGTTCTGAAGAACGATGGAATTGCTTTGAGCGCTTTGCGAGGAAGGCGCTTGGGTTGTTTTTTGCTCGTTCTCAGCTCCGCAGCCGAAGAGTGCCAGAGACATAAGAAGTGCTGCTGCGGTTTTGGTGTTGATTTTCATAGTAATCGTATTCGTCATTAAAGGTAGGGTGGTGGTTTTTTATTGGGCGATGAGTGCCAATTCTTTGTCGATAATGTTTTTCTTCGCTGTTTGGCCCATGACTCGGAGATGAGCAGCAGCGGACATCTTATTGAACAGCTCTGGAGATTCGACAATTCTCTTGATGCCATCGGCCATCCCTTGTGCATCGTCTGCACCCGCAAGAATGCCGCAGTCGTTGCTTACAAATTCTGGAATGGCTGTAACACCGTTGGTCACTGCAATGAGTCCGGATGACATAGCTTCGTCACGAGAAACACCTTGAGCGTCCATGCGAGTTGGGCAAAGGAAGACCCCGTACTCTTTGTGCAATGCCGCGATCTGGTTGTGCTTCAAGAAACCGCGTTCGATTGTGACGTTTGAGAGCCCCTTTAGTGGCTCCAAGGTTTCTTCGAAAAGAGCACCATCGCCGATCATCCGGAACTCCATTTTCTCAAAAAATGGCTCTTTCGAAAGCAGTTTGATTGCAGCGACACTTAAGTCATTTGCATATTTTGCTGATGCGTAAGGGCGGATGGAAAGTACCTTGAAACGCTGGTTTTCAGGCTTTTTCCTGTAATCGAAAATATCGGTATCAATAGGGTTGTGGATGATCTCGTAGCTCTCCTCCGGAATCCGGAAGCCCACATCCTCCATCACTTCTTCAGCAAAGTAACGAGACACGAAAACGAGTTTCAGATTTGCAGGCATGTTCGTTAGCGTCTCGCGCCAGAACGCCATGCGCTTTTCGCTCTCTACTTTTGCCAGTGCCAACTGATGTTCATCCGAGTAGTTGTACTCGCGACGCCACCAAGGCTGTATCTCCGAGCCGTGCACCCAGACTACTACCTTGACCAAGTGAGTGAAGCGCTTGAGCACTTCCCACATATCGGGTTCCAGGAAGTGCACCAATACGCTCTTGTACTGGCCACTTTCAAGCATCTTGGCGAGCGTAGTCTGGCACCCGGTTACCACGTCCACGTTCTGGAACTCGTGATAGCTGACAGCCTCGTTCTTGCGAAGGCGGAAGATGTCGACGTTCAGGTTCTGCTCCTGATACGCCATCACGCGGCTGTGCACAAAACCGTTGCGATACAGGTCGTCATAAGCGGGGTAATGGTTTGTTACAACCAAGTGTTGCGAGCGGCCCAGCATCTCCGAAGGTTGGAGGTTGCGGTGGCCAAGCACCAGTGCCTTGATCTCGGTATTGCCAGATGCGTAGGCTCGCAGGCCGAAGCGCACGAAGGCGGCTTCCGGCGGAACCTCGGAAGTCTGGTTACGGTTGGCATGCTGCATCACGTGGCTGATCCGCTGCTTCTCGGCATCGAGGAACAGCACCACCAATTGCACGTTCAGGCCAGGCGTGCAGTCGAGGTACAGCTTCAGCTTACGGTCCTGGATATTCAGCTGGTCCAGGCTGACTTCATTCAGCGCATACACGTACTCATGCTTGCCATCTGCCAGCTTGGAGTTCACGCGCCAGCTATCCACATCGACGGCCAGGTCGAGGAACTTGTTGTGCTTGACTCCGAACATTTCGGCCAAGGCGCGGCCGGTGATTTCCGGCGAGTCATGGCTGACTTTCAGAGGCGCAATGGCCTGGGCCCGAGCCTGCAGTTGGTCGATGGTCATACCAAGGTTCAGGTCCAGATCGTCAACCTTGGCGCTGATGTTTTCCTGCTGTGCCGCACCATTCTCGCAATAGTTGAATGGGTCGATGGCCAGGCCTTGCTGGTGTGCGTACTCCAGCGATGGCAGGCCCTTCAACCAGCTTAGCAATGGCTGGCCGGCAATGATCTCGGTCGCCACCAACGAGCGCCGTGCGCTCAGCGATTGAGCCGGACGGTATGCCAGTTCATTCGACTGCAGCTCGGCATCTTGCCCCTTGCAGGTGAAGTGAGCGGCTTTACCAACCACCTGTGCACGGCTGTAGCGCGTTGCCAGCGCCAGGTCTAGCAGGTAGTTGGGGCCGTAGTAGTCGCCCGGTACAAACGCAGCAACCCACGGGGTGTTGCCAACCAGCTCGCCAAGGCTGGATTTCTTCAGTTGGGCTGGTTTGAGCACCAGAATGCGAGGGTCATCACTTACGATGCTGCTCTGATAGGCATCGGTGATGATGACCATGCGTACCTGGCTGTAGGTCTGGCGGTTCAGGTGGGCGCGCAGCATGTTGAACTGCTGACGATCCTGGGCTTCGCAGACGACCACGATTTCCGGCAGGCGCTGGGCCTTGCTGGTGCCTGTCACTTTGCTGAGCACGTATTCCAGGCGCTGGGTGTAAGTGTGCTCCTGCATCACTTTACGCAGGGCAGCGAGTTTCAGCTTGTCACTGTTGAGCGGGTCTTCGGCCAGCAGCTGCAGGCGGCGCAGCATTTCTTCGCCATTGTCGGTGGTGACGACCAGGTCGCCGAACAACAGGCGTACACCGCGCGAGAAGTTGCTGACGGTGATGGTGTTGCAGCCCAGCAGCTCGAATACTCGACGTGCGAACATCGATTGCGATTGCTTGATCGAGTTCAGGTTGATCGCGTAGCGGTAGCCCTTGTAAGCCGTGTCGATTTTTTCGAAGGGCAGGGTGCCGACGATGTACGGCTGATATTCCTCGGGGAACTGATAGTTCGCATCGTTCTTGCCGAAGTTGCGGTCGAAGATTTCCAGCGGTCGGAACTTCGGCAGCTCGCAGACGAAGTTGCCCAGGTCGCGGGTACGCTCCGGGTAACGGGCGTAGTAGGCACCAGCGAAGCAAAAGGCGTCTTTGCGCTCGTACAGCTCGATCGGGTTATGCAGCGCTGGCTGGCAGGCGAATGGCAGCAGGTAGACGCGGTCGTGACCGAGCGCACCTTTATAGCGGTGAATGCAGTCGATGTCGGTGGTGAAGACATGGTCGAACTGCTTGGCAGTGGTCAGGAAGGTCTCGAAGTGTACCGGGTCTTCCTTGTTCCAGAATACGGTTGGTACCTTGTTCTGACGGCACCAGGCCAGGATGTCCTGCAATTCCTGACTGTTGTGGCCAACCTTGCTACCCCACAGCTCATCCTTGCCGCGCCAGGCAGACTCGATGAACAGCAATTCGGGGCCGAAGCCTTCCAGCTCTGCCTTCCAGTTGCTAGGCGTGAGCTGCATCAGGTCGCATTCGTAGCGGTAGGAGCCGAAGGTGAACTCATCCATTACGCAGGCCATTTTCAGGCGGCTTGCAGGTTGGTCGGCTTGGCGCAACAGCGTAGAACGGCTCTGCGCGCTGGTCGGCAGGGCCTCTGGCAGTTTCAGGTAGTTCTCATCCTGGACTATCGGTGCCGGAGGCAGCAGGGCCTTCATCGGCTCATTGGCGATCCGCTTCTGTTCATTCTGCTGGCGTTGCTGGTTGGCCTTGCGGTACAGGCGCAGCAAGCGTACTGGTAGTTTGACCAGCCCGCCCAAGGAGCTGGCGCTGCTCTTGATCTGGTAACCCAACTGGTAAGTCATGCTGGTGCGTGTCTTGACCAGGCGCTGTTCGGCCAGATGGCGCTGTGTGTTGGCACGTTCCAGATTTGCATTGAGTTCGTCGATCTTGCGCTGCTGCGCCGCAGAGCGCTCCAGCAACTGATTGAGGTTGGCCTTCAGTTGCGGGATCTGCTCAGCGCTGACGGTGCGGTACTTCATGTTTGCCGCCCCCAAGTCTGCTTTCGACGAGTTCAGCTCGTTCTCCAGCTGCATGCGCAGGCCTTGCCACTGTTCGTTGGTGGCCGCCAGGCTTGCCTCCGCCGCCAGGCGGCTGGCAGTTTCGAGCGACAGTTGTTCGGCCAGCACAACCTTGGCCTGATTCAGAGAGGCAATGGTTTCTGCCTGTTCTGCCTGGGCATCTTGTGCTTGGGCATTAGCCTGCGTCATTGCGTGCAGTTGCTCTTCCAAGCCATTGCGCAGGTCAACCAGTGTATTGATGGTGTTGGCCTGGGCAGCATGCTCACGCTCGCTGCGTGCCTGTCTTTCGCTCATCGCCTGCAACTGGCTTTCCAGTTCAGTTTGACGCGCTTTCAACAGGGCAATGGTTTCGGCCTGTGCAGCGTCGGCCCTCTGGGTTTGGGCCTGCAATTCGTTCATATACTCCAACTCGCTTTCAAGTTCGGCTTCCAGTTCCGCTTGGCGCATGCGCAGCGTGGTGATGCATTCATCCTTCTCGGCAATATCCTGATTGCTTTCGTTTTGCAGCTGGCTCATTGCCTCCTTCTGATTCTCCAGCGCGGCTTCCATCGTCGTCAGGCGTTCGCGCAAGGTGGCAATGGTGTCGATGTAATCGGTGTTGGCCTCAAGTGTTTGATCCCGTGATTCGACTGCTGCTTCTACCTGCGCCTCCAGATCAGTGATACGTGAGTGCAGAGCAGTGATGGTGTATTCATGGGCAGCACTTGTCTGTTCAGCCAGGGCTTGAGTTTCGGCCAATACCTGCCGCTGGCTTTCCAGCGCAGCTTGTAGGGCTGCCTGCTCAGCGCGGAGGGCGGTGATGGTGCCTTCGTGGGCAGCGCTTGTCTGTTCAGCCTGGGCCTGAGTTTCGGCCGATACCTGCCGCTGGCTTTCCAGCGCAGCTTGTAGGGCTGCCTGCTCGGCGCGGAGGGCAGTGATGGTGTCTACATGACCAGCATTCGTTTGCTCGGCCCGAGTCTGCAGTTCGGTTGCCGCCTGCTGCTGATTTTCCAGCTTGGCTTGCAAGACGGCCTGCTGTGCACGAAGCACTGTGATGGTTTCTATATGACCATCGTTGATCTGCTGGGCCTGGACAAGCTGCCCAGACAACGACTCAAGCTGAGCCGCCAGTTCGTCACGTTGTTTCTGAAGTGCACCCACGCTTTCATTCAGGGCTGCATTGTCGAGTTGGTCTTTTGCCTGGAGCTCCAACATTTGCTGAAGCTGGCTTTCCAGTGCATCGTGTTGAGCCTGCAGTGCGGCTATCTTTGCCGTCTCGTTAGCTGCCAGCTCTTCAGCAGCCACACGCTGCTGATCGGTGGCCAGCAATTGTTCTTCGATGGTGTGAAGGGATTGCTGCAGGGTCTCCAGCTCCTGATTCCGCTGCCCCAGTTCGTCGTTGGCTGCGGTCAGTTCCTGGCATGTCTGCACCTGAGCTTCTTCAAGCGCCGCGATTTGCTGTTCCAACTCGGCATACTGCCTGGCCGTAGCGAGGTACTTTTCATTCGCCTCGCCCAACTTGGACTTGAGCGAATCAAGCTCTTCATTGAGCTCCATGATGCTGCGCGCGCTGGCCTCAAGGGCTTCCCGGCTCGCTTGCTCAATAGAAGCTATATGTGATTCGCGATCCTGAAGCTGACGCGAGAGTGCCTCGGCCTTCTGTGCTTCGGGCTTTAGCTGGGAAAGTTGTTCAGTGGCCAGGCGGTACTTTCTGTTAGCGTCATCCAGGCGCTCCTTGATTTCCTCAAGTTCTTTTATCCGCTTTGCCTTGGCGTCGAGAATTTCTCGGTTGGCCTGTTGCAGTGTCGCAATTTCGGCATCGCGGGTTTGCAACGTTCTGGATAGCGTTTCAGCCTTCTGGGCTTCGGGCTTGAGTTGAGCAATCTGTTCGTTGACCGTGCGATACTTCTTGTTTGTATCTTCCAACCGCTTACCGATCACACCGAGATTCTCGCGCAGGGTGCGCTCGATGGATTCGAAGGCTTTTTCAAGCTCACGAACGCGATCAATGCTCAGCGAGTCGATGACACCCGGCTTATGTGTTTCGCTCTTGACGGCAACGATACCCAGCCACTTGCCCAGCATCTTCACGTCGATGATCTGCAAATGCTCGGCCAGCAGCCGGAACGGTTCCATCAGGTAGAACGTGTGCTTATGGTCAATGAAGTCATTGACCCCGAACGGCACGGTAATCACCACTCGGCCACCCTGCTTGAGCAGGTCGTAGGCCTTTTCGATGAACAGCTCCGGGCGTACCAGGTGCTCGAGCACTTCACTGATGACAACGGTGTCCGGTTCGACCTCGAGCGTATCCAGCGCGAGGAAGTCTGAATTGATATACGTGACGTTCTGCTGGATGTGGGCCGGTTCGGAATACAGGTAGCCCTTGGCCTCTTCAATGGCCTGCGGGCTGGTGTCCACACCGGTGACCTGGCAGCCTTCACGTGCCAGCAGCAGGGGCACGATGCCCTGCGAGCAGCCAACATCCAGGATCCGGCGCCCTTTGACCTGGGCGCAGATCCAGTGGATGCGGGACTGTGTTTCCCGCATGAACTGATCCCCCAGCTTGCCGTAATAGGCTTCCATCACGCGGTCATGAATATCGGCCAAGGGTGAAGGCAGCTCTGTGTTCACGGTGGGTTTCTCAAGCGTGGGGTTATTCATGCGGTTTGATCCATCAAGCCTGGGTAACGCCAGCGGCGTCGATCACGAATGCTGCTTCACGTACGTTGAAGGTGCCGCGGAATTCGCGGTGCTTTACCAGCAGTACGTGGATGTCGGCGCTATCCTGCGCGTAGTCGAAGGCCACGTGCTCGTGGCGCGCCAGACGCTGCGGCAAGGCTTCGATGTTCGGTTCGACCAGTTGCAGGGTGGCTTCCAGCTCATTGCCCAGGCGCTCGGCAATGCTCAGGGCAGGGCTTTCGCGCAGGTCGTCGATATCGGCCTTGAAGGCCAGGCCGTAGCAGGCAATTTTCACTTGCTGGGCCGACTTGCCCGGGTTCTTGATCAGGAAGTTGGCCAGGGCCATCTTGACCTTGTCGATCACCCACTCGGGCTTGCTGTCGTTGACCACCCGGGCGGTGCGGATCAGGCGCGCCTGCTCTGGGGTCTGGCTGACGATGAACCATGGGTCGACGGCGATGCAGTGGCCGCCGACGCCTGGGCCTGGCTGCAGGATGTTGACGCGCGGGTGGTGGTTGGCCAGGCGAATCAGCTCCCACACATCGATGTCCAGCTTGTCGCAGATGATCGACAGTTCGTTGGCGAAGGCAATGTTCACGTCACGGAAGCTGTTTTCGGTCAGCTTGCACATTTCTGCGGTGCGGGCGTTGGTGACGATGCACTCGCCTTCAACGAAGGTGCGGTACAGGCGTACGGCTGCTTCGGAGCACTTGTTGGTCATGCCGCCGATGATGCGGTCGTTTTCCACCAGCTCGCGCAGCACGTGGCCTGGCAGTACACGCTCAGGGCAGTGGGCAACGCGGATGTCGGAGTCTTCGCCGTGGGTTTGCGGGAAGCTCAGGTCCGGGCGGGCCTGGGCCAGCCAGAAGGCCATCTGCTCGGTAGCGCCGACCGGGGAGGTGGATTCCAGGATGACCAGGTCACCCTTCTTCAGAACGGGCGCGATGGCCTTGCTGGCAGACTCGATGTAGCTCAGGTCCGGCTGGTGGTCATCCATGAACGGGGTTGGTACGGCGATCAGGAAGGCGTCGGCAGCTTCCGGAACAGTGGAGGCACGCAGGAAGCCTTCGGTTACGGCAGCGTGTACCACCATGTCCAGCTCAGGTTCGACGATGTGGATTTCGCCACGGTTGATGGTGTCGACTGCATGCTGGTTTACATCGATACCGATCACGTGCTTCTTGCGGGCGGCGAAAACGGCGGCGGTTGGCAGGCCGATATAGCCCAGGCCTACGACGGAAATCTTGTTGAAGCTCATGCTACTTCCTTGGAACGAGAGAAGTTGGAAAGTGCGTCGAGGATTCGCGCGCACGCTTTTCCATCGCCGTAGGGGTTGTGGGCAAAGCTCATCTCGCGATAGGTCGCATCATCGTTGAGCAGTTTCGCCAGGTGTTCAGTGATCGATTCCACATCGGTACCCACCAGTTTGACGGTGCCGGCGGCCACGGCTTCCGGGCGCTCGGTGGTGTCACGCATGACCAGTACCGGTTTGCCCAGGGCAGGGGCTTCTTCCTGGATGCCGCCGGAGTCGGTCAGGATCAGGTAGGAACGGGTCATCAGGTAGACGAACGGCAGGTAGTCCAGCGGCTCGATCAGGTGAATGTTGTTGACGTCGGCCAGCAGGCGGTTGACCGGTTCGCGCACGTTCGGGTTGAGGTGTACCGGGTACACGATCTCCACGTCAGGGAATTGGCGCGCGGTTTGTACCAGCGCCTGGCAGATGCGTTCGAAGCCGCCACCAAAGTTTTCGCGGCGATGGCCGGTGACCAGCACCATGCGGCGCTCCGGGTTCAGGAAGCTGAACTGGCCTTCGAACTGGCTTTTCAGCGCGGGGCTTTCCAGCTTGCGGACCACTTCCAGCAGCGCGTCGATCACGGTGTTGCCGGTGGTATGGATGGTCGCGGCGTCGATGCCTTCACGCAGCAGGTTGTCCTGCGAAGTGGAGGTGGGCGCGAAGTGCAGGGCGGCCAGTGCGCCGGTCAGGCGGCGGTTGCCTTCTTCTGGCCATGGCGAATACAGGTTGCCAGTGCGCAAGCCGGCTTCCACGTGGGCGATCGGAATCTGCTGGTAGTAGGCGGCCAGGCTGGTAGCCAGGGTTGTCGCGGTGTCTCCGTGCACCAGCACTACGTCAGGCTTGAACTCGGCCAGCACAGGCTTCAGACCCTGCAGGATGGCAGTGGTCACGTCGGTCAGGTCCTGGCCGGGCTTCATGATGTTCAAGTCGTAGTCGGGCGTGATCTCGAACAGCTCCAGTACCTGGTCGAGCATCTGGCGGTGCTGGCCAGTTACGCAGACGCGCGACTCGAAACGGTCGTCCTGGGCAAGGTTGAGGGCCAGGGGGGCCATTTTGATGGCCTCTGGGCGGGTGCCAAATACAGTGAGGGTCTTGAGGGACACGGCGACGGTCTTCTTTGTGTGAGTGAAGGCGGTTGGATCAGGTGCTACGGGTGCGAAACGCGGGTGTTACGCAAATCGGCCGGGGGGGCTGGCGTGGGTAGCGCTACGCACGCAAAAGCGAGCGAGGAGGGGGGAGGGCGGTGAAGAAAAATTCATTTTGGCTCGGATCCTTCAAGCGTAGCGGTTGTCCAATGACCGCAAATTTATCACTTCGTCATCAATATGACATCCCGTCTGGCACGTTTTTTTCCCCTGATCGTCAGAATTTGCCCATATTCATCGATCGATTGGATCCTATTTTCGGAAGTTGCATCAGGAAAAACGATTGTTTGATGTTATTCAGGCATCATGCCAATAAAGTCAATTCGACCGAGGCATGCGACGAACGGGTGGGGGCCTTGTCCGGCAAGGCTTGTAGGAAAAACAACTGCGATTGGTCTGAATGAAACCTAGGTTAAACGGGAATTTACCTGGCGGCGATTTGCCATCGCCTTTGTTTCATGAAGTTAACCTGAAATATGGCGTAACGCCATTACTTTTTGGGTGAGCGAAGTTGCTTTTTTTAATGTCGGATCCGGTAACGATTAACTGGGTCAAGTGCCTGTTTGCAAAATGGCAGAACCGCTAGGGTTGATTGCGCAGTCGAAGGAAAACGGCTGCTGGAAAATGACCAACCCAAGGAGTGTTCACCATGCGTAACAACGTTCTGTCGTACCTGCTGCTGCCGCTGTTCGCCAGCCTGTCCTTTTCCCTTAGCGCCGCCCCGGCCAGCGCCACGGCGGTGCCCGAGCCGGTGCCGGTGGTAAGCCAGCAGCAGGCCCAGCAGCCGCAGCGGCTGGACCTGAACACCGCCGATGCGCTGACGTTGCAGAAGGAATTGAACGGCATAGGGAAGGCCAAGGCCGAGGCCATCGTGGCTTACCGGGAGGCCAATGGGCCGTTTGCTTCGGTGGATGAACTGCTGGAGATCAAGGGCATTGGCAATGCGTTGCTGGAGCGTAACCGGGACAAGGTGATGGTGGAGTAAATGGGCGAGGAGGGTGAGCCTGTCGGTTTGGGGTTGCCTTCTGGAACCTGGGGCTGCTTTGCAGCCCTTCGACAAGGGGCGCAAAGCACCCCAATAAATACCTAATAAAACAATAAGTTATTTTTTACTTTGCGGTGCGTCAAAATATTGCCTTAAAAGGTGGCTCTTAAACCCTTTACTTTGACCTTTTAGCGGTCTTGCGCATCCTTGGCATCCGCCTCGGCATTGCGTTCGTGCACCTTGCGCAGCTGTTCTTCGGTCAGTGGCAGTTTTTTTGCCGTGTCGCGCAGCAGCATCAGCCCGCCGACGATTGAGCCGAGGGCTATGATGAGTATCAGCCAGGCATACCAGGGCATTTTCGTTCTCCTTTGCTGGTGATGGGCAGCGCTTGTACAAGTGTTGAGCAATTGCCCGTTCCGTAGGTTCAATTATAGGAGCCAGCCACTGTTGGGCCAATTCCGTGACCCGCGGGCCCCAAAGCCTGCGCCACTTCGTTTACAATGCGCGCCGTTTTCGACTTGCCAAGAGACCCTGCCCATGTCCGCCTGCCAGACGCCCCTGATCGTCGCCCTGGATTTCCCTACCCGTGAGGCCGCCCTGAAGCTGGCTGACCAGCTTGACCCTGCGCTGTGCCGGGTGAAGGTTGGCAAGGAGCTGTTCACCAGCAGCGCTTCGGGCATTGTCGAAACCCTGTGCGACAAGGGCTTCGAAGTGTTCCTGGACCTCAAGTTCCACGACATCCCCAACACCACTGCCATGGCGGTGAGGGCTGCGGCCGAAATGGGTGTGTGGATGGTGAACGTGCACTGCTCCGGTGGCCTGCGCATGATGGCGGCTTGCCGCGAGGAGCTGGCCAAGCGCAGCGGCCCGCAGCCGTTGCTGATTGGTGTGACCGTGCTGACCAGCATGGAGCGTGAAGACCTGGCCGGTATCGGCCTGGATGTCGCCCCCCAAGAGCAGGTGCTGCGCCTGGCGGCGCTGGCCCAGAAGGCTGGCATGGACGGTTTGGTGTGCTCGGCGCTGGAGGCCCAGGCACTGAAGGCGGCGCACCCGTCGCTGCAACTGGTGACCCCGGGCATTCGCCCGGCGGGCAGTGCGCAGGATGACCAGCGCCGTATCCTCACCCCGCGCCAGGCACTGGATGCGGGTTCGGATTACCTGGTGATCGGCCGCCCGATCAGCCAGGCCGCCGACCCGGCGCAGGCGCTGGCTGCGGTGGTGGCGGAAATTCGTGGGTAAGTAGCCTGCGTTATCGAAAAGGCCAGCATGAGAGTGCTGGCCTTTTTTGTTTGGCTGCTCCGCGAATGGCACCGCCTTCGGCGGTGATTGCCGGCAAGCCGGCTCCCACAAAACAGGCAAACCTCATGGGCCAGCGCAAGGCCTGTGGGAGCGGGCGCGTCAGTTTTTGGACTTTGGGTTGTTCCCACAAGGCCTGTCAGTGCAGTTTGTTCTTGGCCAGTTCGATGTCGTTCATCAGGGCCTTGGCCATGGCCAGCAGGTAATCGGCGGAGCCCAGCAGTTTATGGTCATTTTCCATGTCGCCTTCGCGCACGAGGTGCTTGATGTAGCCCAGCAGGACTGACACGTGCTCTTAGGCATCATCGATCGGTATGCCGGGTTGTACGCGGAGTAGGTCCAGGGTGGGGTTGCCGGCTTCGAGGAAGGTTTCCAGGCCTGCGGTTAGGATGGGGGAGGGGGTGTACTTTTTCATGGTGAAAATCCAGTGCGTGACGAGGAGCAACCCCCCGGATCTTTCTCACGGACGATCGAGCGCCGCCTGCGCGGCGCTCGATCTCACAGGCACTGCAAAACCCAAGGCATGCACCTGGACGCCCAAACGTAATCCGCAATCAAACCTTGAGCACCAACTTGCCAAAATTCTCCCCACTGAACAGCTTCAGCAAGGTTTCGGGGAAGGTCTCCAGCCCTTCCACCACATCCTCCTTGCTCTTCACCTGCCCGCTGGCCAGCCACCCGGCAATTTCCAGCGCGGCCTTGCCATAGTCCTTGGCGTAATCCATCACCACAAAGCCTTCCATGCGCGCACGGTTCACCAGCAGCGACAGGTAGTTGGCCGGGCCTTTCACCGCTTCCTTGTTGTTGTACTGGCTGATTGCGCCGCAAATCACGATGCGTGCCTTGAAGTTGATGCGGGTCAGCACGGCATCGAGGATGTCGCCGCCGACGTTGTCGAAGTACACGTCCACGCCTTTGGGGCATTCGCGCTTCAGGCCGGCCAGCACGTCTTCGGCCTTGTAGTCGATCACCCCGTCAAAGCCCAGTTCGTCCTTCAGGTACTGGCACTTCTCGGCACCGCCGGCTATACCGACCACGCGGCAGCCTTTGATCTTGGCAATTTGCCCGACAATGCTGCCCACCGCGCCGGCCGCGCCGGAAATGACCACGGTATCACCGGCCTTGGGCTGGCCGACGTCCAGCAGGGCGAAGTAGGCGGTCATGCCAGTCATGCCCAGCGCCGACAGGTAGCGGGGCAGGGGCGCCAGGCTGGGGTCGATCTTGTGCAGGCCCTGGGCTTCGCCCGTGAAGTAGTCCTGCACGCCAAGGGCGCCGCTAACATGGTCGCCCGGCTTGTAGGAGGGGTGGTTGGAGGCAATCACTTCGCCGACGCCCAGCGCGCGCATCACCTGGCCCAGGGCCACGGGTGGGATGTAGGACTTGCCTTCGTTCATCCAGCCGCGCATGGCCGGGTCCAGCGACAGGTACAGGTTGCGCACTAGCACCTGGCCTTCGCCGGGTTGTTCGGCGGGCACGGTCTCGAAGCTGAAGTCGTCACGGCGTACGGCGCCGACCGGGCGTTTGGCGAGCAGGAAGCGGCGGTTGGTGTGGGTCATGGCGGGTCCTTGTGGGCAGTGGAGGGGGATGCGTTAAATCTACCCTGTTGATGTAGGCAGGTCCTTAACATCACTGACAAGCATGGTAGCCCAACCGGTGGGGTGATGATGCTGCCTGGCCGCTTGGTGGCTGACTATGCTCTGAACCCCACCAATCACGCTTTGGAGCACGCGATGAGCATGACCTTTTCCGGCCAGGTAGCCCTGGTCACCGGCGGTGCCGCCGGCATCGGCCGGGCAACCGCCCTGGCTTTCGCCCAGGAGGGCCTGAGGGTGGTGGTGGCCGACCTCGACCCGACCGGTGGCGAGGCCACTGTGGCCTTGATCCATGCGGCGGGCGGCGAGGCGCTGTTCATTGCCTGTGACGTCACCCGCGACGCCGATGTGCGCCAGCTGCACGAGCGCCTGATTGCCGCCTATGGCCGGTTGGACTATGCCTACAACAACGCGGGTATCGAGATAGAGCAAGGCCGCCTGGCCGAGGGTAGCGAGGCGGAGTTCGATGCCATCATGGGCGTTAACGTGAAGGGGGTGTGGCTGTGCATGAAGTACCAGCTGCCGTTGCTGCTGGCCCAGGGCGGAGGGGCCATCGTCAATACCGCTTCGGTGGCGGGCTTGGGGGCGGCGCCGAAGATGAGCATCTACAGCGCCTCCAAGCACGCGGTGATCGGCCTGACCAAGTCGGCGGCCATCGAGTACGCCAAGAAGGGCATTCGTGTGAATGCGGTGTGCCCGGCGGTGATCGACACCGACATGTTCCGCCGCGCCTACCAGGCTGACCCGCGCAAGGCCGAGTTTGCCGCCGCCATGCACCCGGTGGGGCGCATTGGCAAGGTCGAGGAGATTGCCAGCGCCGTGCTGTACCTGTGCAGCGACGGTGCGGCGTTTACCACCGGACATTGCCTGACGGTGGATGGTGGGGCTACGGCGATCTGAGCCGATATCGGTGTGGCCTTCTTCGCGGGTAAACCCGCTCCCACAGGTAGCCCGCTGGCCTCAGGGCTGGTGATACCCCTGTGGGAGCGGGTCTACCCGCGAAGGGGCCCTGGCAGACCGCCACAATGCCAGCCCAACCACCACACACCCCAGCACCAGCACCCCACCAAACACCAGCAAGGCCAACCGCGACCCCAGCCGGTCACTCAGCAACCCGGTAAAGATCACCGGCAGGCTGAACCCCAGGTACGCCAGCAAAAAGAACCCGGCACTGGCCCGTGTCTTCTCGTTGCCAGCCAACTGGCTCACCGCCGCCAGCCCGCCCAGGTAGATAAACCCGTAGCACGCACTGCTGGCCGCCACGGCACCCAGCAATACCGCGCCCAGCTGGCCGCTGTCCGCCCCCCAGGCCAGCACGGCATAGCTGCACGGCAGTATTACCAGCCCCAGCAGCGTGGCCGTACGGCTGCTGAGGCGCCGCGCCATCGGCTGGAACAACAAGCCGCAGCTGATCACGCAAAAGGTCGAGAACCCTGACCAGGTGCTAAGCCCATGCTGGCGCAGGATGCCGGGCAGCAGGGCGATCACCAGCCCCACGCAGGCCCACGCCAGCAAAATGGCCATGCCATAGGCCACACTGCCACGCGGGTAGCAGGGCAGGCGCAGCATGGGGGGGCGTTGTGCCGGGCGTGGGTCGGGCAGGCGCCATACCACCAGCATGGCCAGCGCTGCCAGCAGCAGTTGCAGGTGGAAGCTGCCTGGGGTCAGGCTGGCGCCGCGCAGCAGGAACAGGCTGGTCAGTGCCGCGCCCAGGCCAAAGCCCAGGGAGGTACTGGCGGTAACCCAGTTGGCGGCGCGGGTGTTGTCCGCGCCGCCCATCAGTTCACCCATGTAGGCGGTGGCTGTGGCCGAGGCCAGGCCGGTAGCCAGGCCGAGGAACAGGCGCGCCAGGCCGAGGGTTTGCAGGCTGGGGGCCAGCAGCATCAGTACGGTGGCAACCATCGACAAGGCCAGTGCGGCCAGCACCAATGGCCGGCGCCCAACCCGGTCGGCCAGCCCGCCCAGAGCCAGCAGCACGGGTAGTACGCCGAGCACGTAGCCGGAGAAGGCCACTGCGGTGGCAGCGGCGCCCTGGCCGGAGAGGTCGGCGTAGGTGATGTACAGCGGGGCCTGCAGGTTGACGGCCAGGGTGATCAGGCAGAGGGCGAAGGCCAGGCGGGCCGGGTCGGAGGGCATGGATAGGGGTCCTGGTTTACTGGTGGCTGTTCCGGCCTCTTCGCGGGCACGCCCGCTCCCACAGGGATTGCGCAAAACCTGTAGGAGCGGGCGTGCCCGCGAAAGGGCCGGCCCTGCCAACTCTGATGTCAGCCCATTCCCCTCACCAGACACACCGCCAACCCTTTTATGCTTAACTGTTCGCTCAAAACAAGCAAACACTTACCCCATGCACTTGCCCCTCGACCGCACCAGCACCACCCCGCTGGTGCAGCAACTCACCGACCACCTGCAAACCTGGATCGACCAGCAACGCCTGCGCCCCGGCGCGCGCCTGCCCTCGATCCGGGCTTTGGCTCGCAGCCAGGCGGTCAGTGCGTCATGTGTGATCGAAGCCTACGACCGCCTGGTCGCCAGCGGCTGGCTGGAGGCCCGCCACGGCACCGGCTTTTTCGTCGCCGAGCGCAAACCCGGCCTGGCCGTGGAAGACGCCCAACCCTGGGGCGAGGCCGGCGACGGCAGCTGGCGGCAGTTTCGCGAGGGCCACGACGAATTGCTCAAGCTGGGCTGCGGCTGGTTGCCCAGCAGTTGGCGCGCCGCCACCGAACTGGCCCAGGCAGTGCGCCAGGTCAGTCGCGGCAACCCGCAGGACCTGTTCGACTATTGCCCACCCCTGGGCCTGGCCAGCCTGCGCCAGCAGCTGCACAAGCGCCTGGCGCAGCTGGGCATCGCCGCCGGCCCCGAACGAATCCTCACCACCCACGGCGCCAGCCACGGCCTCGACCTGCTGGTGCGCACCCTGCTGCGCCCGGGCGACACGGTGCTGGTGGAAAACCCCGGCTACTACAACCTGTACAACCTGCTGCGCCAGCACCAGGTGCACATGCTGCCGGTGCCGCGTACCGCCGAAGGCCCGGACCTGGCCACCCTCGAAGCCCTGCTGGCCGCGCACAGGCCGCGCTGCCTGTTCATCAACAGCCTGTACCACAACCCCACCGGCACCAGCCTGACGCCCAAGGTGGCCTACCGCCTGCTGGAGCTGGCCCGCGAGCACGACCTGCGCATCATCGAGGACGATATCTACGCCGACTTCCAGGAGGGCCCGGCCACCCGCCTGGCAACTCTCGACAGTGAACAGCGGGTGATCTACATGGGCAGCTTCTCGAAAACCCTCAGCAGCTCGCTGCGGGTCGGCTACCTGGTTGCCGACCCGGCGTTGCTGGCGCGCCTGGCCGAGTTGAAGATGGTCAGCGGCATTGGCACCTCGCGCTTTGCCGAGCAGGTGGTGGGGCAGATGCTGGCCAACGGCAGCTACCGCAAGAGCGTGCAGCGTCTGCGCGTGCGCCTGGGGCAGCATATGGCCAAGCTGCTCGGCCAGCTGGAACAGGCGGGCTGGCAGGTGTTCTGCGAGCCTTACGGTGGCATGTTCGTCTGGGCCCGCATGCCGGGTCGGGATTTCGCCAGCCTGGAGTGCTTGGCCCTGCAGCACGAGGTGCTGCTCACCCCCGGCAGTGCCTTCGATTACCAGGGCGCGGCCAGTGCCTGGCTGCGTATCAATGTCGCCTACGGGCAGGACTCCCGCGCCCAGGCCTTCCTTCAGCACGCAGGGCGACCTCTGCCAAGCTGATAACGACACGCTCATAGCTATTTGACACTATTCTGACGTCAGGCCCTTGTTCATCGGCTGGCAACGTTGCCACCCTTGGCCTTCGGGATAACCTCGCACGCAGAAGGGGAATCGGCATGGGCGCGAGCAAGCACGGTGTGCTGGCCAACCTGGGCATGGCCCGCAAACTCGGCCTGGGCTTTGCCCTGGTGCTGGTGCTGACCCTGGCGGTGGCGGCCATTGGCATTGCTGCGCTGCACAGCGTTGGCCAGCGCTTCGACAGCCTGCGCCAGCTGGCCCAGTTCAATACCGACCTGCTGCGCTTGCGCCAGCACGAGCAGGCCTTTGCCCTGCGCTCCGACATGCAGCAGGCCGAGGCCTTGCGCAGCGGCCTGCAGGGTCTGGCCGAGCGCGCCCGTGGTCTGCCGGCGCTGGCGGCAGCGGAAGCCGACCTGGCAGCCTATGGCCAGGCGTTCGAGGCCTTTGTCGAGGCGGTGCAGGCCAAGGAGCTGGCGCTGGACATGGCCAGCTGGTCGGTGTCCAGCGTGGCCAACAACCTCGATGTGTTGCAGGCCGGCCTGGCCGATGATGGCGTGTACACCCTCAAGCAGTCCCAGGGCCAGCAGGGCGGCGCGTTTCTCGAGCAGGCCGCGCAGGTGGCGCAGGTGTCGCGGCTGATGTTGCAGGCCATGGATGAAGCGCGGGTACGCCTGGAAAAAAGCCGCAAGGGCGAAGAGGGCGTCAGCCAGGAACGCATTGCCCAGACCATCGAGGCCGCCAGCCTGGTCAGCCAGTTGCAGGGCGCCGTCAGCGATGCCGGCTACCAGAGTGTGCTGGGCGAGGTAGCGGGGCACATTGGCAGTTTCTCGGAAAAACTTAACGAATACACTGACCAACTGGCCCGCGAGCAGGGGCTGAAGGCGCAGTTGCAGGCCAGTGCCGAGCAAGTCACCGGGCGGGTCGACCAGGCTTACCTGGGGCAGGAGCAGGCCCTGCAGGGTGAACTGAAACGCAATGCCGTGGCCATCGGCCTGGCCACGACATTGGCGCTGCTGGTGGGCGTGCTGGCCGCCTGGCTGATCACCCGCGCCGTGGTCGGGCCGCTCAAGCATGTGATTGCCCGCGCCCAGCGCATTGCCGCTGGCGAGCTGAGCTTTGACGCCCAGGCGCCACGCCGTGACGAAGTAGGGCAGCTGATGCAGGCCATGCAGCAGATGGCGGCGGGCTTGTCGGGCATTGTCAGCGGTTTGCAGCAGGGCATCGAGCAACTGGCCGGTAATGCACAGGCGCTATCGGCGGTGACCGAGCAGACCAACCGCGAGGTGGGCAGCCAGAAGGAAGAGACCGAACAGGTGGCGACTGCCATGCAACAGATGACCGCCACCGTGCACGATGTGGCGCGCAATGCCGAAGAGGCGGCGCTGGCGGCCCAGGCTGCGGATGAGAAGGTGGATTCCGGGCAGCAGGTGGTGCGCCAGAGCATGCAGCGCATCGAGCAACTGGCGGCTGCGGCGGAGACGGCCAGCGCCGGTATCGACAGCCTCAGTGCCGAGATCCACACCATTGGCGACGTGCTGGAAGTGATCAAGAGTGTGGCCGAACAGACCAACCTGCTGGCGCTGAATGCCGCTATCGAAGCGGCCCGGGCCGGTGAGCAAGGGCGTGGCTTTGCCGTGGTAGCTGATGAGGTGCGCGCGTTGGCGCGGCGTACCCGGCAGTCTACCGAGCAGATCGAGACCTTGGTGGCCAGCCTGCGCGGTAATGCCCAGCAGTCGGTGGCGCAGATTCGCGGCAGTACCGAGCTGGTGCGCCTGGCGGTAGCCGATGCGCTGCAGACCGAAAGCGCGCTGGGCAGCATTGCGGCGGCGGTGTCATTGATCCAGCAGATGAACCAGCAGATTGCCGCGGCGGCCGAGCAGCAGAGCTCGGTGGCGGAAGAGATCAGCCGCAGCGTGACGCACATCCGCGGCAGTGCCGATCAGGCGGCGTTGGCGATGCAGGACAATGCCCGGTCGAGTATCGAGTTGGCGCAGTTGGGGACTGACCTGAAGGGGATGGTGGGGCATTTCAGGTTGTGATCTGGGCCTGGGCGTTGTGTTGCCTGTACCGGCCTCTTCGCGGGTAAACCCGCTCCCACAGGAATACCACAAGGCTGAATATTGTGTGATCCCTGTGGGAGCGGGTTTACCCGCGAAGAGGCCGGTACAGGCAACAAATACCTTCAGGCCCTGCGCGGATTGAGGATCATCAAGGTCAACACCCCCGCCACAATCCCCCAGAACGCCGAGCCGATCGAGAACAAGGTCAGCCCCGACGCCGTGACCATGAAGGTGATCAACGCCGCCTCCCGCTCACGCGCTTCGCTCATGGCCACGGTCAGCCCGTTCATGATCGAGCCGAACAGCGCCAGCGCCGCAATCGACAGCACCAGCTCTTTCGGCAATGCCGCAAACAGCGCCGCCAAGGTCGCGCCGAACACCCCGGCAATGCCGTAGAAAATCCCGCACCACACTGCCGCGGTATAACGCTTGGCCGGGTCTTCATGGGCATGCGGCCCGGTGCAGATTGCCGCGCTGATCGCTGCCAGGTTGACCCCGTGCGAGCCAAACGGTGCCAGCAGCAGCGAGGCAAAGCCGGTGGCCGAGATCAGTGGTGAGGCCGGCACCTGGTAGCCGTCCGCGCGCAGCACGGCCACACCCGGCATGTTCTGCGAGGTCATCGCCACCACGAACAGCGGAATGCCAATGCTGATGGTCGCCGCCAGCGAGAAGCTTGGCGTGGTCCACACTGGCGTGGCCACTTCCAGGCGGAAGCTGCTGAAGTCCAGCAGGCCCAAGGCACCGGACAGCGCCGTGCCCACCAGCAGCGCGGCCAGCACGCAGTAACGCGGCGACAGGCGCTTGACCAGCAGGTAGCTGAAGAACATGCCCAGTACCAGCAAGGTGCGGTGCTGGGCGGCGACGAAGATTTCACTGCCGATCTTGAACAGGATGCCCGCCAGCAGCGCCGAGGCCAGCGAGGCCGGGATGCGCTTGACCAGGCGCTCGAAGCTGCCGGTCAGGCCGCAGATCAGCACCAGCACGGCGCAGGTAATGTAGGCGCCGATCGCCTCGCCATAGCTGACCCCGCCCAGGCTGGTGATCAGCAAGGCGGCACCGGGGGTGGACCAGGCTACGGTGATCGGCGTGCGGTAACGTAGCGACAGACCGATGCTGCATACCGCCATGCCGATCGACAACGCCCAGATCCATGACGAAATCTGCGCGCTGGTCAGCCCGGCTGCCTGGCCGGCCTGGAACATCAGCACCAGCGAGCTGGTATAGCCGGTGAGCATGGCGATAAAGCCGGCGACCACCGCCGATGGGGAGCTGTCTGCCAGGGGCCGCAGGCGTATGGAAGTGGCATTGGTCATGAACAAAATCCTTGTAAAGGTGTAAGCAGTTTTTTCAGACTACAGCGAGCAAGGTTGATCCTTGCCATACAGCGGCCATTGCTTTTAGCCGTACAGTCGCCAACTATTGGGCGAAAATGCAGAACTGCTTGGGAGTGGAAGGGCGATGTACAAGGTCTATGGCGACTACCAGTCGGGCAACTGCTACAAGGTCAAGCTGATGTTGAAGCTGCTGGACCGGCCGTATGAATGGCACCCGGTGGACATCCTCAAGGGCGAGACCGAAACAGCCGAGTTCCTGGCGATGAACCCCAACGGCAAGGTGCCGGTGCTGGAGCTGGAGGACGGCAGCTACCTGTGGGAGTCCAATGCCATTCTCAACTTCCTGGCCGATGGCAGCGAGTTCCTGCCTACCGAGCCGCGCCTGCGTACCCAGGTGTTGCAGTGGCAGTTCTTCGAGCAGTACAGCCATGAGCCATACATTGCCGTGGCGCGCTTCATCCAGTTCTACCTGGGGTTGCCGGACGAGCGCCTGGACGAGTATCGCAAGCTGCACAAGGGTGGGTACAAGGCGCTGAAGGTGATGGAGCGGCAGCTGCAGATGACGCCGTACCTGGTTGGTGACCAGTACTCGATTGCCGACGTGGCGTTGTATGCCTATACCCACGTGGCGCACCAGGGTGGGTTCGACCTGGCCGATTACCCGGCAGTGAGGGCCTGGCTGGAGCGGGTCAGCAGCCACCCGAGGCATGTGCCGATGGTGGGGTAGTTTCTAGCCTTTGCCGGCCTCTTCGCGGGCATGCCCGCTCCCACAGGTATTCCACAATATTCAGCCCTGTGGTGAGCCTGTGGGAGCGGGCGTGCCCGCGAAAGGGCCAGAACAGGCTGCCCGCAAACCGTCAGGCCGAAGCGAACCGCTCATCCAGGTAGGCAATGATGGCCTTGGACTCATACATCCAGGTCACCTTGCCCGCTTCTTCAATGCGCAGACACGGCACTTTCACCCGGCCGCCACCTTCCTGCAGGGCCTGGCGGTGCACTGGGTCGTTCTTGGCATCGCGCAGCGCCACCGGCACGTTCAAACGGTGCAGGGTGCGGCGTGTCTTGACGCAGAACGGGCAGGCGTGGAACTGGTACAGCGCCAGGCCCTTGGCCGCTTGCTCGACGCGGGCCTGGGCGGCGGCGTCGCGCTTGCGCTTGGCCGGGCGGCTGATCCAGTCGCCGAACACGATGAGCTGGCCGAGGCCAACCCGCAGGGCTTTGACGATCATGGGCAACTCCTGAAATGAAAAAGCCGACCCGGGAGGGGCGGCTTGGGGTCAGCAGCCAATCACTTGATCAGGCTGAGGAACTCGCTGCGGGTGGCGGCGTTTTCGCGGAACTCACCCAGCATCACCGAGGTGATCATGGTCGAGTTCTGCTTCTCGACACCGCGCATCATCATGCACATGTGCTTGGCTTCGATGACCACGGCCACACCGGCGGCACCGGTTACCTGCTGCACGGCCTCGGCAACCTGGCGGCTGAGGTTTTCCTGGATCTGCAGGCGGCGGGCGTACATGTCGACGATGCGCGCCACCTTCGACAGGCCCAGTACCTTGCCCTTGGGCAGGTAGGCCACGTGCGCCTTGCCGATGAACGGCAGCATGTGGTGTTCGCACATCGAATACAGCTCGATGTCCCGGACCAGCACCATTTCGCTGTTGTCAGAGCTGAACAGCGCGTTGTTGGTGACTTCTTCCAGTGTTTGCTCATAACCGCGGCAAAGGTACTTCATCGCCTTTGCAGCCCGCTTGGGCGTGTCGAGCAGGCCCTCACGGGAGACGTCCTCGCCAATCTGGCTGAGGATCTCGGTGTAGTTCTGTTCCAGGGACATGGATCTACCTGTGGGAAAAAATCGCAAAAACGAAGGGTACGGCGGTGAGGGCGGCGCTGCAAGCGCGGCGTTACTCGTCGCGGCCTTCGAGCATGGTTCGCTTGAGCATCACATAGACCGCGCCGGTGCCGCCGTGGCGGGCGTTGCACGAGGCAAAACCGAGCACCTGCGGGTGCTGGCGCAGCCAGGTGTTGACGTGGCTCTTGATCATCGGACGCTTGCCGTCCAGGCGCGCGGCCTTGCCGTGGGTAACCCGCACGCAGCGCACTTCCAGCCTGGTGGCTTCGGCGATGAAGTCCCACAGGGTTTCGCGGGCCTTTTCCACGGTCATGCCGTGCAGGTCGAGGCTGCCCTCGAACGGGATCTGCCCCAGCTTCAGCTTGCGCAGTTGGCCTTCCTGCACGCCATCGCGGCGCCACAGCAGCTCGTCTTCGGCGCCAACGTCGATGACGAACTGGTCGGACATGCCGTCGATCACCAGCGCCTTGTCACTGCGCACGGTCGCCGCCTGGCGCAGGCCGGCCAGCTGCTGGCGGTCGGCCTTGGGCTTGCCGACTTCGGCGCGGTCGTGCCTGATCGGTTTGACACCGCGCACTTCGGCCTTGAACAGGGAAAAATCGTCGTCTTGCATGATGCCTCCACGTGGGCGGCGTAGTTTACGCGACTGTGGGGCGGTGTGCAGCCTGTACGGGCCCTTTCGCGGGTAAACCCGCTCCCACAAGGACCGCGTAAGCAGCGCCTCAATCGTGTTTCTTCATCAGGTGCGGCGACAGGTTCAGCTCGCGCCCACGGCGCAGGCGAATGCGGCTGCGCCGCCAGAAGCGCACGCCTAGCCACAGCAGCAGCAAGCCGGCCCCGGTGAGGATACCGGCCAGCGGTTTGTTGGCATTGAGTTCCGCCAGGGCAGGGTAGTTGCCCAGCAGGCCGGCGACGCCGGCCATTGCCAGCAGCACGCCCAGGGTTGCCAGCAGGGCCGACAGGCCGGCCGCCAAGCGGGCGCCCCAGTTACGCGGTTCGCGCGGGCGAAGGCGCTTGGCGTCGAAACTGCCTTTGAGCTTCATTCCGCTCTCCTCTGTGGATATCCGGAATTCGACCTGGGGCCGCCCATCGGGTTCCGCCCGGCTGCCGGGCGGTTGTACCCAGCCGGTCAGATCAGGCTGGCGGTGGGGGCCACGCAAGCGAAGTTGTCGGCCATCACGGCCATTTCGCACTGGTGAATCTGCGCGGCCGGGATTACCCCATCCTTGAATGCCAGGTCGCGGGTCGCCGAAGCGTCTTCCACCAGGGTGCAGCGGTAACCATAGTCCTTGGCACGACGCACGGTGGTGCTGACGCTGGAATGGCTCATGAAGCCGCACACGATCAGATCCAGGTGGCCCAGTTCCTGGAGGGTCTCGTGCAGCTTGGTGTTCTTGAATGCGTTGGGCATGCGTTTTTCGATGACGATTTCGCCTTCCAGCGGCTCCAGCCCCGGAATGAACTGGCCGGCCGGACCTTGCGGGTCGAAGCGGCCACCGACAGTGCCCAGGTGGCGAACATGGATGATCGGACGGCCGCTCTTGCGCGCGGCGTCGAGCAACCTGGCGATGTTGGCCACGGCCTCGTCCATGCCCGACAGCGCCAGGGGCCCGCTGAGGTACTCCTTTTGCGCATCGATGATGATCAGGCTGGCGTGGCTCAGCTTGGCCGGCGGATAGTCGCGGCCAGTGAGGCGGAACATCGTGGTTGGAACGGACATCAAGGGCTCCTTGGATAGGGCTTTTGTATACCTATTGTCCCCTGCCTTGGCGCCAATGGGAATGGTTGACAACGTAAGCGGCATGGTTACTGGCTTGTGGCTAGCCATTGGGTAATGCAAAGGAACAAATGTGCGAGTGGGACTGTTAGACTTTTGTCCGGTCTGAATTAGGAGTACCCCGTGATCACATCCCGCCTGCGCACGCTGCGCGACTACATCCGCTGGGCGGTCAGCCGCTTCCACGAGCACGACCTGTTCTTCGGCCACGGTGCCGACAACGCCTGGGACGAGGCCCGCCTGCTGGTGCTGGGTGCGGTGCACCTGCCGTGGGAAGTGGCCGACAGCTACCTGGACTGCATGCTCGAGGACGACGAGCGGGTACGCCTGCAGCACTTGCTCAAGCGCCGTATCGAAGAGCGCGTTCCGGCCGCCTACCTGCTGGGCGAGGCCTGGTTCTGCGGCATGTCGTTCATCGTCGACGAGCGCGTGCTGGTGCCACGTTCGCCGATTGGCGAACTGATCGAGAAACGCTTCGAACCGTGGCTGGCGAGCGAGCCGGCGCGCATTCTCGACCTGTGCACCGGTTCCGGCTGCATCGGCATCGTTGCCGCCGACGTGTTCCCCGAGGCCGAGGTGGTGCTGGCCGATCTGTCGTTCGAGGCGCTCGAAGTGGCCAACCAGAACATTGAACGCCACGGCCTGGACGGGCGCGTGTACACCGTGCAAGGCGATGGTTTTGGCGGATTGCCGGGGCAGCGTTTCGACCTGATCCTGTCCAACCCGCCGTATGTCGATGCCGAGGACTTCGACGACATGCCGGCCGAGTACCACCACGAGCCCGAGTTGGGCCTGGCCTGCGGCAACGATGGCCTGGACCTGGTGCGGCGCATGCTGGCCGAAGCGGCGGACCACCTGACCGACAAGGGCTTGCTGATTGTCGAGGTGGGTAACAGCCAGGTGCATGTCGAGGCGCTGTACCCCGAGGTGGACTTTGCCTGGCTGGAGTTCGAGCGCGGCGGGCACGGGGTGTTCATGCTGACCGCCGAGCAGTGCCGCCAGCATCAGGAACTGTTCAAGGCCCGCGTCTGATTCCAGGGCCTCTTCGCGGGTAAACCCTACAGGTATGGCGTTGCCCTCAGGTGCGACGCGGTCCCTGTGGGAGCGGGTTTACCCGCGAAGCAGGCAACGCGGTGTCAGCGCGTGGCAATCCAGATCAGCAACCCCGCCTGGAACACTGCAAACGCCACCAGGCAGGTAATGGTAAAACGCAATCCGCTGTCTTCACGCTGGTACTTGGCCACCCGCTCATCGCGCTCACGCAGTTGCCCTTCCTTCTCCTGCAACTGCTGGTCGGCCTGCTGCAGCAGGCTGGCAGCATCCAGTATCTCCACCCGCTGCAAGCGCTCGCTGTTCCACGCGCCCTTGAGCTGGCCCACCGTCATTTCCACGGTACGGCCTTTCAGGTGCTGGCTGTCCTCGTACTCCACCTCGATACCCACCCCGCGCAGGCAGTGGTCACGGCGCAGACGTGAGTCTTCGTTCAGCGCATCCTTGCTCGGCAGCGCCATGCCCTCGACCCGGTAGTGCGACCACTTGCGCTGCAGCCACTGCGCAGCCTGGGCCAGCAGGAAGCGGCCGATGCCACGGTTCGGCGGCTCCAGTTGCAGGCCATGTTCACCGCCGATGCGTACCAGGCGTTCGGCATGGTCGACGCGGATGTCCAGGCGGTTCTGTTCCTTGTGTACCTTCTGGCCCGGCAGTTTGATTTCCATGCGCAGCAGGCTGTGAGCCTTGTCGTGGCGCTCGGCATAGCCGAACTGCACAAAGCGCAGCGGCCGTGCGCCGGTGCTGCGGTCAGTGGGCAGGGCGGCCAGGCGCAGCAACTGGAAATGTTCGGCGGTCAGCTCGGCCCAGGGAAGGGCAGGGCTTTCCTGAGGTTCTTCGGCCGGCTCTGCGGCGACGGGGGTGGTTGTCATCAGGGCTTGTCCTCGGCAATGCCTGCTGTATCGGCAGGCGTGTCCGAGACCTGAGCCCGTTTACCTCACGCTGAAGGCAAATGCTGGATGAACGTCACAATCCGTTCACCCAGCTCCCGCGCCAGCGGCAGTTCGGGGTTGAGGTAGCTGTCGCGCTGCTGGCTCATCGCCTTGGGGCTGATGCGCAGCATGTGGTTCATGCCATCGATCAGCACCAGCTGCGCATCCGGCTTGGCCGCTTTCAGTCGTTGGGCGTCGACCACGCCCACCTGCACATCGTTGCGCCCCTGCACGATCAGTGCGGGCATTGGCAGGCGGGCGAAGGCCGCCGCCGGGTTCTGCTGGAACAGCGAAATCAGGTAGGGCTGCACGCTGGGGCGGAACACCTGGCGCAGCGGCGCCGGCACCTCCAGGCTGGTCTGCCCGGCCTGCAGGCGGTCGAGCAGGGCGCTGCCACCGGCCAGTTGTGCCGGTGGCAGGCGTTGGGCCAGTTGTTCGCGCAGCACTTCGGCCAGCGGCCGGCCGCTGCCGGCCAGGGTGATCACCGCGCTGGCGCCGGCCTGCTCGGCGGCCAGGCTGGCGATCAGCGCGCCCTCGCTGTGGCCGATCAGGATCAGTGGGCCAAAGCGCGGGTCGGCCTTGAGTTTGTGGCTCCAGGCGACCACGTCGGCCACGTAGCGCTCCACGCTGAGGTCACGCTCGTCGGGCGTGGCCGGCTGGCTGGCGGCCACCCCGCGCTTGTCGTAGCGCACGCTGGCGATGTGCTCGTTGGCCAGCAGCAGGGCCAGGCGCTTGAGGTTGTCGACCCGGCCTGACGCCGGGTTGTTGCCGTCACGGTCGGTGGGGCCGGAGCCGGCGATGATCAGCACCACCGGTGGCGGGGTAGCCTGTTCAGGCAGCAGCAGGCTGCCGTGCAGCACGCCCTGGCCGGTGTCGAGGTCGATCGGGCGTTGCAGCACGGTGGGGGTGGCGGCCTGGGCCAGGCCGGTGCACAGCAGGAAGAAGAGGGCGACGAGGCGCGACATCATGCGGTACTACATGGGGAGATAACGGTTTGACCCAGTGTTCGTGGGAAGGTTCGAAGAGGCCAGCACAGGCGATCAATCCATCTGTATACTGCCGCTTTCGTTCACTTCAGGCAGATCTCGCGGAGCGTCCATGTCCGGCAATACCTACGGCAAGCTGTTCACTGTCACCACCGCTGGCGAGAGCCATGGCCCGGCGTTGGTCGCCATTGTCGATGGATGCCCACCAGGCCTGGAAATTTCCCTCGCCGACCTGCAGCACGACCTCGACCGGCGCAAGCCCGGCACCAGCCGTCACACCACCCAGCGCCAGGAAGCCGATGAGGTGGAAATCCTCTCCGGTGTGTTCGAAGGCCGCACCACCGGCTGCTCGATCGGCCTGCTGATCCGCAACACCGACCAGAAGTCCAAGGACTACTCGGCGATCAAGGACCTGTTCCGCCCGGCCCACGCCGACTACACCTACCACCACAAGTACGGCATCCGCGACTACCGCGGCGGTGGCCGTAGCTCGGCCCGCGAAACCGCCATGCGCGTAGCTGCCGGTGCCATCGCCAAGAAGTACCTGGCCACCCAGGGCATCACCGTGCGCGGCTACATGAGCCAGCTGGGCCCGATCGAAATCCCGTTCCAGACCTGGGAGTCGGTGGAGCAGAACGCTTTCTTCAGCCCTGACCCGAGCAAGGTGCCGGAGCTGGAGGCCTACATGGACCAGCTGCGCCGTGACCAGGACTCGGTGGGCGCCAAGATCACCGTGGTCGCCGAAGGCGTGATGCCGGGCCTGGGCGAGCCTATCTTCGACCGCCTCGACGCCGAACTGGCCCACGCGCTGATGAGCATCAACGCGGTCAAGGGCGTGGAAATCGGCGCCGGCTTCGCCAGCGTGGCCCAGCGCGGCACCGAGCACCGTGACGAGCTGACCCCGGAAGGCTTCCTCAGCAACAACGCTGGCGGCATCCTCGGCGGTATTTCTTCGGGCCAGCCGATCGTTGCCCACCTGGCGCTGAAGCCGACCTCCAGCATCACCACCCCGGGCCGCTCCATCGACATCGACGGCAACCCGGTGGACGTCGTCACCAAAGGCCGCCACGACCCGTGCGTGGGCATCCGCGCCACGCCGATCGCCGAGGCGATGATGGCCATCGTGCTGATGGACCACCTGCTGCGCCATCGTGCGCAGAATGCCGATGTGAAAGTGAATACCCCGGTGCTGGGCCAGCTCTGATTCGCCAGTAGCGGCCTCTTCGCGGGTAAACCCGCTCCCACAGGAATATCACTGGGCCTGAGGGCAGTGAGGTACCTGTGGGAGCGGGTTTACCCGCGAAGAGGCCGCCACAGGTTCCCACAAGGCCATCCCATGCAACCAATCCCCTACTGGCGCCTGTCCAGCTTCTACCTGTTCTACTTCGCCCTGCTTGGTTCCACCGCCCCCTTCCTGGCGCTGTACTTCGACCACCTGGGCTTCTCCCCGGCGCGCATCGGCGAGCTGGTGGCCATCCCCATGCTCATGCGTTGCATTGCCCCCAACCTGTGGGGCTGGCTGGGTGACCGCACCGGCCAGCGCCTGCTGATCGTGCGCCTGGGCGCGTTGTCGACGCTGGCCACTTTCGCCCTGATCTTCCTTGGCAAAAGCTACGCCTGGCTGGCGCTGGTCATGGCCCTGCATGCATTCTTCTGGCATGCGGTGCTGCCGCAGTTCGAGGTCATCACCCTGGCCCACCTGCACGGGCAAACCGCGCGCTACAGCCAGGTGCGCCTGTGGGGCTCGATCGGTTTCATCCTCACCGTGGTCGGCCTGGGCCGACTGTTCGAGTGGCTGAGCCTGGATATCTACCCGGTGGCGCTGGTCACGATCATGGCCGGCATCGTCGCCGCCAGCCTGTGGGTACCCAATGCCCAGCCGGTGGAGCAGGGCGAGCGCAGCGGCGCCGGCGGCTTCCTGCAGCAGCTGCGGGCGCCGGGGGTGATCGCGTTCTATGCCTGCGTGGCGCTGATGCAGCTCAGCCACGGGCCGTACTACACCTTCCTGACCCTGCACCTTGAACACCTGGGCTATGCCCGTGGTGCCATCGGCTTGCTGTGGGCACTGGGGGTGGTGGCCGAAGTACTGGTGTTCATGGCCATGAGCCGCATCTTCGCGCGCTTTTCCGTGCAGCGGGTGCTGCTGGCCAGCTTCGTGCTGGCGGCGCTGCGCTGGCTGTTGCTGGGTAACCTGGCCGGCGAGCCGGCGGTGCTGGTGTTCGCCCAGGTGCTGCACGCGGCCACCTTCGGCTGCTTCCATGCCGCCAGCATCGCTTTTGTCCAGGGCAGCTTCGGCGCCCGCCAGCAGGGCCAGGGCCAGGCGCTGTATGCGGCGCTGTCGGGCACCGGCGGTGCGTTGGGGGCGTTGTATTCAGGCTACAGCTGGAAACTGCTGGGGCCCACCTTCACCTTTGGTATGGCCAGTGCCGCAGCCTTGGCTGCAGCCGTTATCATTGCCCTTTGTTCGCAACCGACCAGGACCCGCCCCTGATGAGCATTCTCAGCGTTTTCCACCCCTCCAGCCCGGAACTGCCGAACAAGGTGCTGACCCATCACGACGACATCGCCGCCACCCTGGCCGAGCAGGGCGTGCACTTTACCCATGCCGAGCATGGCCTGCGGGTGCGCCCGGGCACGGCCCAGGACGAGGTGCTGGAGGCCTGCCGCGGGCACCTGGACCAGTTGATGACGGCGCATGGCAGCAAGGCTTTCGTGTTGCTCAACCGTGACGGAGAGGCCCCGGCGCAGGTGGACGTGCGCGATGAGCACGTGCATGACGCCGACGAGGTGTTTGCCGTGGTCAGCGGGCGGGCGCAGGTTGGCCTGCGGGTGGGGGAGTGGGTGTATTCGGTGCTGTGCGAGAAGGGTGACCAGCTCGTGGTGCCGGCGGGGACCCGGCGCTGGGTTGAGCTGGGCGATGCGCCGTTTTGCCTGGCGTTGCGGCTGTATGGCAGCGAACAGGGTATGCAACCGCGTTTTACCGGGGATGTGACGGCGCGGGCGTTCCTGGGCATCGACGAACTGTAATGGCTTTACCGGCCTCTTCGCGGGCAAGCCCGCGAAGAGGCCAGATCAGCCAACACAAAACTCAGCGATAAGTCGGCAGGGCAAACCGCTGCTGGCTCTGCAGCATCGAGATCACCGGCAATTCACTGGCCTGCTCGGCCAAATCCCGGCGAATCGCACTGATCGCCCAGGACAGCTGCTCGGCACTGTGCAGTTGCGCATAGGTCAGCACCCGGCGGGTAACCTTGCCATCAGCAGCGCGCAGGGTCAGTAGCACACCGCCGTCGGGGCGGGCCTGGGTATTTACCTGGTAGGCCGAAAATACCGAAACGAACTTTTCCTGGATGAGGTCCATATCAACTCCTGGCTGTTGCGTGGCAGACATGAGTTGATGGTTGCAGTGACCGTGCCAGTATGTTTTTTCTGGAAAAAATCTTTAAATTCAGTCGGTTACGTCAATCTTCCCGGAACGCTGTCGTGCAACCTGCACGGTCGTGCATTTTGCACAGTGCATATTGCATGACCCGCGTCCAGCTATCGGTCCGATAGAATCTGAACCTTTGACCCGGCAGCCTTGCCTGACAAAGACTTGGGCAACGATTTCTGCCAGGAGGTTCCAAATGTCCAGCCAACCCACGCCCGTCGCCATGACCGACGATGAAACCGCTGCCTTCGCCGAGCAAGTGTTCGAACGTGCCCGCCAAGGCGATGCCCAGATGCTTGGGCGCCTGCTTGCCAGCGGCCTGCCGGCCAACCTGCGCAACCACAAGGGTGACACCCTGCTGATGCTGGCCAGCTACCACGGCCACCACGACGCGGTGCGCGTGCTGCTGGCGCACGGCGCCGACCCGCTGATTGCCAACGACAACGGTCAGTTGCCTATCGCCGGTGCCGCGTTCAAGGGGGACCTGGCCATGATCCGCCTGTTGCTGGAGCACGGCGTGCCAGTGGACGCCGCCGCGCAGGATGGCCGCACCGCACTGATGCTGGCGGCCATGTTCAACCGTAGCGAAATCCTCGACTACCTGCTGGCCCAGGGCGCCGACCCGGCTCGCCAGGATGCCCGCGGTGCCACCGCACTGATGGCGGCGCAAACCATGGGGGCCGTGGACACCGCGGCACGCCTGCAAGCGCTGGCCGGCTAACCGCAAGGGGGCATTTGCGGCTATCCTTGGCGACTTTTCACCCGTCGCAGGCCCCCTTTCATGAAAACTCAGTTGCTCGAATTCATCAGCCTCATTGGCGCCGGCTGCATGCGCGAGGAAGACATCGAGCGCATCGCCGACGAGGCCGCCCAGGCCTACGCCGACCCCGCCGCTTTCCTGGCTGCCAACCCCGACATCAACTACGACGACAGCTTCCCCATCCCGCTGGGCGAATGGGTGGTGCTGGGCAGCCTGCCGGACACCGTGGTGTTCCAGGCCGACAGCTACCAGGACCTGTTCCAGCAGATCAGCGATTCGTTCGACCAGAGTGTGCCGTTCACCCTCAAGCCCAAGCAGCTGGCCCGCACCGAGCCGCTGACCGCGCTCAATCGCATCCAGGTGCAGATGGGCGCACTGAATAAAGAGGCTGGTGGTTATGTGCTGCTCAACTTCAGCCAGTTGCTGGATGACGAGCTGCAGATGGTGATGGTGGGGCAGAACGACCTGGCGCGTGTGCTGGAGCTGGGGGCAGAGTTGGGGATCAGGGTCGAGCCGGCCCTGGAGGCCCTGAAGGTCGCCGTACACATCTGATTTCAGCGTTTGCTTCTTCGCGGGTAAACCCGCTCCCACAGGGATATCACTCCCTTCAGGCCCAGTGATATCCCTGTGGGAGCGGGTTTACCCGCGAAGAGGCCTGCACAGGCAGCTTCAAGCATCAGCCCAGCGCGGTATCGAGGAACATCATCACCGCAAACCCACCCATCAACCCCAGGGTCGCGGCCGTCTGGTGGCCATTGCGGTGGGTTTCGGGAATCACTTCGTGGCTCACCACAAAGATCATCGCCCCCGCCGCCAGCCCCATGCTCACCGGGTAGGCCAAGGCAAAACCGGTCGAAATCCCCAGGCCGATCACCGCGCCCAGCGGCTCCATCAGCCCCGACCCGATCGCCACCAGCGCGGCCTTCAGGCTCGACAACCCGGTTGCGCGCAAGGCCAGCGCCACAGCCAGCCCCTCAGGGATGTCCTGGATGGCGATGGCGCTGGTCAGCGGCAGGCCGATGTTCATGTCGCCATTGGCAAAGCTCACGCCAATGGCCATGCCCTCAGGCAGGTTGTGCAGGGTAATCGCCAGCACGAACAACCACACCCGGCTGATGCGCTCGGCCTCTGGGCCGCACGGGCCGGTGCTCTCGTGTTCATGCGGGGTGAAGCGGTCCAGGCCCAGCATCAGCAACACACCCAGGCCCATGCCCAGCACCACGGTAAAGGCCGCGGCCGGGCCGTTGCCGGTAATTTCGCGGGCGGCATCCAGGCCCGGCAGTATAAGCGAGAACGAACTGGCCGCCAGCATCATGCCGGCGGCAAAACCCAGCATCACGTCCTGGGTGCGCGCTCGCACATCGCGCAGTACCACCGCCAGCACCGCGCCCAGCGCCGTGGCGCCAAAGCCGGACAACCCGCCCAGCATGGCCAGGTGCAGGTTGTCGGCATGGTCGCCGTTCACCGCGTTCCACAGGCTGGCGGCCAGCAGCAGCACCACCGCCAGCAGGCTCAACCCCAGACCGGCGCTGAGCCAGGGGGTGTTCATGGCCTGTTGGCGCCAGGCGTTCAGCAGCGAGGGTGGGGTGGCGCTTTGGGTGTGGGCGGGGGGCATGTGAACCTCGAATCTGTGGATACCGGCAGTCTACTCAGGGACCTGCGCCAATCGCCAAGGATTCCCTTCTATTGCCTTGATAGCTGGCTATGCTGTGGCAAAGCCTCTGGACAGGAGTTTAGGCATGGGTTCGACGTTCAACAGCCTGGTCGGGCTGATCATCCTGGCGCTGGATATCTGGGCCATCCTCAATGTGATCAAGAGCGGCAGCGAAGTGGGCATCAAGGTGTTGTGGATCTTGCTGATCGCCTTGCTGCCGGTGGTGGGCCTGGTGATCTGGGCGATTGCCGGGCCGCGGGGGAATGTGCGGATCTGAATGTCTGTTACGGCCTCTTCGCAGGCGTGCCCGCGAAGAGGCCGTAACAGACAAAACCGGCAATACCCCCGTGACAAAATTTTCACATTGGTTTAAACAGAATCCGCACCCGCACAATGCTGCGTTGGTATACACCTGCGCCATCTCCGCAAACCCGCAATCCTAGGACCTTCCCATTCATGGCTAACCCGGACGCCTTGAAGCAACGGGGCGCGCGAGCGTCGTTCTCGCCCACCCTGAAATCCCACCTGGCCTACACGCTGCTCAGCGGCCTGGTGATCATGCTGATGCTCAGCCTCGTGCGCCTGGCGCTGCTGGTCTACAACAGCGACATGGTCGGCGATACCCCCAGCGCGACAGTCGCCGAAGGCTTTCTCAACGGCTTGCGCTTCGACCTGCGGGTGGTGGTGTACATCAGTATTCCGCTGCTGCTGGCCATCCTCAGTCCCTGGGCCATGGCCCGGCGTGGCCTGTTCCGTTTCTGGCTGACCATCACCTCGAGCGTGGTGATGTTCCTCGGCCTGATGGAAATGGACTTCTATCGCGAGTTCCACCAGCGCCTCAACGGTCTGGTGTTCCAGTACATCAAGGAAGACCCGAAAACCGTACTGAGCATGCTCTGGTACGGCTTCCCGGTGGTGCGCTACCTGCTGGCCTGGCTGTTCGGTACCTGGCTGCTGAGCCTGCTGTTCAAGGGCATCGACCGCATGACCCGTGGCAATCGCCCCGGCGAGGTCACCCTGCAGCACCGCGCGGCGCCGTGGTACAACCGCCTGGCGGTGTTCATGGTGATCCTGCTGGTGGCCGTGGTCGCCGCCCGTGGCACCCTGCGCCAGGGCCCGCCGATGCGTTGGGGTGATGCCTTCACCACCGATTCCAACTTCGTCAACCAGCTGGGCCTGAACGGCACCCTGACCCTGATCGATGCCGCCAAGAGCCGCTTCGGCGAGGACCGCGCCAACATCTGGAAGCCGGTGCTGGAGCAGGACGTGGCGACGCAGAGCGTGCGCGAGCAGCTGCTGACCGCCAACGACACCCTGGTCGATGCCGACGAGGCTGCCATCCGCCGCGACTTCGTGCCGCCGGCCGAGCGCACCCTGCCGATCAAGAACGTGGTGGTGATCCTGATGGAAAGCTTCGCCGGCCACTCGGTGGGCGCGCTGGGCAGCCCCAACAACATCACCCCGTACTTCGACAAGCTGGCCAAAGAGGGCCTGCTGTTCGACCGCTTCTTCTCCAACGGCACCCATACCCACCAGGGCATGTTCGCCACCATGGCCTGCTTCCCCAACCTGCCAGGCTTCGAATACCTGATGCAGACCCCGGAAGGCGGCCACAAGCTGTCCGGCCTGCCGGCCTTGCTCAGCGCCCGCGACTACGACGACGTGTACGTCTATAACGGCGACTTTGCCTGGGACAACCAGTCCGGGTTCTTCGGCAACCAGGGCATGACCACCTTCATTGGCCGTAACGACTTCGTCAACCCGGTGTTCTCCGACCCGACCTGGGGCGTGTCCGACCAGGACATGTTCGACCGTGGCGCCGAAGAGCTGGCCAAGCACGACGGCAAGAAGCCGATCTACGCGCTGCTGCAGACCCTGTCCAACCACACCCCGTACGCGCTGCCCAAGGACCTGCCGGTAGAACCGGTAACCGGCCAGGGCCGCCTGGACGAGCACCTGACTGCCATGCGCTACTCGGACTGGGCGCTGGGGCAATTCTTCGAGAAGGCGCGCAAGGAGCCGTACTTCAAGGAAACCCTGTTCGTCATCGTTGGCGACCATGGCTTTGGCAACCACCAGCAGGTCACCGAGCTGGACCTGGGCCGCTTCAACGTGCCGCTGCTGCTGATTGGCCCTGGCATCCAGGAGAAGTTCGGTGCGGTCAACCACACCGTGGGTACCCAGGTCGACATCGTGCCGACCATCATGGGCCGCCTGGGTGGCCAGGCCCGTCACCAGTGCTGGGGCCGCGACCTGCTCAACCTGCCTGAGGGCGACCAGGGCGTGGGCATGATCAAGCCATCGGGCAGCGAGCAGATCGTTGGCCTGGTACAGGGCGACCGCATCCTGATCGAGTCCAAGGACATGACCCCGCGCATGTACCGCTACCAGCTGGGCAGCGAGTTCAAGGCCGAGCTGATCGAAAGCCCGGACCAGCCGGAGATGCTGAAGAAGCTGGAAGCGTATATCCAGACGGCGACCAAGAGCCTGCTGGATAACACGGCCGGTGTTGTGCACGGCACTCCAAAGTAAATCGGGGCCGTTTCACGGCCCATTCGCGGGCACGCCCGCTCCCACAGGTACAGCACAGGTTTCGAACCTTGTGGTGACCCTGTGGGAGCGGGCGTGCCCGCGAATGGGCCCGACACAAATCCCCAGACTGAACATTCTCCCTACCCCAAGGTCACTTGTTTCAGGCATCACACACCCGGTGTTCGTTGACTGAGAGGGTTCGTTCAATGAAAGAGTGGGAAGTCATCTTTGCCGACCAGAAAGGCGTGCTCACCACCTTGACGCTGCGTGGCGACCAGTGCCCCAGCGAGGAGGATGCCGCGCGGGCCATCCGTTCGCACCTGTTCCCGGTGATGGACGAGCTGGACCTCAACGACTTTCAGGACCGCGCCGTTTCCCCCACCGCTCGCTGGCTCAAGGAACAGAGCGGCGTGACCATCACCAGCATCCACGAAACACCCTGAACCACACGTTTGCGTGGCGCCCTGGCAGGCACTACGCTGCATGAAGGTACCAGCCTATTCTGCGGGTTGGCACTGCATCCCTTCGCGTCTTGCATCAGCTCGAACTGCCCGGCCGCTGCCGGCAGGTGCGTAGTGCACGGAAAGTCTATCCATCGCATTATTCAGGAGGACGTTTCATGAGCAGCCAGAACGACGATATCAGCAGCAACGTCCTGCGCCAGATGAAAGCAGGCGGTTTCGACTTCACCCAGATCCACCCCATCGAGTTCTACGCCATATTCCCCGACGAAGCAGGGGCCCGCCGCGCGGCCGGGCAGTTTCGCGGTGAATCGCTGAATGCCCAGGTGAAGGAACTGGGCGACGGTGCCTGGCATCTGGAGCTGAGCAAGGTCATGTATGCCACCCATGGCGGGATTGGTGACTTCGAAGAGACCTTCGAGCAGCTGGTGACACCTTATGGTGGTGAGGTGGAAGGGTGGGGGGTCAAGCAGGAGCGGCCCATAGCCTGAGAGTCTTGTGTTGCCTTCTTCGCGGGCAAGCCCGCGAAGAAGCAAGCACAGCCCTCAAGGCCTACGCCCAGCCATATGTCTCAGATAAGCCAGCAATTCATCCAGCTCCGGTTCACTCAAAACACTCTCTGCAAACCCTGGCATCTTCGCCTGCGGCCACTGCCGCAGGCTCTGCGGGTCACGAATCAGCTGGCGTAGATATTCAGGCTGGAAGTACTCGGTCGGGCTATGCGGCACATTCAAGTCCGGCCCCAGCTGCGCATCCCCCGCGCCGTTCAACCGGTGGCACGCCAGGCAGTTCTGCTGGAACAGGGCAAAACCCCGGCGCACCGCGCTGTCGGCCGGCAGTTTCGGGTCGGGTAGCAGTGCCGGAAAACGCGCTTCGACTGAAGCCAGCTTGCGAATCGTGGAAATCTGGAACGGCCACTGCTCCGGGCGGATGCCGCTGGCCTGCGGCGCAGTCCACACCAGGTAGAACGGCCCTGCACTCGGTTTGCCCTGGCCCAGTGCCGGCCATGGTCTGCCCGGGTCCTCCACCGCCAGCCAGGCCTGTGCCGGCCCGTGCTGCAACAGTGGCGCGGCGGGCATTTCGGCGGCAAAACCGTCCAGCGCCACCGCCTGCAGGTGGTCGCTGGCGCTCACGCCTTCCAGCAGCACGGCCAACGGCACCGCCCGATAGTGCATGGGCCGCTTGTAGGAAACGTCCTGGTCGATGCTGATGTCCCGGGCCTGCGGGTGGTCGAGCAGTTCGGCACTGCTCCACTGGCGCGTCGTGGCGCCCAGTTCAAGGTGCAGTTGCGCCGCCGACAGCGGCAGGCTCAGGAGCAACACTAACAGTGCAAGGCAGTGGCGCATGGGTAATCTCCGACCATCAAGGCCAGCAGGTTACCTGTGCGTTGCCTGTTGGCGCCACAGCGGCAGTCAGCCGAACAAACGTGTCAGGTTCGGCAGGATCAGCAGCAAAGTCGTGGCGAAGAGAATGAGCCCAGCTTGGCGAATTTTCGATTGTCTGAACATGGCGGACCGCCTTCTTGTTGTTATTCCTGAATACCCGTTGGCTTCCCTGTCGCGCTTCGGGTCGATCGCAGTGGCGTTGCGTGACGCCTGAACTGCTTGCCTCTTGAAAGTGGATATACAACCAACAGTAGGGTGTGCGTCATCCATGTTTGAGAACCCTTTCTTCTAATGCTGTGGTCCGTTGATTTCGTTTGGCTATGAGGCCAAGTGCCAGCTGGCTGGCATGCTCTCGCTAGACGGTGGCGCAAGTGCCAGCAGGGCACCGACGAAATGTGACCGTTCGTCAGTGCGGCCTACTTGCTTGTACGTGCCTTTCGCGTCAGTCTCTACAGCAGATTCCCACCCATGTCGTTCAGGACTATCCCTATGTCGTTACGCATCTGCATCCTTGAAACCGATGTCCTGCGACCGGAGTTGACGGCGCAGTACCAGGGCTACGGCAGGATGTTCGAGCAGCTCTTCTCGCGTCAGCCGATCGCCGCCGAATTTCGTGTGTACAACGTGATGAACGGCGATTACCCCGCCGACGACGAAGTGTTCGATGCCTACCTGGTGACGGGCAGCAAGGCCGATTCGTTCGGTACCGACCCATGGATCCAGACCCTCAAGGCCTATCTGCTGAAGCTATACGAGCGTGGCGAGAAGCTGCTGGGGGTATGTTTCGGTCATCAGTTGCTGGCGTTGACCCTGGGTGGCAAGGCCGAACGTGCCGAGCAGGGTTGGGGCGTGGGTATCCACCGCTATTCGCTGGCGGCCCATGCGCCGTGGATGGACCCGGAGGTTTCGGAGCTGACCTTGCTGATCAGTCACCAGGACCAGGTGACCGAGCTGCCGGAAGGCGCCACGGTGATTGCCTCCAGCGATTTCTGCCCGAACGCGGCGTACCACATTCGTGACCAGGTGCTGTGCTTCCAGGGGCACCCGGAGTTCGTGCATGACTACTCCCGCGCGTTGCTCGATGCGCGCCAGGAGCATCTGGGTGATGAGGTGTACCACAAGGCCGTGGCCAGCCTGGCCACCGAGCACCAGGGCGACCTGGTGGGGGAGTGGATGTTGCGGTTTATCCAGCAGCCGGTGAGCAAGCACGACGCGGCGTGAGAGCGCGGGGCCGCAGAGCGGCCCCGGCAATCTCAAAGCCAGCCAGACTTCTTGAAGCTGGCATACAACCCCGAACACCCCATCGCAATCAACCCCAGCACCCCGAAATACCCATAGTGCCACCCCAGCTCCGGCATGTTCTGGAAGTTCATCCCGTAAATCCCGGCAATTGCCGTGGGGAACGCCAGGATCGCTGCCCAGGCCGCGAACTTGCGCTGCACGATGCTCTGCCGTGACGACTCCAGCAGCATGCCGATCTCGATGGTCTGGCTGGCGATGTCACGGATGCCGGCCAGGTCTTCCATCTGCCGCGTCACGTGGATCTGCACATCACGGAAGTACGGGCGCATGTTCTTGTCGATGAACGGGAAGCTCAGGCGCTGCAGTTCCTCGCTCACCTCGACCATCGGCGCCACGTAGCGCCGCAGGCGCAGGATGTCGCGGCGCAAGCTGTGCAGGCGGCGGATATCGTCTTCCTGCAGCGAGCCGCCAAGCACGCTTTGCTCCAGCTCTTCGATCTCGCCATGAATGGCCTCGCTGACCGGCTGGTAGTTCTCGGTGACAAAGTCGAGCAGGGCGTACAACACGAAGTCTTCGCCGTGCTCCAGCAGCAACGGCCGCGCCTCGCAGCGCTGGCGCACCAGGGCGTAGGACTTGGAGTGGCCGTTGCGGCAGGTGATGATGTAGCCGTTGCCGGCGAAGATGTGGGTTTCGATGAACTCCAGCTTGCCTTCGTGGCGCACCGGCGAGTAGGTGACGATGAACAGGGCGTCGCCGAAGGTTTCCAGCTTGGGCCGGCTGTGCTTCTCCAGGGCATCTTCGATGGCCAGTTCGTGCAGGTTGAACTGGCACTGCAGGTTGGCCAGTTCCTCGGCGTTGGGCTCTTCCAGGCCGATCCACACGAAGTGCCCCGGCTTGCGCGCCCATTCGCTGCCTTCATCGATGCTGATGTTGGTGACCTTTCTGCCGGCGCTGTAAACCGCCGATGCCACGACTCGACCCATGGTTGTTCGCTTATTCCGGTTGGACACGGGTTACAGCTTGGGCCGTAGTGGGCTCAAGAGCAACCTAGTGCTTGGCCAGTTCCCCTTCCATGCGGTCGATGCATTGCTGCATCTGCCCCCGGCACTGTTCGATCAGCGCCGGCAGGTCCTGCAGGGTCATGCCCGCCGTTGCGATCGGTGGCAGCGAGCGCACGATTACCGTGCGCTGGCGCCAGCTGTTCAGGCTCAGGCGCCCTGCATAGCGGCTGACGCACACCGGCACGATTGGCACGCCAGCCTCGATGGCCATGTGAAAGGCGCCTTTCTTGAATGCCATCAGATGCTCGCCGGCATTGCGTGTGCCTTCGGGGAAAATCCAGATCGAGGTGTCGTCCTGCAGTACCCGGGTGGTCTTCTGCATGGCCTTGCGTGCCTGGTAGGCGTTCTTGCGGTCGACCAGTACATTGCCGCCCAGCCAGAACAACTGGCCGAACAGCGGGATCCAGCCCAGGCTCTTCTTGCCGATGGCCACGGTGCGTTGCGGTACCACCTGGCCCAGCACGAACAGGTCGAAGTTGGACTGGTGGTTGGCGACGATCACGCAGCCGGGCGGCTGGTCCCACAGCGGGCCGACTTCGGCCTTGACCCTGATTCGCATCAGCCAGGTGGCCGGCAAGCTGTAGAGGCGGGCGAACACGCGGCTGTTGTCGGGGTTGAAGGGGCGGCACAGGCCAATGACCAGGCCCAGGGCACCAACCACAAGGAAATGCAGCGCCAGCAGGAACATGCGCAGTGAATAAAGCATGGTACGACTCACACCAGACAGTCGCCGGGCAGTGTACGGATGTGCACTGGTCGGGGCAAACCCTGGTGTAAGCCTGTTCCGGCCTCTTCGCGGGTAAACCCGCTCCCACAGGTGAAGCGAGACTTCTGAGGGAGCGGGTTTACCCGCGAAGAGGCCGGTCCGGCTAGCCCATATGCTGCTGGTCCAGCTCGATCGCCTTGTCCAGCGCTTCCAGCAACCCTTTGCGCACCTTCAGCTTGGTGTTCTTGTGCGCCAGCATGTTCAGCTTCTTCAGCTCTCGCGCCGCCGCCAGTGCCGCATCCTGCAACTGCTCGGCCGGCACCACCTTGTCGAGGAAGCCGGCATCCACCGCACCCTGCGGGTCAAACACCTCGGCATTGATCACCGAGCGGTGGAAGGCCGAGCGGCGCAGGCGGTCGCGGGCCAGCTCGATGCCGGCATGGTGCATGGTCATGCCGATCTGCACTTCGTTCAGGCACACCTTGTATGGCCCTTCGACGCCAATGCGGTAGTCGCCAGACAGCAGCAGGAAGGCACCCTTGGCCACGGCGTTGCCCGGGCAGGCGACCACCACCGGGAACGGGTGCGACAGCAGGCGGCGGGCGAGGGTGGAGCCGGCGGTGACCAGGCTGATCGCCTCCTTGGGGCCGCTGGTCATCACCTTGAGGTCGTAGCCGCCTGACAAGATGCCTGGCTGCCCGGTGATGATCACCACTGCGCGCTCTTCGGTGGCGCGGTCGAGCGCGGCGTTGAAGGCAGCGATGACGTCTGGCGAGATGGCGTTGACCTTGCCGTTGTTCAGGGTCAGGGTAACGATGCCGTCTTCGGCGTGGTAGGTAATCAGCTCGCTCATGGCAGAGTCCTTTTGTTGGCGTGGCGACGACGTTACCCAGCGCCGGGGGCGAGGTAAAGCAGTAAGGCTGACCGGTCGGTCAGCGTACGCCGGGGCTCAAATGCAAATGCATGAAAAAATTGAAAAAAATGCTTGCCAAAGGGAATGTCTTTCACTAAATTAGCGCACCTCGACAGGCTGCAAGGCTTGAAGAGAAACGGTGAAGTGTCCGAGTGGTCGAAGGAGCACGCCTGGAAAGTGTGTATACGAGAAATCGTATCAAGGGTTCAAATCCCTTCTTCACCGCCACATTCTACGAAGAGCCCCCGAGCTGAAAAGCCGGGGGCTTTTTGTTTTCAGGGCCTTTTGGTCTCATTTTTCTGGGCTGGCGCGATCCCTGTGGGAGCGGGCACGCCCGCGAAGAAAGCGACGCGATCTATGGCACCGGCTGCGCCGGTGTTCGCGGCGGTTCGACGCCTCGACGCGCCCGCTCCCACAGGCGCCCCAAAAAATCTAGAAGCTGACCGAAGCCGACAGCCGAGCCGTCCGCGGCGCTCCCTGGAACAGGTAGTTATCCCCCAGGTAATCCCCCACATCGCGCCAGTAACGCTTGTCGAACACGTTATCCACAGTCAGCCGCAGCACCGTGTCATACCCCCCGATGCGCGTGCGGTAGCGGCTACCCACATCGAACACCGTATACCCGCCAACCTCCACGCCCCCCGCCTGGTTCGCATACTTGCTGGCGCTGTAGCGCGCCCCGCCCAGCAGTGCCAGCCCCGGCACCGGCAGGGTGTATTCCGCCTGCAGCGCCGCCCGGAACCTGGGCACGTTGATCGCCTGGTGGCCTTCATAGGCATCGGTACCGCTGTTCTGCACCCGCGCCCGAATCGCCGCAGCGCTGGCTTGCACCTGCAGGTTCGAGGTTACCCAGCCGCTGGCGCCCAGCTCCAGGCCGGTGTTCTTCTGCTGGCCTTGCTGCACGTAGGTGAATTTGTCGGCGCCGTCCGGGCGGGCGTACTGGTATGCCTGGCGGATCTGGAACAGTGCGGCGCTGAAGCTCAGCCCTTGCCAGTCGTGCTTGAGGCCCAGTTCCACTTGGTGCGAGGTCGTCGGTGCGAGGATTTCGGCTGCGTTGCTGGCAAACCAGGGGGCCGTGCCGCCGGCTGAAAGGCCTTTGGCGTAGCTGGCGTACAAGGTGGTATCCGGTTGCGGCTTGTAGATGAGCGCGGCATTGGGCAGCAATTCGTACTGCCGGGTATGGCGGCCGGCCACCCCGTTTTCGTCCCAGGTGCTTTCATCCAGGCGCACTTCACGAGCGCCCAGTAAGGTCTGCCATTGCTCGTTGAAGCTGATACGGTCGCTGACGAACAGGCCGTACTGGCGGCTGTCCAGGCGACGTTCGCTAGACCTGATGGGGTTGTCGGATGGATCAAAGGCCGGCGCGCCGGTGTGGATGTTGCCTGTGCCTATCCATTCCATATAGCTGGGGCGCTGATCCAGCGTGCGCCGCTGTGCACTGGTGCCCACGGTCAGCTCATGCCCTACCCCCAGCGCATCGAAACGCCCATTGAGCATGGCCTGAGCCTCGTCGGTGCGGCGGGTGTCGTCGGGGCTGCGGAAGTCGTAAATGTCGTAGTCGCCATTGCTGCCGAAGAACGCGCCTTCGCTCGAGCCCCAGGCAAACGAGCTGTAGTCATCGATAACCACCTTGCTGCGCGAGGCACTCAAGGTCCCGGTCCAGGCCTCGTTGAAACGGTACTCGAAGCGCCCGCCCAGGTTCAGCGAATCGTTCTGCACCGGCTTGGCCCAGTGCTGGTAGGCCAGGCGGTCGTCCGGGTCGATGCCGTGGGGCACTTCGCTGCCACCGAGCAACTGGTAACCGGGTACCGAGCGCTGTTCGCGGTGCTGGTATTCGGCATCCAGTTGCAGGGTGGCATCCGGGTTGATCTGCCAGTCGAAGGCCAGCGAGGCGAAGTCGCGCTTGCCATCGGCATGGTCGACATAGGAGCGGATGTCTTCATGGGCCAGGTTGGCGCGCAGGCCGAACTGCCGCTCGCTGCCGAACCAGCCGCCCAGGTCGGTGGCCAGGTAGCGTTCGCCCTGTTCGTTGGTCGAAACCGTGATACTGCGCACGTCTTCGGCGCGCTTGGTCACGTAGTTGACCAAACCGCCCGGCTCCGACACGCCGCTCTGCAGCCCGGACAGGCCCTTGAGCAGCTCCACCTGCTGCTTGTTCTCCAGTGCTACGTTCTGCTCGCCGGCGATGGTCTGGCCATTGATGCGGTAGCTGCTGGCGGCATTCAGCTCGAAGCCGCGCACGTTGAAGTTTTCGTAGTAACCGATGGGGGCGTAGCTTTCGCCCACCGAGGCGTCGCTTTGCAGCACTTCGCTGAGCTTGCGCACCTGGCGGTCTTCCAGCAGTTGCTGGCTGAACACGCTGACCGAAGCAGGGGTGTCGAGCAGGGGCGCGGGCTGGAAGCCACCTACTGCTGCCTGGCGTGCCTGGTAGCCGTCGTTGGCGTAGGTGTCGGACACCTGCAGCGGGGCCAGTAACACGCTGTCTTCGGCAAGCACATGAGGGCAATGCAGGGCCAGGCCCAGGCTGAGCAGGCTCAGGGGCAGGCGAGGGTGACGCGGGGGCATGCGGTGGGGCTCCTGGATGCGCACACCTGTGCCGGTCTCTTCGCGGGTAAACCCGCTCCCACAGGGATATCACTGCACCTGAGGATAGTGATTTTCCTGTGGGAGCGGGTTTACCCGCGAAGAGGCCGGCACAGGCCATGAAAAAGGCGGCATCTTACAGCCGCCTTCAACATAAAACGATCCAGGCCCGGTGATATTCAGTCTTGGTTGGCCGGCCGCTTGTGCTGCCGCCAGTTGTCATCGATCTTCGACCAGGTCTTGCCATCGGTAATGGCCATGAGCTTGCGCCCATCCTTGAAGGTAGCCAGGAAGGTAGCTTGTTCTTCCTTGCCACCCAGCCACAGCCCGGCCAGCAACCCCACCGGCCCGGCTACCAGGGCCCCGGCCATGCCCCAGCCCAGGGCACTGCCCAGGCTACGGCTGGATTCCAGGCTGGCAAGCCGGAGGTCGCTGATGCGTGCCAGAGAAATCCGCTCGCCCGGGGAGGGGCTGCGCGGGGTCTTGAGTGTGAGCGATCCGTTGCGATACTCGCCTTCACCTTGCAAGAAATCGCCGGATTGCACCGTGAGTCTTGTCATAACGTCGTCCTGTCAGGGAAAGGGCATTGACCAGCGCCTACTGAGCGCTGCCCAGGCGGGCAAGTCAACGGCCATGCGACGGAGGGTCGTGCGGTGCATTGTCGCCATGGCTAAGGGCCTCTTCGCGGGCACGCCCGCGAAGAATCCAATAAAAAATTTCAGGCCGCTTGCAAAGCGTTCTTGCGCTTATGCTCCGCCAACCCCCAGGCCAGCAACGCCAGCCCGCCAATCACCAACCCGGCCACCACAATCCCCATCCAGCCCTGGCGCTGGAACAACTGCGTGCCCAGCAATGACCCCAATGCCCCGCCAATGAAGTAGCAGGTGATATACCCGGCATTCAGCCGCGTGCGCGCCTCGGGCCGCAGGGCAATCACTGCATTCTGGTTGCTCACGTGCACCAGCTGCACCGCCAGGTCGAGCATCAGCACGCCCAGCAGCAAGGCCGGCAAGGACTGCTCGGCATAGCCCAGCGGGACCCATGACAGCAGCAACACCACCAGCCCCACGGTGGTACCCAGCGAGCCCTTGCCACGGTCGGCCAGGCGCCCGGCCCAGTTGGCCGACAGCGCACCCGCTGCACCGGCCAGGCCGAACAGGCCTATCACTGCGTCCGAATAGTGGTACGGGCCTTTCGCCAGCAGGAACGCCAGTGGCGTCCAGAACAGGGCGAACAGGCTGAACGCCAGCAGGCCGAGTAGCGAGCGCAGGCGCAGCACCGGTTCTTCGAAGAACAGGCGGAACACCGAGCCGATCAGCGCCGGGTATTTCAGCCCGGCATGGCTGTGGTGTTGCGGCAGGCTGCGGTGCAGCGCCACGGCGGTGATGGCCATCAGCACCGCGGCCAGCACGTAGATGCTGCGCCAGCCACCGAGCTCGGCCATGAAGCCGGCGGCGGTACGCGCCAGCAGGATGCCCAGCAGCAGGCCGCTCATCAGCGTGCCGACCGCGCGCCCGCGCTGGTGTGGCTCGCTGAGGCTCGCGGCCATGGGCACGAGGATTTGCGCCACTACCGAGAACAGCCCGGTCAGCGCCGTGCCAAGGATCAGCCAGGGCAGGCTCGGTGCGCAGGCACTGATGACCAGGCCCAGGGTGGAAATGGCGGTCATTACGGTGATCAGCCGGCGCTGCTCGAACAGGTCGCCCAGCGGCGCCAGCAGCAACAGGCCGGCGCCATAGCTGAGCTGCGCGGCAATGACGATGCTGCCGGCACTGGCGGTGCTCAGGCCGAACTGCTGGGCAATGCTGTGCAGCAGCGGTTGCGCGTAATAGTTACTGGCTACGGCCAGGCCGGTGGCGGTGGCCATCAGCAGGATCAGGGCACGGCTGAGCGTGGGGGTGTTCATGCAGTTCTCGTGGCGGGCAGGAGTAAAGGGGGGATTATCGGAAAGTGTCGGGCACTACATCAATGCATTGTGTGGCAGAGCCTGTGCCGGCCTATTCGCGGGCATGCCCGCTCCCACAGGGATCGCGCAGTACCTGTGGGAGCGGGCGCGCCCGCGAAGAGGCCGGAACACGCAACCCTTCAATCAGGCAGCAAACCCGCCATCGACCGTCAGGCTGGCCCCAGTGACATACCCCGCCTCAGGCCCCGCCAGGTAAGCCACGAAGCTGGCAATCTCATCCGCCTCGCCATACCGCCCGATCGCCATCAGCGGGATCAGGCTGTCAGCGAACTCGCCGCTGGCCGGGTTCATGTCGGTGTCCACCGGCCCTGGCTGAACGTTGTTCACGGTAATGCCCTTCGGCCCCAGGTCACGGGCCATGCCGCGGGTCAGGCCGACCAGCGCCGACTTGCTCATGGCATAGGGGGCGCCACCGGCAAACGGCATGCGCTCGGCGTTGGTGCTGCCAATGTTGATGATGCGCCCGCCTTGGCCCATGTAGCGGGCCGCGGCCTGGCTGGCGACGAATACGCTGCGCACGTTCACCGCCAGCATGTGGTCGAAGTCGGCCAGGTCGAATTCGGTCACCGGCGCTACCGCCAGTACACCGGCGTTGTTGACCAGGATATCCAGTCGGCCGAAGGCCTTCACGGTGTCATCCACAGCCAGTTGCACGGCTGCCGCGTCGGCACTGTCGGCCCGCAGGGCCAGGGCTTTGCCGCCGTTGTCGGTAATTTCCTGAACCAGCGCCTGCGCCGGGCCGGCGGAGCTGACATAGGTGAAGGCCACCTGTGCGCCTTCGCGGGCCAGGCGTCGCACGATGGCTGCACCGATGCCGCGGGAACCGCCCTGTACCAGGGCGACTTTGCCTTCGAGGGTGTGTTGTTTGGACATGCTGATCTCCTGCTGGAAGCCAGGCCGGAATGCCTTGGATGGGCGCAGTATCGGCGCTTGATTACCTGCTGATAAGATGGCAATCACTATTAGCAGAGTAAACCTTTGGTTGCTAATCATGGCCACGGAATCGTTCAACGCGTTGGAATGCTTCATCCGCAGTGCCGAGGTCGGCAGTTTTGCCGAGGCCGCCAGGCGCCTCAGCATTACCCCGGCTGCCGTGGGCAAGCATGTTGCCCAGCTGGAAGCACGCCTGGGGGTGCGGTTGTTCCAGCGTAGTACCCGCAAGCTGACCCTGACCGAAGCGGGGCAGCGATTTCTGGGGGAGGTCAGTGACAGCTTCCGCACCATCCAGTACGCCGTGGCTAACCTGGCCAGCAGCGAAGGCCAGCCGGCCGGGTTGTTGCGGGTGAGCATGGGCACGGTATTCGGGCGCTTGTATGTTTTGCCCTTGCTGGGTGAGTTCCTGCGTCGCTACCCGGCCATTACCCCGGACTGGCATTTCGACAACCGTCAGGTCGACCTGATCGGCCAGGGCTTCGATGCGGCGATTGGCGGTGGCTTCGAACTGCCGCCAGGGGTGGTGGCGCGCAAGCTGACCCCGGCGCACCGGGTGCTGGTGGCGGCGCCGGCGTACCTGGGGCGACACGCGCCGATTGACGACCCGCAGGTATTGCAACGGCATGACGGTATCCTGATCCGCTCGCCGCAGACCGGGCGGGTGCGCTCATGGCCGTTGACCAGCCGCTGGCAGGTGCAGCAGCCTTTGCAGTTGCGCCAGGCGATGACCATGAGCGATTCGGATGCGGCTTGCGCGGTGGCCGAGCAGGGCTTGGGGATTGCCCTGGTGAGCCTGCCGTTTGCCGTGCCGTACCTGGAGGGCGGGCGGCTGCGGCGGGTGCTGCCGGACTGGTATGTGGACGATGGGTATATCAGCCTGTATTTCGCCGAGCACAAGCTGCTGCCGGGCAAGACCCGGACGTTTATCGACTTTGTGGTGGAGCAGTTTGCCGAGCAGGGGTTGGCGCGGCGGTTCGATGCCTTGCAAACCCTTTAGATGTGTATTGCCGGCGATTGGGCCCGGTCAGGCAACATCGACTATGAATAGTGCCTGTGCCCCCAGGCTCACCTCATCATCAACCTTCTTGCCGAGCAACTGCTGCCCCAGCGGCGAGCGCGGGGTAATCACCGTCACCAGCCCGGCCCCCTCGCCAATCTTCAGCCCCGCCGCCTCAGGCCCAAGGAACAACCGGCGCTGGCTGCCATCCTCGTCTTCCAGGGTTACCAGGTTGCTGATCTGCACCCCACGCGCCGGGTCATAATCGCGCAGCAGCAGTTGCTGGTAAGTCTGCAGTGCCATGCGAATCTCGGCGCTGCGGCGGGCCTGGCCGGTGGCCAGGTACGAGGCTTCCAGGCCAAGGGTGTCATACTTGTTCTCGGCGATGTTCTCTTCAGCAGTGGCGGCTTCGTACGCGGTTTGCGCCGCGCGGGTCAGCACATCCAGGTCATGCTCGAGGGTGGCGACGATCTGCGCCAGCAGGTGGGGCTTGTTCATGGTCAGTAACAGAACTCCAGCACGTTGGCCTGGCTTTTGTCGGTAGGCGCAGTGCGGTTCTGCTGCAGCCAGAACTGGCACTTGGGGCTGTTGAGGTTGCGCGGGTTGCCCTGGGCGGCCTCGGCGGCCTGTTGCAGTTCCTGCTTGTGCAGGATGTCCTTGTAGCGTTCGAACATCTCCGCCTGGGCATCCGCCACAGGGGCTGGCGCTGGCGGCGTGGCAGGCCGGTACGCGCTGGGGGCCACGGCCTGGGCCAGTGGCTGTACCTGCTGTGGCCACAGTTGCAGGGCCAGCCACAGGCTGGCGGCGATGGCCACGGCGCCCAGCCACAGGCCAAAGGCAACGCACAGGATCAACGGCAACGGCTTGAGGGCGATCTTCAGTTCACGGTGGCGCGGCATGGCAGCTTCCTGGCAGGTGGATCGGGGTGCATTGTCGCATGCGTCTGGGCATTTTTCCGCGCAGGTGCTTTTGTCAGCGACAATTTATGCGCAAAATGCGCGGTTTTTCCGCCGGGCGAGGGCAGGGCACATGAAAGCCACCTGGGACATCTTCTGCAGCGTCGTCGACAACTACGGCGATATAGGCGTGACCTGGCGCCTGGCCCGGCAGCTGGTGGCCGAGCACGGGCTGGCAGTGCGCCTGTGGGTGGATGACCTCAATGCGTTCACGCCCATGTGCCCAGGGGCCGACGCCACCGCCCAGCAGCAGTGGCAGCACGGTGTGGACGTGCGCCAGTGGCCGGTGACCTGGTTGCCGGTGGCGCCGGCTGATGTGGTAATTGGTGCCTTCGCCTGCCAGTTGCCAGCACCTTATGTAGAGGCAATGCGTGTTCGCGCCACGCCGCCGCTGTGGCTGAACCTTGAGTACCTCAGTGCCGAGGACTGGGTGGAGGGTTGCCATGGCTTGCCTTCGCCGCAGCCCAATGGCTTGCGCAAGGTGTTTTTCTTTCCCGGCTTTACCGAAAAAACCGGTGGCCTGCTGCGCGAGGGCTCGCTGCTGGCACTGCGTGATGCGTTCCAGCAGGGCGCACGGCAGGCCTTCTTGCAGGGGCTTGGCGTAAACCCTGAAGCGGGGGCGTTGCTGATGTCGCTGTTCGCCTACGAAAACCCGCAACTGGGCAACTGGCTCGATGCCATGGCCTCAGGTGAGCAACCTTGTCACTTGCTGGTGCCGCAAGGGCGCGTTGTCGCGGGGCTCAGCCAGTGGCTTGGCGAGGCGCCGCTGCAAGTGGGCAGCGTGCGCAAGCGAGGGGCGCTGACCGTGCAGGTATTACCTTTCGTCAGCCAGGACGACTACGACCGGTTGCTGTGGAGCTGTGATTTCAACGCCGTGCGCGGCGAAGACTCGTTCGTGCGCGCGCAGTGGGCCGGGCAGCCGATGCTGTGGCACATCTACGTGCAGGACGAGAATGCCCATTGGGAAAAGCTCGAAGCGTTTCTCGCGCATTATCGACACGGGTTGTCAGGCGATGCCGATGCCGCCCTGCTTGGCCTGTGGCGTGCCTGGAACATGGACAGCGACATGGGCCAGGCCTGGCAGGCGGCCCGCCAGCACTGGCCAGAACTGCGGCAGCATGCCCGGCGTTGGGCGGCGCGACAGGCCGCTCAGCCGGACCTTGCCACAGCGCTAGTACACTTTTACCGAAATTCGCTATGATACGCGGCCTCGATTTTTATAAATCCATCCAGATTCGGATACTTCGTAATGAAAACTGGTAAAGAACTGAAACCCGGTACCGTCCTGCGGATCGACAACGACCCATGGCTGGTTCAAAAAGCTGAGTTCACCAAGTCGGGCCGTAACAGCGCGATCATGAAGACCAAGCTGAAGAACCTGTTGACCGGCTACAAGACCGAAACCGTCTACGGTGCGGACGACAAGCTGGACGACGTGATCCTGGATCGCAAAGAAGCGACCCTGTCGTTCATCAACGGTGACGAATACACCTTCATGGACACCACCGACTACACCATGTACGAACTGAACGCCGAGGACATCGAAGCCGTTCTGCCGTACATCGAAGAAGGCATGGAAGACGTCTGCGAAGCCGTGTTCTTCGAAGGCCGCCTGGTTTCGGTTGAACTGCCGACCACCATCAGCCGCCAGGTTGTCTACACCGAGAACGCTGCACGCGGCGACACCTCGGGCAAGGTCATGAAGCCTGCCAAGCTGAAGAACGGTACCGAGATCTCGGTTGCCGACTTCATCCAGATCGACGAGTGGATCGATATCGACACTCGCGACAACAGCTTCAAAGGCCGTTCCAAGAAGTAATACTTCTTGTGAAACGCAAAAAACCCGGCCTTGGCCGGGTTTTTTAATGCCTGCAGATCTTCAAGCCGCGGTAAGGCTGCTCTCATTGAGCTGCACGTAACTCACTGAATTAGCAGGGGCCCTGTGGGAGCGGGCATGCCNNCGCAGCCGGTGCCAGCCACCGTGTTGAATTCTTCGCGGGCGCGCCCGCTCCCACAGAGGCCGCGTCGTGTTCACCTTAGTCAGACAGTTACATGCAGGCGCACATCCACATTGCCGCGGGTGGCGTTGGAGTACGGGCACACCTTGTGCGCCTTTTCCACCAGCCCTTCGGCATCGGCCTGGGCCAGGCCCGGCAGGTTGATGTGCAGGTCGATGTCCAGGCCGAAACCACCCGGAATCTGGCCGATGCCCACCTTCGCGGTGATCGAGGCATCCGCTGGCAGGGCTTTTTTCTCTTGCCCGGCCACGAACTTCAAGGCGCCGATGAAGCATGCCGAGTAACCGGCGGCGAACATCTGCTCGGGGTTGGTGCCGTCACCGCCTGCGCCGCCCAGTTCCTTGGGGGTGCTCAGGTTGACAACCAGTTTGCCGTCACTGGAGCGGGATTTGCCATCGCGCCCACCGGTGGAGGTTGCTTCTGCGATGTACAGCGGAGTGACCTTTTGCATCTTGAGCCTCGCTAATGTGCTGTGCGCTCCCCGTCTGGAGGAGGGCGCGGGTTGGTGTGGGATTTAAATTAGCGCGCAATTAGTTAGCGCGCAAGATAAATCTTCACCGCTCATCCGAACGGCCATCGCACAGCATAGCTGTCAGAGGTTTTTCTGCAGGTTCTCGCGCAGCGCCAGCAAGTCGGCCTGCAGCTGTTGCAGCTGTTCAAGGCTGCGTCCACTGGCCTTGAGGATGCACTGTGGCACTTCCCTGGCCTGCTGCTGAAGGGCGCGGCCCTTGTCGGTCAGTTGCACCAGCACCACCCGTTCGTCCTCGCGGCTGCGGTTGCGCTGCAGCAGGCCCTCGCTTTCCAGGCGCTTGAGCAGCGGCGTCAACGAGCCGGGGTCGGTCAGCAGGTGTTGGCTGATCTCGCCTACGGTCAGGCCGTCGCGCTCCCACAGCACGAGCATGGCCAGGTACTGCGGGTAGGTCAGGCCCAGGGCCTGCAGCAGCGGTTTGTAGACCTTGGTCATCAGCAACGAGGTGGAATGCAGGGCGAAACAGACCTGGTTGTCCAGCAGCAGCTCGTCACAGGAGGAGGCTTGGGTGTCGGCGTTCATGCAGGTCCTTGAAGGTAATCAATGGAAAAGTCTGGCGCGCTGATCATTAGTGCGCGCACTACTCGTGCAGTTCACTGCGCAAGGCCAGGTCCCAGGGCGGAATCGGGCTGAAGCGGCTCTTGAGGAATTCGAGCAGCAAACGGCTGCGAGAGTTCGTTTCATGTTCCAGGCGTAGCGCGTAGATACCGCTGGTTTCCGCTTCGGGCAAGCCCCCGTCGCAAAACAACGGTATCAGTTCGCCGCGCAGCAGGTATTCGCTGATCAGCCAGGTGGGCAGGTGGGCGATGCCTAAGCCGGCGAGGGCGCCGAACAGCAGGGTTTCGGCGTTGTTGGCGGCCATGCGCATGCGTGAGGGGCGGTACAGGCGGGTTTGCCCGGCCACGTTGAAGCGCCAGGCGAATGGCGGCGCCAGGCCGTCCCAGTCCAGACCATCGTGCCCGGGCAGTTCGCTGGGGCAGGTGGGTATGCCGCGGCTGGCCAGGTAGGCCGGGCTGGCGCAGGCGATGCGCACCATGTAGGCCAGTGGCGTGGCGACCAGCCGGGTGTCGGCCAGGGGGCCGGCGCGCAACACCAGGTCGACCTCGCCCAGGTGGCTGCCCTGCAGGTCGACGAAGCTGTCGATCAGGCGCAGTTGCACATCCAGGCCCGGGTAGGCCACCAGGAAATCGGCGATGGCCGGAGCCAGGTGGCGGCGGCCGAATGCGGCAGGGGCGTCGATGCGGATCAGGCCTTCTGGGGCATTGCTCAGCGACACCGCTTCGGCGCGGGCCAGGCGCAGTTCCTCGATGATGCGCCTGGCCCGTTCGGCAAAGGCATTGCCCGCGGGGGTGGCGCGCACGGCATGGGTGCTGCGGGTGAACAGGCGGCTGCCCACGGCGTTTTCCAGGTTGTCGATGCGCCGGGCCACGGCGGACGGGGTCAGCGGGTGGCGGCGGGCGGCGGCAGAAAAGCTGCCGGTTTCCAGCACGTCGAGGAACAGGCTTAGCTGGTCGGTCAGGGTATCGGGGCTCATGGCTGCCTTGCTTTTGCGAGAAACGCACAGCCATTGTGCGCTGCTATGCGTTTCCCCGCCAGCCCGCAATCGTTAGCATGCTCGCATTATGTGTACAGGCGGATGAGGCTCTGATGATCGAGTGGTTGTTGTATATCGTGCTGGGCGCAGCCCTGGGGACCATGGGCGGCTTGTTCGGCATTGGCGGCGGGCTGATCGCCATCCCGGCGTTGGGCGTGCTGTTTGGCCTGGACCAGCAGTTGGCGCAGGGCACGGCGCTGGTGATGGTAGTGCCCAATGTGCTGCTGGCGCTGTGGCGTTATCACCAGCGTAACCGCATCGAGCTGCGCCATGCCGTGCCGCTGTCGCTGTGCAGCTTCGTGTTCGCCTGGCTGGGGTCGATCTGGGCGGTGGGGCTGGATGCGCACTCCATGCGCCTGGGCTTTGTCGGCTTCCTGGTGGCCCTGGCGGTGTGGAACGTGGCGCGGATGTTCATGAAGGTGACGCCGCCCAGCGCCGAGTTGCGCTATGCCTGGCCGTGGCTGGGTGTGCTGGGCAGCTTTGCCGGGACCATGGGCGGCTTGTTCGGGGTGGGTGGGGCTGTGGTGGCCACACCGATCCTGACCAGTGTGTTCGGTACCACCCAGGTGGTGGCGCAGGGGCTGTCGCTGGCGCTGGCGGCGCCGAGTACCTTGGTGACCCTGGTGACCTATGGGGTGCACCACAGTGTTGACTGGGGGGTGGGAATTCCGTTGGCGGTGGGGGGCTTGCTCAGCATCAGCTGGGGGGTGAAGTTGGCCCATGCGTTGCCGGAGAAGGTGTTGCGGGCGATGTTCTGTGTGTTTTTGGTGGGGTGTGCGGTGATGCTCGGGTTTGAGCTTTGAGATTTTGGGGCCGCCTTGCGGCCCATCGCCGGCAAGCTCCAAGTTACTTGAACCCTTCGACAATGTAGTCGGCCATGCAATCGGTAATTGGCGAAGGGGGCTGGGTACTGCGCACCAGCATCACATTGGCCACCGGCAACTGCGGCAACCCTTCGCTCTCGCCCAGAATGCGGATATTCCCGCCAATCAGGCTCTGCAGCTGCGCAGTCACCGCCAACCCTGCGGTGACAATGGCAAAGATCGCCGCCAGGCTCGGGCTGGTATAGGCGATGCGGTAGTCGATGCCCTGGGCTTCCAGGGCATTGCAGGTCCAGGCCCGGCAGAAGCAGTCGGTGTTGAACAGGGCCACCGGCATGGGGCGCTGTTCCTGCGGGCAGAAGCCTTCGGCGGCGGCCCACACCAGGCGTTCCTGGCGCAGTAGCTGGCCAATCTCGTTGCCCGGCTCACGGGTGACGATGGTCAGGTCCAGGTCCTGGCGCAGCATCAGTTGCTTGGACGAGTCGCAATGCACCTCAACCTGCACCAGCGGGTAAGCCTGGGCAAAGCTCGACAGGATATTCGGCAGAAAGCGCATGGCGTAGTCGTCCGGCGTGCCGATGCGTACTACGCCGACCATGTGCGGCATGCGCAGGGTGTTGAACACTTCCCCGTGCAGCTTGAGGATGCGCCGGGCATAGCCCAGCAGCACCTGGCCTTCGGCAGTCAGCCGCACCTGGCGGCCGTCGCGCTCGAACAGCTGGCGCTGCAGGATGTCTTCTTCCAGGCGTTTCATCTGCATGCTCACCGCCGACTGGGTGCGGTTGACCACCTCGCCGGCGCGGGTGAAGCCGCCTTGTTCGGCGATTGCAACGAAGGTGCGCAGCACGTCCGCGTCGAGGCTCTGGTACTGGGACATTGCATCAATCTCCGAGATGCATGGCATCAGAAACATTCGTTGGATTGATCTTATGCCTGGCAGGAGACTGGAGCCATCAACACGGAGGGCTTCACGATGAAAGGTCATGTCAGCAGCATCCAGCAACCTGCCTTTTCCCTGAACCACCTGTGGCATGCAGTCCTGCAGCGTCCTGTTCGCTGGCTGCAGCTGTACCGCCAGCGTCAGGAACTGGCCAGCCTCAGTGACGCAACCTTGCACGACCTGGGGTTGAGCCGGGCGGATATCCAGCAAGAGGCCGAGCGGCATTTCTGGGATGACCCGCTGCGCAAATAGGCTAAGTTTGTCGGTGGAATCACTGGCCTCTTCGCGGGTGAACCCGCTCCCACAGGAACGCCACATTGCCCGAGACCAGTGGTATCCCTGTGGGAGCGGGTTCACCCGCGAAAGGGCCAGTGCAGACACTACAAGGAGTTCAGGCTTGCCCCTCAAGCTATCCATCAACCAGGCCCGCCGCCTGGCCCTTTCTGCCCAAGGTTTCGGCAAGCAGCCGGAAATGGCCCCGACCCTGCCAGCACTCAAGCGCATGCTGCAACGCCTGGGCGTGTTGCAGATCGATTCGGTCAACGCCCTGATCCGCTCCCACTACCTGCCGCTGTTCTCCCGCCTGGGCAACTACTCGCCTGCCACCCTCGACCAGCTCGCCTGGGGGCGTGGCCGCCAGCGCCTGATGTTCGAATACTGGGGCCACGAAGCCTCGTTGCTGCCGCTGAGCCTGTACCCACTGCTGCGCTGGCGCATGGCCCATGCCGCCGATGGCCGTGGCATCTATCGCCAGCTCGCGCAGTTTGGCCGCGAACGCCAGGACGTGATTGCCCGGGTACTGGCCGCCGTCCGCGAACAGGGCGCCCTTGGCGCGGGCAGCCTGTCCACTCGTGAAGAACGGGCCGGCCCCTGGTGGGACTGGAGCGAGGAAAAGCACGCGCTGGAGTGGCTGTTTGCCGCAGGTGAGGTGACGGTCGCTGGCCGGCGTGGCTTCGAGCGACTCTACGATGTACCGGAAAGGGTCCTGCCGAGGACCATCCTCGATCAGCCATTGCCCAGCGAGGCGGAGGCGCATCAGGGCTTGATGCTGCACGCCGCCACCGCCCTGGGCGTAGCCACCGAGCGCGACCTGCGCGACTACTTCCGCCTGGACCCGGGGCAGGGCAGGTCGGCACTGGCGAAACTGGTGGCTGATGGCCGCCTGCAAGCGGTCGAGGTGCAAGGCTGGAAGCAGCTCGCCTACTGCGCCGGCGCACCGCGTATCCCTCGGCGCATCGAGGCCAGCGCGCTGTTGTCGCCGTTCGATTCACTGGTCTGGGAACGCAACCGTACCGAGCGCTTGTTCGACTTCCGCTACCGCCTGGAAATCTACACCCCGGCGCACAAACGGGTGTACGGCTACTACGTGCTGCCGTTCCTGTACCGCGAACGCATCGGCGCGCGGGTGGACCTGCGCGCCGAGCGCGCACAGGGGCAACTGGCAGTACATGCCGTGCATGTGGAGGCCGCAGGCCTGGACGAGGAGGGTTACCAGGCCCTGGCCGGCAACCTGCTGCGCCTGGCCAGTTGGCTGGGCCTGGAGAAGGTGCAACTGAACTGCCCGCGCCCGGAGGGCAGCCAGTTGCGCCAGGCATTGCTCAGCGCCGCACCTGCTTGAGGGTTTCGGCAATCAGGAACGCCAGCTCCAGCGACTGGTCGGCGTTCATGCGCGGGTCGCAGTGGGTGTGATAGCGGTCGGACAGCGCATCCTCGGTGATTGGCCGGGCGCCGCCGATGCATTCGGTGACGTTCTGTCCGGTCATCTCGATGTGGATGCCGCCGGCATGGCTGCCTTCGGCCTGGTGCACCTGGAAGAACTGCTTCACCTCATCCAGGATCTGTGCAAAGTCGCGGGTCTTGTAGCCGCTGCTGGCCTTGATGGTGTTGCCATGCATCGGGTCGGAGCTCCACAGCACCTTGCGCCCTTCGCGCTCGACAGTGCGGATCAGCCCCGGCAGGTGGTCGCCGACCTTGCCGGCGCCCATGCGCACGATCAGGTTCAGGCGCCCGGGGTCGTTGGTCGGGTTCAGCGTGTCGATCAGGCGGATCAGCTCCTCGGGGTTCATGCTCGGGCCAACCTTGACCCCGATCGGGTTGTGCACGCCGCGCAGGAACTCCACATGGGCACCGTCCAGCTGGCGGGTGCGGTCGCCGATCCACAGCATGTGCGCCGAGCAGTCGTAGTAGTCGCCGGTCAGGCTGTCCTGGCGCACGAAGGCTTCTTCATAATTCAGCAGCAGCGCTTCGTGGGCAGTGAAGAAGCTGGTTTCGCGCAGCTGCGGCGCGCTGTCCAGGCCGCAGGCGCGCATGAATGCCAGGGTTTCGTCGATGCGGTTGGCCAGCTGGTGGTACTTGTCGGCCAGCGCCGAGTTGGCGATGAAGTCCAGGTTCCACTTGTGTACCTGGTGCAGGTCGGCAAACCCGCCCTGGGCGAAGGCGCGCAGCAGGTTGAGGCTGGCAGTGGCCTGGTGGTACGCCTGCAGCAGGCGTTCCGGGTCGGGGATGCGGCTTTTCGCGTCGAAGCCGATACCGTTGACGATGTCGCCACGGTAGGCAGGCAGGGTGATGTCGCCGATGGTTTCATCGCCCGATGAGCGCGGCTTGGCGAACTGCCCGGCCATGCGTCCGACCTTGACCACCGGGCAGCCGGCGGCGAAGGTCATGACGATGGCCATCTGCAGTAGCACCTTGAAGGTGTCGCGGATTTTCGCCGCCGAGAACTCGGCGAAGCTCTCGGCGCAGTCGCCACCCTGCAGCAGGAAGGCGCGGCCTTCGGTAACCTCGGCGAACTGCCGGCGCAGCTCGCGTGCCTCGCCCGCGAATACCAGTGGCGGGTAGCTGGCCAGGGTCTGTTCGACCTTCAGCAGGTGCGCGGCATCGGGGTAGGTCGGTTGCTGCTGGATCGGCAGGGCGCGCCAGCTGTCGGGGCTCCACGGTTGGTTCATCTCGGGCTCGGTCTTGTCGGTTGTAGGCTATGGGCCATGGTAACAGTTGGCGCTGCGCTTGTTGCATCGAGGGTGTTGACGGACAATGCGCGTTTTTGCGCGGGTGGGTGGTGAGCATGGCGGCGGAACGGGAAGAGCGGCTACTGGCACGGGTGGAAGATGCCTTTGGCGTCATCAGCGTGTATGAAGTCGACGACTACCGCTTTCTGGAATTCGGCGATGCGATCGAGCAGAGCTGCGTGTTCACGGCCGACTCCAGCTGGCTGGAGTACGACTATACCCGCGCCATGCTGGTGGGGGCGCTGTGCCACGAACAGCCGGAGAGCGCGCTGTTTCTCGGCCTGGGGGCCGGCACACTGACCCAGGCCTGCATGAAGTTCCTGCCGCTGGACGACATCGAGGCCATAGAGCTGCGCCCGGAGGTACCGCGCCTGGCCATGGAATACCTGGGCCTGGACGACGACCCGCGGCTGTATGTACGCATCGGCGACGCCCTGGAGATGTTGCCCTCGGCGGAGAAGGCCGACCTGCTGTTCGTCGACCTGTACACCGACCATGGACCGGGGGTGGGCCACCTGGCCTGGAACTTCCTGGAGAACTGCCAGCAGAAGTTGAACCCGGGTGGTTGGCTGGTGATCAACCAGTGGGCCACCGACGACGGCAAGCCCCTGGGCGCGGCGTTGTTGCGCGGGTTGTATCACCGGCATTACTGGGAGCTGCCGGTGAAGGAGGGCAATGTGATCCTGCTGGTGCCAGCGGACCTGGAGCAGACGCTGGACCTGGATGGGTTGCGGGCCCGGGCCGAGGCGCTGGCACCGCGCCTGGGGTATAGCCTTGAGGGGCTGATCCGTGAGATTCGGCCGGCTACCTGAGTTGGCTTCTTCGCGGGCACGCCCGCTCCCACAGGGATATCACAGTGCCCAAGGGCGGTGAGTATCCTGCTGGAGCGGGCATGCCCGCGAAACAGGCGACGCGGTATCGCAGGCAGGAATCGTTTCAGCTGCGCATGGCTGATGGCCCGATACTGGCCCTGCACCCTGAAAATATTCCTCACGTCTGCGCACTATTTCGGGTATAGTACGCGCCGGTCTTTTAGCGGACCGCAAAATCAGGTGGTGCAAACCCTCCGAGTCCAGCTTCGGCTGCACGTCCGCTAGGCGGACCTTCCCACGTTTTCTTTTTCAATCGTTTTCGCAAATCCCCGCCGCCAAAGCTGCCTGGGTGACCTGTCGGTCTTTCATGGCTTGTGCAGCTTTGGAGCATGGGTCTTTGCGGATGCACCTAGAGGCAGACCCATGACCCAGGAAACCGGCGGCTTCGCCGCTCTCGATCTCAATCCGAACATTGTTGCTGCCGTTCTGGCGACCGGCTACGAAGAGCCGTCCGCCATTCAGCAACAATCGATCCCGATCATCCTCGCCGGTCACGACATGATCGGCCAGGCGCAGACTGGCACCGGCAAGACCGCTGCCTTCGCCCTGCCGATCCTCAACAAGATCGATGTGAGCAAGCGCGAACCGCAAGCCCTGATCCTGGCGCCAACCCGTGAGTTGGCGCTGCAAGTTGCTACCGCTTTCGAAACCTACGCCAAGCAGATGCCGGGCGTGAACGTGGTCGCCGTCTACGGTGGTGCCCCGATGGGCCCACAGTTGCGTGCGATCCGCAACGGCGCGCAAATCGTCGTGGCCACCCCGGGCCGCCTGTGCGACCACCTGCGTCGTGACGAAAAAGTCCTGTCGACCGTGCAGTACCTGGTCCTGGACGAAGCCGACGAGATGCTCAAGCTGGGCTTCATGGACGACCTCGAAGTGATCTTCGACGCAATCCCGGCCAGCCGCCAGACCGTGCTGTTCTCCGCCACCCTGCCGTCGTCGATCCGCTCGATCGCCGAACGCCACCTGCGCGAGCCCAAGCACGTCAAGATCCAGAGCAAGACCCAGACCGTCACTGCGATCGAGCAGGCCCACCTGATGGTCCACGCCGACCAGAAGATCCCGGCTGTGCTGCGTCTGCTGGAAGTGGAAGAGTTCGACGCGCTGATCGCCTTCGTGCGTACCAAGCAAGCTACCCTGGACCTGGCCGCCGCGCTGGAAGCCAAGGGCTACAAGGCTGCCGCGCTGAACGGTGACATCGCCCAGAACCAGCGTGAGCGCGTGATCGACTCGCTCAAGGATGGCCGCCTGGACATCGTTGTCGCTACCGACGTCGCTGCCCGTGGCCTGGACGTACCGCGCATCACTCACGTGTTCAACGTCGACATGCCGTACGACCCGGAGTCCTACGTACACCGTATCGGCCGTACCGGCCGTGCCGGTCGCGATGGCCGTGCACTGCTGCTGGTCACCCCGCGTGAGCGCCGCATGTTGCAGGTGATCGAGCGTGTAACCGGGCAAAAAGTTGCCGAAGCCCGTCTGCCGAATGCCCAGGCCGTGCTGGATGCCCGCATCAAGAAGCTGACCTCGAGCCTGGCACCGCTGGTCGCCGAAGCAGAAGCCAGCCACGGCGAGCTGTTCGACCGCCTGACCAACGACCTGGGTTGCAGCGCGCGTGCCCTGGCTGCCGCCCTGCTGCGCAAGGCCACCAATGGCCAGGCGCTGGACCTGGCCGCGGTAGAGCGTGAGCAGCCGCTGGTGCCGAGCTTCGCCCCGCGTGGCGAGCGTACCGAGCGTGGTGAGCGTGGCGAGCGCCCAGAGCGTGGTGACCGCGAGCGTCGTGCCCCGCTGCCGCTGGCCGAAGGCCGCGTGCGTTGCCGTACTGCCCTGGGTGCCCGTGACGGCATCGCTGCCAAGAACCTGCTGGGCGCGATCCTCAACGAGGGTGGCCTGGCCCGTGACGCCATCGGCCGCATCCAGGTGCGCGACAGCTTCAGCCTGGTCGAGTTGCCGGAAGACGGCCTGGAGAAGCTGCTGTCCAAGCTCAAGGACACCCGCGTGGCTGGCAAGCAGCTGAAGCTGCGTCGCTACCGCGAGGATTGATCCTGGCGCAATGAAAAAATCCCCGGCCTCGGCTGGGGATTTTTTTTGCCTGTGCCGGCCCTTTCGCGGGTAAACCCGCTCCCACAGGTACAGCACAAGCCTTGAAATCTGTGGAGACCCTGTGGGAGCGGGTTCACCCGCGAAGAGGCCTTTCAGCCGAACCGATAAATGTCCATCCCCAACGCCCCCAGGGTAAACCCTTGGTGCACCACCCCGAACTTGCCCCCAGCCCCCAGGGCAAAGAACAGCGGCAGGAAATGCTCGTCACTGGGATGGTTGCGCACCGCAAACGGCGCCTGCTGCCGATAATTCAGCAACGCTTGCTGATCATCCGCCCGAAGCTTTTCCACCACCCAATCCCTGAACGCCAGTGCCCATGGCTCGATCACATCCGGCCCGGCATGCCAGTCCAGTTCGCCCAGGTTGTGGGTAATGCTGCCCGAGCCGATCAACAGCACGCCCTGACCGCGCAAACCCGCCAGCGCCTGGCCTACCTTGACCTGCAGCGCCGGCCCCATGTGGCTGGGCAGTGAAACCTGCACCACCGGAATACTCGCATCCGGGTACATCAGCGACAGCGGTACCCAGGCGCCGTGGTCGAACGGCCGCTGCGGGTCCAGCCGGGCTGGTAGCCCGGCTGCCTGCAACAGTTCACTGACCTGGCCGGCAAGGACGGGTTCGCCCGGCGCCGGGTACTGCACCGCGTACAGAGCAGGAGGGAAGCCATGGAAGTCATGCCAGGTCTCTGGCTGGGCGTTGCCGGTGACCAGTAACTCGCGGCTTTCCCAGTGCGCCGACACCACCACGATCGCTTTTGGCCGGGGCAGGGTGCTGGCCAGCCCGGCCAGCGCCGGTCCGCTGGCGCCGGGTTGCAGGGCAAGCATGGGAGAACCATGGGAAATGAACAGGCTGGGCAGCATGGCGGGGTCCTGACGGTTAAGATGCAGTCATCTTCGATCAACTACAGATCGAAATCCAAACCAGTTTTTACCGACAAACCATCTAAAAATCGGGAGTGATCATGGAGCCAGCGTTCTGGCAGCAGCGGTGGGCCGACAACCAGATCGGCTTTCACCAGGCGCAGGTGAACCCCTATCTGCAGAAGTATTGGCCAACGCTTGGCCTGGCGCCGGGCAGCCGCGTGCTGGTGCCACTGTGTGGCAAGAGCCTGGACCTGGCCTGGTTGGCTGGGCAGGGGTACCGCGTATTGGGTGTAGAGCTGTCGCGGCGGGCGGTGGAGGACTTCTTCCGCGAGCATGGGCTTGAAGCTGAAGTGCAACAGCGCGGGGCTTTCGAGGTTTGGCGCAGTGGTGACGTGGAGCTTTGGTGTGGCGATTTCTTTGCGTTGCAGGCAGGGGATATTGGTGACTGCGCGGGGCTTTATGACCGGGCGGCGGTGATTGCCTTGCCGACGCAGATGCGTGCGGCGTACATGCAGCTGTTGTCGGGTTTGCTGCCGACGGGTTGCCAGGGGCTGGTGGTGACCCTGGATTATGACCAGGCTTTGCTGGGCGGGCCGCCGTTTTCGGTAGGGGATGAAGAGCTGCGGCAGGGGTTTGCCGGGTGGCAGGTGGATGAGCTGGAGGTTGTGGAAGTGATTGAGGAAAGCCCGAAGTTTTCGCAGGCCGGAGTATCGAGCTTGTTGGAGCGGGTTTACCGGGTCAGCCGCTGACAGGTGTGTAGCCTGTCCGGCCCTTTCGCGGGTGAACCCGCTCCCACAGGTACTGCACAATCCTCAAGGTGTGTGGTGAACCTGTGGGAGCGGGTTTACCCGCGAAGAGGCCGGCACAGGTGTACAAAAAAGGGCGACCGAAGTCGCCCTTTGTTTTTACCGGTCGGATCAACCGCGACGGCGCAGGGCCTCGATACGGTCTTCCAGCGGCGGGTGGCTCATCAGCAGCCCGGCCAGGCCGTGCTTCAGGCCGCCATTGATGCCGAATGCCTTCATGGTGTCGGGCATGTGCACCGGCAGGCCCTGCTCCACGCGCAGGCGCTGCAGGGCGCCGATCATCGCTGCGGTACCGGCCAGCTGTGCACCGGCTTCGTCGGCGCGGTATTCGCGGCGGCGCGAGAACCACATCACGATCATGCTGGCCAGAATGCCAAGGATCAACTCGGCAACGATGGTCGCCACGTAGTAGGCAATGCCCTGGCCTTCTTCGTTCTTGAAGATCACCTTGTCGACGAAGTTGCCGATGATGCGCGCGAAGAACATCACGAAGGTGTTCACCACGCCCTGCACCAGCGCCAGGGTGACCATGTCGCCGTTGGCTACGTGGCCGATCTCGTGGGCCAGCACTGCGCGCACTTCATCGGGCGAGAAGCGCTCCAGCAGGCCCTGGGAAACGGCCACCAGCGCGTCATTGCGGTTCCAGCCGGTGGCGAAGGCGTTGGCCTCGTACGCCGGGAAGATACCCACCTCGGGCATCTTGATGCCCGCTTCACGGGACAGTTCTTCGACCGTTTGCAACAGCCACTGCTCGTGGCGGGTGCGCGGCTGGCTGATGATCTGGGTGCCGGTGGTCATCTTCGCCATCCACTTGGAGATGAACAGCGAGACGAGGGAGCCGGCAAAGCCGAACACGGCGCAGAACACCAGCAGGCTGCTGAGGTTCAGGTCGACCCCGTTGGCGGCCATGAACCCGTTGAAACCGAACAGGCTCAGGGTAATGCTTGCAACCAGCACCACCGCGAGGTTGGTGGCTACAAACAACAGAATGCGCATCATGGTTGTTACGTTCTCCTGACGGATGAGTTGTCGCTTACTGCGGGGTATATAAGGGGCCGGCCGTGCCGATTCAATCGGGCGACTATTTCAAACTGTGTACGGCGGAGTATGGCAGAGGATGGCGCGGGGGCTGTGGGATAGAGCGTTGCAGGATGTAAGAAACATCCTGTGAGATTGCAGGGGGCTGCTTTGCAGCCCATTCGCGGTAAACCCGCTCCCACAGGGTTTGCGCAAAGCTCAAGGGCTGCGCTGTACCTGTGGGAGCGGCTTTAGCCGCGAAGAGGCCATCACTTACTGCGAATAGGTCCGCAGGAAATTGCCGATCCGGCCAATCGCCGCCTCCAGGTCATCCACCCGCGGCAAGGTCACCACGCGGAAGTGGTCCGGCCACGGCCAGTTGAACGCCGTGCCCTGAACGATCAGCAGCTTCTCCGACAGCAGCAGGTCGAGCACGAACTTCTCGTCGTTGTGAATCGGGCAAACCTTCGGGTCGATCTTCGGGAACGCATACAGCGCACCCATTGGTTTCACGCAGCTTACGCCCGGGATGTCGTTCAGCAGCTCGTAGGTGCGGTTGCGCTGCTCCAGCAGGCGGCCCGGTGGCAGCACCAGGTCGTTGATGCTCTGGTAGCCGCCCAGCGCGGTCTGGATGGCATGCTGGGCCGGCACGTTGGCGCACAGGCGCATGTTGGCCAGCATGTCGATGCCTTCGATGTAGCTTTGCGCGTGGTGCTTGGGCCCGGAGATGATCAGCCAGCCGGAACGGAAGCCCGCCACCCGGTACGACTTGGACAGGCCGTTGAAGGTCAGGCACAGCAGGTCGGGGGCCAGCGAGGCGGTGCTGATGTGTACGGCTTCGTCGTACAGGATCTTGTCGTAGATCTCGTCGGAGAACACCACCAGGTTGTGCTGGCGGGCCAGTTCCAGCATGCCCAGCAGCAGCTCTTTGGAGTACACCGCGCCGGTCGGGTTGTTCGGGTTGATGATCACCAGTGCCTTGGTGTTCGGGGTGATCTTGGCCTTGATGTCCTCAAGGTCGGGGAACCAGTCGGCCTGCTCGTCGCACAGGTAATGCACCGGCTTGCCGCCAGCCAGGCTCACGGCGGCGGTCCACAGCGGGTAGTCGGGGGCCGGGATCAGCACTTCGTCGCCGTTGTTGAGCAGCGCCTGCATCGACATGACGATCAGCTCGGACACGCCGTTACCCAGGTAGATGTCCTCGATGCCGACACCTTCGATCTGCTTCTGCTGGCAGTACTGCATCACCGCCTTGCGCGCGCTGAACAGGCCCTTGGAGTCGCTGTAGCCCTGGGCGGTGGGCAGGTTGCGGATCACATCCTGGAGGATTTCGTCAGGCGCCTCGAAGCCAAACGGCGCCGGGTTGCCGATGTTCAGCTTGAGGATACGGTGACCTTCCTCTTCCAGGCGTTTGGCGTGCTTGAGCACTGGGCCGCGAATGTCGTAGCAGACATTGGCGAGCTTGTTCGATTTGCTGAACTGCATGATGGGATCCCGATATGAGAAAACGCGCAACCCACGCCGAAAGGTTTGAAAGGGCAGGAAGCGGGTGCCAGACTGAACGCCTGGCACACGAAGCCACCTAATATACGTGCCACCCGCGCCCCGGAAAAGACGGTGCGCAGTGAAATTCAGCCTGCCGAGGTCCCTACATGCAAAAGATCGAGAAAACCCTGGAACAATGGCGGTCGATGCTCGACCCCGAGCAGTACCAGGTATGCCGCCTCAAGGGCACCGAGCGGCCATTCAGCGGCAAGTACAACAGCGAGCGCCGCGACGGCATCTACCACTGCATCTGCTGCGGCCTGCCATTGTTCGATGCGCAGACCAAGTTCGACTCCGGCTGTGGCTGGCCGAGCTTCTACGCCCCCATCGAGGAAAGCGCGATGATCGAAATCCGCGACACCTCCCACGGAATGATCCGCACCGAAGTCACCTGTGCCCGCTGTGATGCGCACCTGGGCCACGTGTTCCCCGACGGCCCGCCACCGACCGGCCTGCGCTACTGCATCAACTCGGTGTGCATCGACCTGCGCCCGCGCGACTGACCGGAGCCCGACCATGGCTGGATCGATACTGGACATCCCCTGCGTGACCCTGGGCGGCGAGCACAAGAAGCTCGGCGACTTCCCCGGCAAGGCGCTGCTGGTGGTCAATACCGCCAGCCAGTGCGGCTTTACCCCGCAGTACAAGGGCCTGGAGCAACTGTGGCAGGCCTACCGCGCGCGCGGCCTGGTGGTGCTGGGCTTCCCCTGCAACCAGTTCGGCAAGCAGGAGCCTGGCGATGCACGGGAAATCGCCCAGTTCTGCGAGCGCAATTTTGGCGTGAGCTTCCCGCTGTTCCGCAAGATCGAGGTCAATGGCCCTGGCAGCCACCCGCTGTTCGTCGAACTCAAGCAGCGCGCCCCCGGCATTCTGGGCAGCCAGAAGATCAAGTGGAACTTCACCAAGTTCCTGGTCGACCCGGCCTCTGGCCAGGTAACGCGCTACGCCCCCACCACCAAGCCGCAGGCCCTGGAGGCGGACATCGAGCGCCTGCTCAGCCGTTGACGGGCACCCAGTGGTCCACCAGCGCCAGCAGCTCTTCGCGGCGGAACGGCTTGGCCAGGTAGTCGTTCATGCCCGCTGCCCGGCAGCGCTCGCGCTCCTCGGGCATGGCGTTGGCGGTGAGGGCGACGATCGGCAGGTCGGGCCAGCGGCCGCTCTGGCGGATGCGCCGGCTGGCCTCGTAGCCGTCCATCACCGGCATGTTGCAGTCCATCAGCACCAGGTCGAATTCGTCCTGTTCCAGTAGCTCCAGGGCTTCAGCGCCCTGGGTGGCCAGTTGCACCTGGCAGCCGAGCTTGGCCAGCATGCCTTTGGCAACCAGTTGGTTCACCGGGTTGTCCTCCACCAGCAGGATGCGCGCACGGCCCTGCTCCAGGGTAATGGCCGGGGTGGCCAGCGGGTGCTCGGGCTCATGGCCTTGCAAAGTGCGTCGAAGGGTCTGGTACAGGGCGTTACGCGCCAGTGGCCGGGCCAGCTGATGCAACGGCGCCAGGGCCAGTGACTGCTCGTTGGGCAGGAAGTTGCCGTAGGCGGTCACCAGCAGGATCGGTGTTTTCAGTGCCGGGCGCAGTTCGAACAGCTGGTCCAGGCGGTCGGTGATCAGCAGGTCGATGGCAGCGGCTTCCAGCCCCGCGCTGCTGTCTTGCTGCTGGTAGGTCAGGCCCCAGGCGGGCAGCTGGTCCTGCAACAGTTCGTCGAGCCCGCTGCCGGCTGCGCACACTGCAGCCACGCGCCCGTGCAACGGTGCCGGCGGGATCGCCTCGGTGTGCACCGCCAGTGGCAGCTCGGCGCTGAAGCGGCTGCCAAAGCCCGGTTCGGAATTGATATGCAGGCGGCCCTGCATGGCTTTGCACAGGTTGTGCGTCAGCGCCAGGCCCAGGCCGGTGCCGCCGTACTGGCGGGTGATGCCGGCGCCGGCCTGAGTGAACGGCTGGAAGATCCGTGCCTGGGCTTCTTCGGGGATGCCGATGCCGGTATCGCGCACCTCCAGGCGCACACCGCCGACCATGGTCGTCAGGCGCACATCCACGCGGCCGAAACGGGTGAACTTGAGGGCGTTGGACAGCAGGTTGCTGACGATCTGCCGCACCCGTGTGGGGTCGCCGAGTACGCTGCTGGGGAAGTCGCGGGCGATCAGGCAGGTCAGCTCCACGCTTTGCGCGGTGTTTTGCGACAGCAGGTTGGCGGTGTCCTCGACCATCGAGCCCATGTCGAACGGAATGCGTTCCAGCTCCAGCTGGCCGGCATCGAACTTGGACAGGTCGAGAATATCGTTGAGCAACTCCACCAGCACCTTGCCCGAGTCGTGGGCAATCGCCAGCTGCTGGCGTTGCTCGCTGGGCAGCGGGCTGTCCAGGGCAAGGGCGATCATGCCGAGCATGCCGTTGAGCGGGGTGCGGATTTCGTGGCTCATGTTGGCGAGGAAGGCGGCGCGCGCCTGGGCCATGTCCAGCGCCCGGCGGCGGGCTTCTTCCAGCTCCTGGTTGGACAGGCTCAGGCTGCTGTTGCTGGCCTTGAGCTCGTTGGTGCGCGCCGAGACGATGTCTTCCAGCTCGTTGAGGTACTGGGTCAGGCGGTTTTCCGCGGTGCGCCGTTGCTCGATCTCGGTGGCCATGCTGACGAACTGCTGGTTGGCGACCTTCACCAGCACGCCGATCTCGTCGTGTTCGTGGCCGTGCGGGCAGGCCAGGCGGGTTTGCCGGGGCTTGCGCGGGTCGCTGCCGCTGAGCGCGCCGATCACCGTCACCAGCGGCTTGGTCAGCATCATGTAGAACAGCGCCAGGAGGATGCCGGTCAGCACCAGGCTACGGGCGAAGCCGTTGAGCAGGGTGATGCCGGCGCGGTCGAGGAAGCGGCTGCCGAAGGCGAAGGTATCCACCTCCAGGTACAGGGTGCCGAGGTCTTCTTCGGGCATGTGGGTGAGGTACAGGCGCTCCTTGAACTGGCGCTGCTCGCCGAACAGGAAGTCGCTCAGTGGTCGGTAGCGGTCCTGCAGGCGCGGCCGTTCGACGTCGGCCAATACCGTTTCGTTGTTGTCGATCAGCCGCGCACGGATGACCGCTGGCGACTCCAGCAGGCCGCGAGTCAGCTCCAGGGCCAGCTCGGAGTCGATGTTGTAGGCGATGCGCGAGGCCGGGTTGTGGCTGATTTGCAGCAAGGCGCGCACTTCGCGGTTGATGGATGCGTCTTCGCTGGCATAATCGATGCCGATCTGGATGAGACTGAGCAATGTTCCCAGGATGAAGCCGACCAGGACTGTCAACCGGGCTTGCTTGTATGACAGGCGATTGGTGAACTTGATATCCATGAGTCCCGAGCCGGTTTCACGTTCCTTGCGCTGCGCAAGCATAGCCGATCAACCCCGGCTGCTGGTGGGTCTGTCACACATTCAGCCTTGATTGCCTATTGGCTGTGCCGGCCTCTTCGCGGCTAAAGCCGCTCCCACAGGTACACCAGAGGTCTCAAGGGTGGTGATAAACCAGTGGGAGCGGCTTTAGCCGCGAAGAGGCCGGCACAGCAGCCCGAATCTGAATTTGCAGGAGCCCTGATGGACGCTCGCTTGATTGCTTTCCTGGACCGCGCCGAATCGGTACTGGCGCGCCTCGAACCCCTGTTGCCGGCAACACGTCCGAACATCGACTGGGCCACCACCCTGGCCGCGCGCTGGCAGCGCGATGGCCGCAGCGGCTACCTGCTGCCGCTGGAAGTGAGCCTGGACATCCGCCTCAGCGACCTGATCGGCGTCGACCAGCAGCGTGACCAGTTGGGCCGCAACACCCACCAGTTCATCAACGGCATGCCGGCCAACCATGCACTGCTGTGGGGCTCGCGCGGTACCGGCAAGTCGTCGCTGGTACGTGCCCTGTTGGCCGAGCACGCGGGCGCCGGCCTGCGCCTGATCGAAATCGAACGCGACCACCTGGCCGACCTGCCACGTGTAGTCGAGCAGCTGCAGAAGCTGCCGCAGCGCTTCATCCTGTTCTGCGACGATCTGTCGTTCGAAGCCGGGGAGGGCGACTACCGGGTGCTCAAGAGCGTGCTCGACGGCTCGCTGGAGCAGGCCCCGGACAATGTGCTGCTGTACGCCACCTCCAACCGCCGCCACCTGGTGCCGGAGAAGGAGAGCGACAACGAGAACTGGAAGCGGGTGGACGGCGAACTGCACCCCAGCGAAGCGGTGGAAGACAAGATTGCCCTGTCCGATCGTTTTGGCCTGTGGCTGTCGTTCTACCCCTTTACCCAGGAGCACTTCCTGAATGTGGTCGAGCACTGGATCGGCCAGCTTGCGCAATCTGCCGGGTTGGCCTGGCAGCGCAGTGAAGCACTCGACATCCTCGCCGTGCGCTGGGCCACCGGCCGCGGTAACCGTAATGGCCGTTGTGCCTATCAGTTCGCCCGCTACTGGGTCGGGCTGCAATTGCTGGAGCAAAATAAATGATCGACCTCAATGCCAGTGGCGCCGGCCTCGACGGCTACAACCTGCTGGCGGCGCAAGTGCAGGCGCTGTTTGCCGACGAGCGTGACTTCATCGCCAATGCCGCGCAGTTTTCGGCATTCCTCTATAACCACGTGGACGACCTGAACTGGGCGGGGTTCTACCTCAACCGCAACGAAGAACTGGTGCTGGGCCCGTTCCAGGGCCAGGTGGCGTGCGTGCGCATCCCGTTCAGAAAGGGCGTGTGCGGGGCGGCAGCGGCCACCCGGCAGACCCAGCGGGTAGAGGACGTGCATGCGTTTCCGGGGCATATTGCCTGTGACAGTGCATCGAACAGCGAGCTGGTGATCCCGCTGGTGAAGGAGGGCAGGCTGATTGGCGTGCTGGACCTGGACAGCCCGAAGCCTGGGCGCTTCAGCGAGGCGGATCAGGTGGGGCTGGAGCGGTTGGCAGCGATTTTCCTGGCGCTGACCGACTGCTGATATTGGTTGCCTGTACCGGCCTCTTCGCGGCTAAAGCCGCTCCCACAAGGATTGCACCAGGCCTGAAGGCGATGCGGTCCCTGTGGGAGCGGCTTTAGCCGCGAAGAGGCCGGTACAGGTTAAAGCATCAGTCGTACATCACCTTCTTCTTCCAGGTCTCTTCCTCATCGGTCTTGAGCCCCTGGGTCAGTTCATTCTGCTCGTCCTCTGCCGGAGCCATGCGGTCCAGCACCTGGGCGTTGGCGCGGGCCAGCAGTTTTTCCAGGTACGTCAGCTGCTCTTCATACACCTTTGGCTCCGGCTGTTTGCGCAGGTACTGCACGCCGCGCTCGAAGGCCAGGCGTGCCTGGCCCGGCTGGTTCTTCTGCAGGGCCTGCTGGCCGAGGTTGTTGAAGAACTCGATATGCAGCAACACCAGGACATGGCGGATTTCCTTGACCCAGTGCTTGGCCTCGGGCGTGGGCAGGAAGCCTTCCTGGGCGGCGCGAGTCACCTGGTTGTGCAGCGCCTCCAGCAGGAAGCGCACATCCTTGGCTTTGATCTCGGTCTGGATCGGATTGGGCGGGTTGTTTACCGGGATCTGCCCGCCCAGGGCAATCAGCCGTTCCAGTTCGGCGATGCGCGCCTTGAGTTCGGCGCTGTGCTTGTCCATTGCCAGTTGGCGCTGGTTGAGGTTGAGCTCCAGGCGAGTCAACAGCAGCTTCAGCGCCGGGGTCATGAACTGGCCGGGGAAGGTCTCGGTGATTTCGCCACAGCGGCGCAGGCGGTCGGCCAGTTCGACCTTCATCCGGGCGCGCTCGAGCTTGCCGTTCTCGACCACGTTGTTGAGGTAGCCGATCACGATCAGCAACGCGATACCCGCCACGATGAGCAGGGTGATCAGAAGTGGTGTCACCGTTAATGCCTCATTGAAGAAGAATTACACCCTTGAGTGTAGTGAGTTCGTCTGGGGACGAACAGCGGCTATATACCTGTACTGGCCTCTTCGCGGCTAAAGCCGCTCCCACAGGGATCGCACCGCCCTCAGGCTTCGTGCGGTCCTTGTGGGAGCGGCTTTAGCCGCGAAGAGGGCGGTGCAGGTACCCCTCTCTCTATATCGACAACCCGGCCCGCAACTGCACCCCCACCTACCCGGAAGTCATTGATTTAAATAAATTTCTACAAAGGGGTTGACGCCTGTACGAACCATCCATAGAATGCGCGCCACTTGCAGCGTAAAGCACACAGCGAAACGCGGCAGGGAGTGAAAGCAGGCAGTAATGCCAGCAGCGTGTCCCCTTCGTCTAGTGGC